>JAPLWQ010000004.1:20011-20635 GCA_026396515.1 Candidatus Magasanikiibacteriota bacterium | reverse complement strand
TTGCCTTTTCCAGTCCACCTGCCGCTTTTTTGGCTTCCGATACTTCAGTCTCGAGTTTTTTATTCTCGACTTGAATCGCATCCAAATCGGTCTCGAGTTTTATATTCTCGGCTTGAATCGCGGCCAAGCGAGAGGTCAAACTGTCGCCGAGTTTTTTGCCTTCCTTGCCCATCTCCTCCAGTTCAATCTCATCCGCGCTTTTTACCTTGGTAATATCCCCGTCGCCAATCGGTTCAGGCGGCGGAACGGTCGAATCCGCGTCAGTACCAGCAACGAATCTGAGACCATCGGTCATCGTGTTCTTGCGCGCGGGCGGTGGCAGAGTTGCCGGCGGCCGGCCGGCGGTTTGCCATATTGGATTAACGGCCTGCGATGAAGGTGCACTGGTGGCAACAAAGAAGTGGACCTGCAGGACAAAATCCTGGTATTGATTACTGTCTTTTTCAATCCCCAAAATTTCACTGCACACTCTCACCATGTCGCCCGGATCACACGGGTCAAACCGACCCGATACGACTTGTTCCCGGAGAAGCTTCCTTTGCTCTTTGTCGAGAACATTTTTTAGAATACCATCCGCCCCCGGCTCGTCCAGCATGCTTCTCCCGCCATTCAAGTATGCCAGGA
>JAPLWQ010000004.1:0-19978 GCA_026396515.1 Candidatus Magasanikiibacteriota bacterium | reverse complement strand
TTAGTTTTTTACCCTTACCTTGTCAAAGGACTCAGTCCGACTATCGGACATTTAAAATTAGCACAAAACTGACTATTTGTCAACAACATGATTTCGTTTATAATTAGCATAAAAAATGAATATATGTATTGACAAATCATAAAATTTATGCTATAATAATAAGTGTTAATTCATGAAATTAATGATAAATAATATGCTCGGTAAATCATTCGATGGCATTTCACCCCAAGAAATAACCGCGGCGGCAAATGAGGCATACAAAAAAGGCAAAATATTCAATAAGCAAAACCAGCCAACGGAAACGGGCCAACCACCCGGGCAGGATTTTGTCTCAGATGTAGATGAGGCGGACATTGAAGAATTTGTTAATAGAATCGGAGAAGGAACCGTAAATACTCCTTTATATAAAATAGTCGCTGAACAATTAGAACCGGCACATAAACAAGCTAACGCCGAAATTATCGACATTAACGCCATGCGCAATAGCCCCAATAGGCCGCCGAGGCAGAAAAAAACAGGCACAAACGGCTAAATAAATTGCATATAAATAAAAAAACAACCCCCACCATTATGGCGAGGGGTTGTTTTTTTATTTGAAATAGCTTATTTCTTCTTACCTTCAATTATCGTCAACGTTTATCCGCCCGAGGCGGATCGCTTTGATTTATCTCTTCGCCCAACTTATTACCTGAAGATAAATTATTTCTTTTTGCCTTCTATGATTGTCAGAGCGACATTATTCGGCACATCGGCGTAATGCGAAAACTCCATGGTGGAGCTGGCGCGCCCCTGCGACATGTTGCGCAAAGACGTGACATAACCGAACATGCTGGCCAACGGCACTTTGGCTTTTATCACTTTCATCGTACCGCGGTCAAACATTTCTTCCACCTGTCCGCGTTTGGAATTGAGGTCGCCGATGACATCGCCCATAAACTGTTCGGGCGTGAGCACTTCCACTTTCATAATCGGCTCCAAAATCACCGGATTGGCTTTCCGGCAAGCGGTCTGAAACGCCATGGAACCGGCCATTTTGAAAGCCGCCTCGGACGAATCAACCTCGTGGTACGAACCGTCATAGCAGGTCACCTGTATATCCACCACCGGATAGCCGGCTTGGATACCGCGGGTCAGGGCCTCTTTTACGCCCTTTTCAATCGCCGGCAGATATTCGCGCGGAATTATTCCACCTTTAATTTCATCAATAAACTCAAAGCCTTTTCCCGCCTCCACCGGTTCAACTCTGAGCCAGCAATGGCCATATTGACCGCGGCCGCCTGATTGTTTGATATATTTTCCTTCAGCTTCAGCCGAGGTGCGAATGGTTTCTTTATAAGCGACTTGTGGATTGCCGACGTTGGCTTCCACTTTGAACTCGCGCTTCATCCGGTCGACAATAATATCCAAGTGCAATTCTCCCATGCCCGAAATAATAGTCTGTAAAGTTTCTTCATCGGTATGCACTTTGAAAGTAGGATCTTCTTCGGCCAACTTCTGCATCGCCATGCCGATTCTTTCCTGGTCAACTTTTGTTTTTGGTTCAATGGCAATGGAAATAACCGGCTCAGGAAAAATAATTTTTTCCAAAACAATTTGATGATCTTCGTCGCACAATGTGTCGCCGGTGACTGTCGACTTGAGACCGATAGCGGCAGCGATTTCGCCGGCATAAACTTCATCCACATCCTCACGGTGGTTGGCATGCATGCGGACAATGCGTCCGATGCGTTCCTTCTCGCCTTTTGAAGAATTATATATGTACGAACCGGCGCTGACCTTGCCCGAATAAACACGGAAAAAAATCAAACGACCGACAAACGGATCGGTGGCAACTTTAAAAGCCAAAGACGAAAAATGTTCATCATCATCGGCCTGTCTGGTCATTTCTGCGCCCGTGTCCGGGTCGATACCTTTTATCGGCGGCAAATCTGTCGGAGCCGGCAAATACCAAACCACGGCGTCAAGCATCTGTTGAACACCCATATTGGACAAAGCCGAACCGCACATTACCGGAAAAATATCTCCGCGTAAAATCATCTCGCGGATATTTTTTCTCACCTCATCAATAGAGAAAGTTTCGCCGTTTAAAAAGCGGTTCATTGAATCATCATTGGCCTCAGCCACTTTCTCCAGCATGGTAGCACGGTATTGCTTCACTTTATCCGCCATGTCGTCCGGAATGGGAATTTCAATTACCGTCTCACCGTTCTTACCTTCAAACTTAAAAGCCTTATCTTCAATCAAATCAATAATTCCGGAGAAAGTTCCTTCGGCGCCGATCGGCAATTGAATGGCCACGGCATTTTTGGACAACCGCTCCTGGATAGAAGCCAAACTCATATAAAAATCCGCGCCCATCTTGTCCATTTTGTTCACGAAAGCGATGCGCGGAACATTATACTTGGTCGCCTGGTGCCAGACGGTTTCCGACTGCGGTTCCACGCCCTGTGAACCGTCGAACACGGCCACGGCGCCGTCGAGCACGCGGAGCGAGCGCTCCACTTCCACGGTAAAGTCCACGTGGCCGGGAGTATCAATCAGGTTCATGCGGTGACCCTTCCAAAAACAGGTGGTAGCGGCGGAGGTAATGGTAATACCGCGCTCCTTTTCCTGTTCCATCCAATCCATCTCAGCCGCGCCTTCATGCACTTCGCCGATTTTGTGTTTCTTGCCGGTATAGAAAAGCACGCGCTCGGAGATGGTGGTTTTACCGGCATCGATGTGAGCCATGATGCCGATATTTCTTGTTTTATCCAATGGATATTCACGAGGCATATATATGTATGGTTATACTATCGTGCAAATCTCGCGAAGTGGGCGAAGGCCTTGTTGGCCTCGGCCATGCGGTGCACGTCGTCGCGCTTTTTAACGGCGTCGCCGAGTCCTTGGGCCGCTTCATTCAAAACAGTCGCCAGTTTGTCTATCATCGGCTGGCCTTTTTTGGCGCGAGCCGCGTCAATAATCCAGCGAAAAGCGAGCGCATGTTGGCGCTCTCCGCGCACCGGCAACGGCACCTGATAATTGGCGCCGCCAACGCGCTTGGAACGGACTTCCACCTGCGGCGCGATTGTGCGGATGGCTTCTTCAAATATTTTAACCGCGTCCTTTTTTGTTTCGGCCGCGATTTTATCCAAAGCACCGTAAACAATATCTTGAGCAGTGGTTTTCTTACCGCCCATCATTACATAATTTATAAATTTTCCGAGTAAAGCGTTGCCGTATTTCGGATCCGGCTGCGGCGCGCGCTTTGGTGATTTTTTTCCACGCATAGTATTAAGAATTATATGTCATTACGCTTTTTTCGCTTTCGGACGCTTGGTGCCGTAAACGCTTCGACCGCGCCGGCGTGATTCTATTCCTTGGGTATCATAAACTCCGCGCACAATGTGATAGCGTACGCCCGGGAGATCTTTCACGCGGCCGCCGCGCAGAAGCACGATGGAGTGTTCCTGAAGATTGTGTCCTTCGCCCGGAATATAGGCGATAACTTCCATGCCGTTACTTAAACGGACTTTCGCCACTTTGCGAAGAGCCGAGTTTGGTTTCTTCGGAGTGGTGGTGTACACCTTGGTGCACACGCCACGCTTGAAAGCCGAACCCTTGGCGAGCACGGTTTTCTTGCGGTGCAGGTTGTCGGTCATGAACTGCAAAGCCGGGGTCTTTGATTTGGTGACCTTGTCTTTGCGGCCATGACGCAACACTTGGTTGATTGTTGGCATAAATAAAATATTTATTTACTTGTCAGCCCCGCACAAGCGAGGATCTATTTGATAAAAAAAAGCTGACCTTTGTGAAAATCAGCCACGATTTTTGCTAAAGGTTTAGCTTTCGATTTGGTTAGATGGGCCAAAACGAAATTTAACGTTCGGAGATAAGATATACTATGAATAATAATCTGTCAAGTGATCAAAAGGTGCCGAAAACTTCTAATTTTAGCCAAAAAAATGGTCATTAAAATTTGGCTAAGATTAGCCATAAAAAACACCTATTCCCTCTTGACAAAATCATCAAAATATGCTATACTTATTATTGTAATTAACGTTGAGAGAGCGTTAAGTACATAATAAACAAATATTACGCTTTTAGTGTAATCTTAGCCCGAGGTTAGCCAAAAAAATGCTACGCCGGGCAAGCTCAAACTCTCTCAAAATGGGAGTTTTTCTCGTTTTAAAGCCCTTTACAAGCTAACGGAAATTGGTAAATGACCTGTTTTTAGACAATATTGGCTGAAAGCAGGGCATTTGCCAAAATCTCAACGTGCCGGCGCCGAGCGCCGAGCAATGGAGGACCCCATGAAGAAGTCCATCGCGATCATCATCGTCACCGTCATGTTCTCCGGCCTCTTCTCCTCGGCCGCCTTCGCCGACGATCCGCTGTCGGGCGTTGAGGTAACGATCACCTTCAACGAGCCGAAGACGGACAACACCGCGACGACGATCCGCACCGACAAGCAGGCCGACATCACCGCCTGCGTCCGCGCTTCGGCCGAGAACCGCCGGCTGGACTACGGTTCGCCCGCGGCCCGCGCGAAGATCGCGGCCGAGCGCAATCAGCGCAACTCCACCATCCGCTAGTCATCCGCACGCTCCTTCCCGCAGCTCCTGCTGCAAATCGCCCGCCTCACAAAGGCGGGTTTAAAATTTTATTTACAAAAAATCACCTTTCAGATAAAATGAACATATTATGAAAAGAGAAACGCCAATATTTAAATACGAGAATCAGAAGGATAAAGAAATAAGCGGAGAGGTTTTGCCACCCGCGAAAGATTTAAGCAGGATCTGGCATGATTTATTGTTGGAGAATGAAACAGATAAAGAGGCGGAAATGTTTGAAAAACACGTTCAGTTATTTAAGCTTGGAACGGGCGAAACTACTGAACACTATCTAATATTAACAGACGTCCAACCGGAAAAAGAAGAAGAATTAAAAAGAATATTTGGAACAAAAAACGAACCAATTTCAGTGGATCTGTTTCTCGCGAGAGTATCCCATGCAAAAGCGGCCAAGCATCTGCCTATATCCTTTAACAGCTACCAAAGTAAGATATATAAAATAGCCTGATTACAAATCATCCACGCTCCGGAGAAAACTTCCGGGGCGTATTTTTATCGGCGCATCTTCGTCCACATATTCTATCTCCGTATCATTCAGCGTCAAACTCCGGCCATTGCCGAGAAGCGATTTGTCGTCCAAAAGTTCGCTGTCAATTTCTTCTAAAAACATGCTCGGTCCCGGAAGTGTGTCTCCAAACCCCGCGTTCTCCATCGGATAGGTTAAAAATAAATTTTTCTTGGCGCGGGTGATGGCGACATAAAACAACCGACGCTCTTCTTCGATTCCACCGCGCTCCACCGCCGCCCGGCTGTTGGGAAACGCCCCGCTCGCGAGATTGACCACAAACACCGCCGACCATTCCAGCCCTTTGGCCTGATGCACGGTCGAGAGAATTATTTTTTTATCTTGCGGTACTTTGTTGTTTTGATTTTTCTGCCCATAGTCCTCGGTCAGATTGGCCTCGGCCAAAAATTCCGCCAGGTCGGAAAACTTTCCGGCGAAAACTACCAGCTGCTCCACATCACCGCGCCTGTCCCGGCTGTCAAAATATTCAGCTTCCAGATAATCAGTGTAACCCATATCTAAAATCGCCCGCACCAATTCCGCCGGACGGCTGGTGCCGACACCGACGAGTTCATCCCAGACACGAATAAAATTTTGCCAGCCGACTTTTGCTTTGTCGCCCAAAATATCAAAACCGATTGTTTTTATCTCGGCTACATTGGAAGCAGCACGCACCGCCTGATAAATTCTTTGCGCCGCCACCGGACCGATCCCCTCTTCTTTTAATAACACGCGCATCCAGGCCGCTTCATCGGCCAGATTATTCATCAAACGCAAGTAAGCCAAAATATCTTTGACGTGCGCCCGTTCAAAAAAGCGCACTCCGCCGCGATAGTCATAGGCAATACCGGCTTCGGCTAAAGCCATTTCCAATTGTTGTGAGTGATGCGAGGCGCGGAAGAGCACGGCTATTTCTTTAGGCGCCATCCCCTTCTCCAAAAATTCGGTAATTTTTCTGACTACAAAATCCGCCTCTGCAGTCTGGTCGGCCTGCGGACGAAGTTCCGGTTTGGCTCCGCTTTGAAAAAGAGTTTTCAAATCTTTTTTGTATTGGTTGGCGTTGTTGGCGATCACCGCGTTGGCCAGGGACAATATTTCCTGGCTGGAGCGGTAATTGGTTTCCAGTTTGAAAATTTGTGCTTGCGGATAGTCGTTTTCGAAACTTAAAATATTTTCTATGTCGGCGGCGCGGAAAGAATAGATGCTCTGTGCGTCGTCGCCCACCACCAAGAGATTGTTGTGCGCCGAAGCCAGCTTTTTCACAATGCTCGCCTGCAGACGGTTGGTGTCCTGATATTCGTCCACCAGAACGTACTGAAACTGCCGGGAATATTTTTCCAACACATTCGGCTGATTTAAAACTATGAGAAGGTTCACTAGCAGATCGTCAAAGTCCATGGAATTAGCCGCGCGTTTCCGTTTGTCATAATCCTCGGCGATTTGTTTTATTTCCTCCGACCATTTAAACCAGCTCGGATATTTCATGTCTAAGACATCTTCAATTGTTGTTTCGGCATTTCTGGCGTAGCTGATTATTCCTTTTATCACACCGGCCGAGGGAAATTTCTGCCCCCCTGTTTCTGGTGCTAATTGTTTAAAACAAGTTTTTACCAGCGCTTCGCTGTCGTCGGCATCTAAAACAGTAAAGTTCGGCGCATAGCCGACAGCGCCGGCGTATTTACGCAAAATTTTGTAAGCAATGTGGTGAAAAGTTCCGGCCCATGGCAAGCGCGTCGTCGCGTTCGTGTCATTCCGACCGAGCTCCGAAGGGGCAAGTGGAGGAATCCCTTCGGAAATGCCTGAGGGATCCCTCGGCTTCGCTCGGGATGACAGTTCGGCGACACGTTTGATCATCTCCGCCGCTGCCTTATTGGTAAATGTCACCAGCAAAATATTTTCCGGCGAAATTCCCCGCTCCAAAAGATAGGCCACACGATAAGTAATGGTTCGCGTCTTGCCCGAACCGGCGCCGGCTAAAACTAAACAAGGGCCATCGCCTGTAAGGACGACGGCCAGCTGTTCCTGATTTAATTCTTTGGAAAAATCTATCATAATCTTACTGCCTTGAATCCACAGCATGAACGGGGCCGGACAATTTATGCAATTTTTTTTCTAGCGCGCCGACTATCTCCTCGTAAGTCCCTTTCAGATTTATCCTTTGCCGCCCGCGTTCCCGCCATTCGTCGATAAATGTCACCCTCATGCGGAACTGAAGCGGCTCTCCGGCTTTACTGTTGAGCTGTGTCACCTCGCATTTATCAATCATGTCCTTATATTCACCCGAACCGATAAATGTAGTGATACTTCGGTTGAAATTATCAAGAGTAGCGGGAATTTCGGTGCCCCGGCCGATTCTTGGAATGATACCCTTTATTTTTTCGCCGCCTTTTTCTCTCATGCGCCTGCCACGTTCATTAATTTCTTTCCAATGTCTATTATACGCGGCCTTATCTTTAAACCATGCTTTTACGTAACGTCCTTTTTCGTCTTTCTCAGTTTCAAGCCATGTCTCAACCTTGCTTTTCCCCGTAGCCGGATCAGGATCAAGCGCGTCAGCGTTGTATGGCTCATTCAAATCGCCGAAGCCGTCAACGAATAAGACGCCATTCGCGCCAATCGCGTATATTGTCTCGGGCATCTTTTCCTCATTTTCTCCGAGCGTTGTTTCAACAATTTGCGGTGTATATTTTTCTAGCATAATAAATATTAGCGGTACTATCTTAACAAGAATTGATTTATCGGTCAAAAGATGGTATATATGCTCTATTATGAAAGATTTTTTCGAACTTATTCACGAAGATAAAACCACCGGCGCGCGCGCCGGCATTATGTATACCGACCACGGGGACATCCCGACGCCTTGTTTTATGCCGGTCGGAACGCAGGCCACGGTGAAGGGCTTGGATCAAACCGATTTGGAAAAACTGAACGCGCCGATAATTCTCGGCAATACCTATCACCTGCATCTGCGCCCGGGCGAAGATTTAATCAGCGAGCTCGGCGGATTGCATAAATTTATGAATTGGAACCGGCCGATTCTCACCGACTCCGGTGGATTCCAAGTTTTCAGCCTGGGTTCACAAAAAGAAGAAAAGGGACAGGGCGGTTTGGTTGATATTGATGAAGACGGCGTAACTTTTCGATCTCATCTGGATGGTTCCATTCACCGCTTCACTCCAGAGATCGCCATTCAAATTCAAAAAAAACTTGGCGCCGACATTATTATGGCCTTTGACGAATGCACGCCCGATGCCGCGCCGTATGATTATACAAAAGAAGCGATGGATCGGACACACAGATGGGCGGAGAGATGTTTGGCGGAGCACCAGCGCTTGCAAACTGTCATTCCGAGCGAAGCCAAGGAATCCCTTCGGCAAAACGACCGGAGGGATCCCTCCACTCCTCCGCCTACCGGCGGATCCGGTCGGGATGACAATAAAAAATCGCGTCAATTTCTTTTCGGCATCATTCAAGGCGCCAATCACAAAGATCTGCGCGAAGAATCCGGCCGATATATTTCCTCGCTCGATTTTGACGGCATCGCCATCGGCGGAGAATCAATTGGATATAATATGGAAGCGACCGGAAATATTATGAACTGGCTGAAACCGATTTTGCCCAAAGATAAACCACGCTATACCATGGGCGTGGGACTGGCGCCGAGTGATCTGTTAAAAGTGGTCGGCATGGGCGCGGATATGTTTGACTGCGTCGCCCCGACCCGCCTCGCCCGCCACGGTATGCTGTTTATTAGTGGCGATGACGAACGAATTAATATCAACAACGCGCCATTTGCCAAAGACACCGGGCCGATTGATAAAAATTGCACCTGCGAAGTTTGCACCAAATATACTCGTGCCTACATCCACCATTTATTCGCCGCGCAGGAAATGACCGGCCAGCGCCTCGCTTCAATCCACAATATCCACTTCATGTTGAACCTCATGCGCGAAGCGCGTCAGGCGATTTTGGAAGACAGGTTCGAAAAAATGATGAAATAAAAAACCGCCTGAACGGCGGTTTTTGAATTTTCTTAATCGCCCCACTTTGGCGGATGCTTGGCATCCGGCTGATATTTCGGGTTAGGACGTTCATATCCCCGCAAGGCGAGAGACAGTGCCCTGACATAATCAGTTTTGCCTTCAGCTGTTTTGCCGAATTCTTTGCCTCTCAAAAAATCATCCCCCGAAGCTTGCGATTGTTCGTCGTGATGGGCAAGCAGCGCCATCCGTTCCTCGTCATAACCGAGCTCGATCAATTTTTTATGAGCGGCCTCCTGTTTATTATCCGCTTCCTTACCGGCTATTCTTTCCATGGACATTTCACCTTTCATAATATTCTATGTTAAGATTAACTCACTATCTATTATATATATCCCTAAAAATAATGCAATATGCTCCATATTTCCATCATCTGTCTGGGAAAACTCAAAGAAGAATACTGGCGCAAGGCCGAAGCCGAATATCTAAAGCGCTTATCCCCTTTTGCCAAAATTGAAATTATCGGAATAAAGGAAGAGCCGTTTGGCGAAAAAGATGACCCGACCGCGATAAAAATAAAGGAAGCGGAAAAAATAAAGAAAGCGCTGGTGGGAAAAGCCGACGGATTTATTATCGCTCTCGACGAAAACGGCGAGCCGTTTTCTTCAGTCCGGTTTGCCGCAAAAATTAATTCGCTGGCCGGCAACCGCACGGCGGATTTTGTTATTATCATCGGCGGCCCGCTTGGCCTCAGCGACTCAATATTAAAAATTGCGGACATGACGCTGTCATTGTCTCTATTTACCTTCACCCATCAAATGGCGCGGGTTATTTTGTTGGAACAAATCTACAGGGCAATGATGATTAACTCGGGCAGAAAATATCACTATTAATTTGTAATTTATCAAAATTTCCGCTAAAATGTACTTGTGCTAATTAGCAAAAAAATATGTCAAAATGGAGCAAATATTTGAATCTTTTGGGCCTGGCCGACAGCGAAACCACGGTCTATCTTTCCGTTCTTAAATCCGGCCCGGAAACCGTGCAAAACATTGCCAAAAACGTCGGCCTTTCCCGCGTTACTGTTTACGCGGCAATTGAATCTCTCACAAAGCGCGGGCTGATGACCAGCGTAGAAAAGGGAAAAAAACAATTCTATGCCGTAGAGCCGCCGGAGAGAATAATTTCTCTGGCTGAAAACAAAACCAGCCAGATGCAGTCGATGATTAAGGAAATAAAGGAAAACATACAGGAGCTTAAACTGATCCAGAGCGGCGACAAACCGGTGGTGAAAATGTTTGAGGGCCCGGATGCCTTTACCGCCATACAGGAAGATGTACTCGGGTCAAAAATTGATCTGATGTGCGAGTTCGGTAATATTGATGAAATTGACCGCGTCTATCCTTACGACAAAGGCGTAAGAAATAATTTTTTTGACCGCCTGTCAAAGATGCCGATGGAGCGCCGGCTTGTTTTTGTCAGCACTGATCCGCGGCCTAAAACTAATGAGCCAAATAAAAAAATTAAATATCTGGACATTGAAAAATTTAAATTTTACGGCGATATATTCATCTACAACGACACACTCTGGATGTCCAGTTTTAAAGGAAAACAAATCACAGTAATGATAAAAAGCCAGGAAATTAAAGATACCCTGCAGGCGGCATTTGACCTGATCTGGAATACGCTGCCGTAAAAATCATAATAAAAAAGATAAACCCGAGATAGAACATCTCGGGTATTTTTTTGGCGAGGCGGACCGGGCGGGGGTCGGATTTTATGGGATGATCCGGAACCTCTCTGGTCTTTAGCGACCACCCATTCTTCACCTCCTCCTGTTGCGGGTTTCGCACTTGCGATTTTCCGCAACCGGAGGGCTGGCGATCACTTGATGACCGCTAGCCTACCCCGATTGCGAGCTGAGCGGAAAACTCGCTGCCTGGCCGGCGATGTTGCCGATCAAGAAGCTAGCGTACTTCGCCGCTCTGTACTCGCCCCGGGATGGGGCCATCTGCGTGGGGTTCGCTGGCCTTCGTTCGTGGATCATCTCTACTGGCCTCCCATGTTCGTCTCCTCGTCTTTTGTTTCTGCAAAGCATTTTCGGCACCTTCTTCCTTTCTGTTACCCTTGATTTTGGTTAATGAACGGTTTTTTCCTTGAAAGCGCCTGCCTCGCAGTCAAAGGGTAACGCCTTAATATAGCATATTTTCACCTTTTTGTCAAGGGTTGTTAGGCTCCACCCTTACAACCTCCTGTGGATAACTCCCCTTCACAGTCATTTTTGTATACCAATTTTTATACATAATTAGACATATTTTTAGCTATTTTGAGCAAAAAAATAATATATTGACTATTTTTGTAAGCCAACCCCTTGACAAAATCTGAAGGATATGCTATGGTTAGGAGTCAAAATTGCAAAAGGCGAAATTGACAAGCTCGTTACATCTCAACTTTGATTGTGGCAAAGGAGAGAGTGCCATAATAGAACACCCTTGGGCCGCCTTGGTCCTCTAACCAAAGCGGCCCTTAAAATGGGTACGCCGGCAGTTGCTTCTGATAATCGGAAACATCTGCGGGCGTAACACAACAAAAAGGAGGTACCCCGATGATCCAGTGCGTAACGAGCACTGGCCGGGTGTACTGGGTGGTTTCCGGCGTCGTGTACTTCTCGTACACGGACGCTCTGGACGCCTCCCGGTCACGCTAGGCCGGCGGCTCTACATAGCCCAGCGGAAAAAGCGCTGGGTCCAGCTCTTCGGGTGAAGGGACCCGAACGTCAGGGCGGAATCCCTGGGCAAGTCCACAACTTGCCGCTTTACACCGGTTCTTAAATGATTGAGGACCGATGAAAAGTTCATTACAAAAAATTCCGTTCTTAAGGAAACGTTGGCAAACAAATATATGGTTCCCACCTTGTGCCCGGAACCTAGCGCCAACTTTTCCTTAAGTGCGGAATTGTAAACACGAAAAAAAGGAGAGTGTGCCATGTACCGAAGTATCTAAGTACGAGAGAGGGTCTCGATCTCAGTCTGCAAACTGAAAAGTTTGCGGACATGGTTTGATGGCCGAACCAATTATGATGGTGAGTGAAGCATTTACACGTCAAAGTGGCGAAGGGGCCCCGCCATGACGGTTTGCAGCGACGGCCCCATCCATGGCGGATGGGGTGCTGCGAACTAACGTGTAGATTGCCGAACTTGCGTTAACATCATGATGAAAAGCCACCCAAGGACATGCCTTGGGCGTTGTGCCTGACGATAACATCTCTGTGCGACCACGCACAAATTGTTAACTTCAGGAGCAATGTAAGCACCACTCTAATCGAATATTGAGGGGACCAGGCGTTGCGGGAGGATATCTCCTACAGCGCCTCAAAAGAACCTTCTCAGCTTCGAAAAGGCGGTTCAATGTTCCATTCCCACCGGCGCACATCCTTCCTTGTCCTCGTTCTTTCTATCCCACCCCGTCGGGCTCAATGACGGGATCCCTATTTACCGAATCAATTATGGTTCGATGATAAAGATAGAAGCTCATTAAAACTTAAGGTGAAAAATGGATTGTGGCCAACCGGTCGCATATTCTGAACAAGTAACCCAACAACAAAACGAAAGGCAGGTGACCAATGGCCACTAACCAGAACATTTCTCAGGCGCTTCGCAGGGTCAAGCAGCTCAAGGGCCGCATGGCCGAGCTGTCGCTCCGGGCCGCCGGTTCGGTCAGCCATACGAAGGACGAAGCTCCGGCTTTCGACTTCACCGTCACTCGCGCCGAAATCGCGTCCGTCCGCGGTGAACTCGTGGCTCTCGAAGCCGCGGTCGCCGTCGCCAACGCCACCACGGCCATCGAGTTCGAGGGCAAGACCCTCACGCTCGCCGCCGCCATTCGCCAGCTGCAGGAGTACAAGGCCGAGATGGCCTGGCTCTCGCAACTCCGTCTGCAGAGCGGTACCTTCGTTTCTCGGGAAGCCGAGTACGACGAAGCGACCGGTCGCCACGTCACTCGCAAGGTGGAGACGACCTTCGTCTCTCACCTGTCCGAGCAGGCACGGGTAGCCGAAATCGATCAGCTTCGTGAGCGCTTCGCCGCGCTGAACGATCTGGTCGAGTCGGCCAACCACCGCACGTCCGTGACGCTGTCGTAACCGCGAGGTACGGCAGTATTTTATGGGGCTGACGGTGCGTCTGTGTATAAACGAGTTGGGCAAAGTCCCTTCTCTGGATAGATTGAGCCGACCCGAGGGCCGGCAAAATCACACCAGACGAGGAACAAAAATCATAAAGACTTTGGCAAAGACACTGGACGCGGGTGTACCGCGAGCCGTCAGCAATCAGGGTGTCAGCAACAAACCCTGAGCGCTAAGCACTTACGTCTAAGCCAACAGCCTTAATGAAAGACCCAACAACGCATACCGGGCGCACCGTTGCCCCTCCTTTTTCACCTTGTCGATCCTTTTTCGCGCGAGCTATTCACATTGCTCGCGCCCTCACTTGAAACGGTTTCGTGTGAAATCGTTTCAAATGAGGGGAGATGGAACCCTTGAGCCTCGAAGCGCACGAGGTGCAAAAATCCATCTATGCCAGGAGGTGGCTCTCCTGTCAGTGTGTCCTGTGACCGAGATTTTCACAGGGGGCAGTAACGCTATCGACGGTGTAGCTTTAAGAGGCGTCAGGATTGGGAGAGGTCAGTCCCGACCGGGACTCTCTACAACCTGGTACTACGCGCCAAGGTGCAACGGTGCAACCCGGTTCGCCGAAACACCACACTGCCGTGTCTAGCCAGCACGGCGTTGCCCTAGGGAGCAATGTAAGCGAGCCACTGGCAACTCGGTACCAGCCTCGCAATCCCTAAATTTTTCTAAACACCGGCCGTAAAAAACGGCCTGACGGAATACAGTTCTTTGAAAAAGTAATCGGTGATAATCCGAGCAACACAACTTCCAAAACACAGGAGAAAATCATGCGTATATTAAAGAATTTTGATTCTGCAAAAAAAGCATTGAATGGAGTTGTGGTTTTCGAGGGTGACTGGGGCGGCCAGGTATACCTGTCCTGCCCGATGAAATATGTTAAGTGCAGTGAGAACGTCCTGAAAAAACTTCTCCGTGATATTGACGCTTCTGAATGGGATTGTAATAAAGGCATCGGCACTAACCTAACATATTACAAAGCGAAACCCGGAGACGGAATTTGCGGCGGTATGTTTGGAGGCGTCGTAGAAGACGAATTGTGGATACACCCGGATATCGCTGAAGACAAAAAAGAACTGATTAAAAAAGTTATTAACGGAGAGTTGACGACCATCAACCAAAAAAGGGGGAAGAAATGAAAGTCGTGAACCTGACACCTCATGTGGTGAACCTGTGTGACGAGTCCGGTGCCGTATTCGCTTCTGTTCCGTCCTCCGGTCAGCTCGCCCGCGTCAAGACCCTGCCGAAAGTGGTTGGTCAGGTCGAGGTGGCGGGACGCACGATGCCGGTCCGCGTGTCCGAGTACGGTCCTCTCGAGGGCCTGCCGGATCCCGTGGATGGTGTCCTCTACGTCGTGTCCCTGCAGACCGCCACTGCCGCCGCGAAGCTCGGCCGCACGGATGACATTCTGGTGCCGGACGATACCGTCCGTGATCCCGCCGGAATAGTCATCGGTTGTCGTGCGTTTGGCCGCCAGCCATAGTTCATTTGCCTCACCCGTCAGGCTACAAAAGACGGGGCCTCAATTGGCCGAATCAAATCTGGTTCGGCGAATGAGGAAACAGAAAGTCAAAACGGCGAAAAGACCGTTCTTTACAACGAAAGAAAGGACACATCAATGTACGTTTCGATTAAGACAATCCTGTCCCGAGTCGCAGAACAGCTGGATTCAAATGCAGCCGAGGAGAGAAAAGCGCAGCAGGCTTTTCAAGTGCTTTGTCTTAAACTTATGGGGGTTCCGAGTGACGAATGTGGCCCTTGTCTGAAAGGAGATGAGGACAACCGAGAGGAAGTCCCAAAATACATCGAGAGATTCACTCAGCTGTTGAAAGTACTTGATATCGAACCGGAATGTATTTGGTACACCCATCAGATGAATGGCTACGATACTTATATCCATGATGATGGCAACGGTGAATGGCATGAACAGAGAGAAACATGGGATGATATTGCAAGGCGAGGGATGACTACTGAGCGCCGTGATATTACCCAATATATTGATCGGGTGAGAGAGCATCTTGCCGAGACCATTCCCTCTTCCGCGATAGAAAGTGAACTGTTGGTGGAGATTTATTGAGTTGTGTCGGATAATAATCAAATTCCTCCCCGTCGGGCTCAAAGACGGGACCTTACTTAAGACGATTTGAGAAAATCGTTTGAAGTGAGGGAGATGGAACCCTGAAGGCCTTAGCGCAGGAAGCGTTGAGGCTTCAACTCCATCTCTGCCGGGTGGTGGCTCACCCGGCAGAACCGCAGGTGGGCTACCGAGATTCCCACCAATGTGCGCAGTTAAACTTGGGTTATGACGGTGTAACTCAAACGCACAATCAGTCGGAAATGAGAAGTTACGAACCCGGGCACTCTCCCGGGGACTCTCTTCGATCTGATGCGCGTCCATTGGTGCGTCTCGCACCACGCTGCCGTGTCTAGCCAACACGGCGTTGCCCTAGGGAGCAATGTTAGCGAGCCACTGGCAACTCGGTGCCGGCCTCGCAATCCCTAAATTTTTCTAAATTTCAGCCGAATCAATACTGGTTCGGCGATAGAGAAAAACAACCGTTCTTTTATATAGGAGCAAAAAAATGAGCAAGACCAGGGAGCTGAAGCCCCGGAACGCGTTTACGATCCCCGCTCGCGCCCGCCAAAACGCCGGCGCCATGACTCACCGCAATCCACCGCGCCAGCATCTCTGCAACGTCGGATATTGCCCGTGCGGCGCGCCCATGGACCCGGACGACAACAGCGCACTCTGCGTCAACTGCGAGGAAAAACTCGCACTGGAGGGAAGCGATGACAACGCAAAGAGTCAGTCTTGAGAAGTTCACGATTGATGGACCGCGTGGAGAAACCGGTGCGGCCGAGCTCAACGAGAGCCTGGCCGAGATCTTCCGCGAGCAGGGCGAAGAAAAGGCCGTCTTTTACCTCTTGTCCGCCATCAAAGAGGCGAAGGAGATCGACTGCGGCTGCGTGGAAGGCGGACACACACTCTACTCCGACGACTTGGAAGTGGCGGGAAGAACATCTCCCATCGCCATCTTCTTCGTTCTCTGCGTGGAGGAAGCCAGCCAAATTCGCCGGTGCGTCAGCTGCGGCAAATCCTTCAAGGATTACTACGAGTTGCGGAACCACGCCATGTTCCTCACGGTTGACGCCGGCGGAATAAGCGTGCTCACGCCCGGGCCGAATGACATACGCGCGTTCTGCAGCTACCTCAACAAAACGATGGAAGACTTCTGCAGCCGCAGAATCGACCACGTCTGCGATAATGGTTCCTTCATCGACCAATCCGATTTATTCTGTCTCGACTGCGACAAATACGATGTGTAGACGCAGCCGAACACCCTGCCCTTTCGCGCCGGCCTAACCGCCGGCGCTTTTCTATTTTTGACCTTCAACCGTAAATACGCTAAAATATCATCACTTGATAATTGTTAATTGCTTATTGTTAATTGTCTTATGAAACGCGTATTCTCCGGCATTCAGCCAACAAACATTCTCCATATCGGCAACTATCTTGGCGCCATAAAAAACTGGATTGAACTGCAAGACAAGTACTCCTGCATTTTTTCAGTTGTTGATCTGCACGCCATGACTGTAAAAACCGACCCGAAAACATTTGGCGACAATATATTAATGATGGCAAAAACCTATCTGGCATTCGGCATTGACCCGAAAAAATCTTTAATCTTCCGCCAGTCCGAAGTGCCGGCCCACACCGAACTCACCTGGATATTAAACACCATCGCAAAAATTTCCGAACTGGAAAGAATGACTCAGTTCAAAGACAAAGCAAAACAGCATAAGGAAAATGTGAACATGGGATTGTTCGGCTACCCGGTGCTTATGGCCTCGGACATTCTTCTCTATGACACAAACCTGGTGCCGGTCGGCGAAGATCAGGTTCAGCATATTGAGCTCACCCGCACTTTGGCGGAAAGATTCAACCGGTTGTACGGCGAAACATTTGTTTTGCCCGAGCCAATGGTGAAAAAACACGGTGCACGAATTATGGGGTTAGATGATCCAAGCAAGAAAATGAGCAAATCATCACCAAACGCGGGGAACTATATTGCCCTGCTTGATGATCCAGCCGTTGCCTCTAAAAAAATAATGCGTGCGGTGACAGATTCGGGCAGTGAGATTAAATCAGGCGCGAATAAACCGGCGCTGACAAACCTACTCGTCATTTATTCCCTGCTTTCGGGAAAAGACATTAAGGACATTGAAAAGGAATATGCCGGCAAGGGCTATGCTGATTTTAAAAAAGGACTGGCCGAAGTAGTTTCAGGCTTTCTTTCCGGCTTTCAGAAAAAATTCAATGTCATCAAAGACAGCGATGTGCGCGATATTCTCGCTGATGGCGAGAAAAAAGCAAATGAGATTGCCGAAAGGAAAATGCGCGATGTAAAAACCAAAATCGGATTAACTTTTTAAAAATGGAAAATTCTTTAAATCCGGCTCCGTTAATGTTGCCTGAGCCCGGGCTTGGCCGGAAATTATTTAAACAATTCATTATCATCGGTGCCGCGCTTTTTCTTATCATTGTCGGCTGTGTTGTTATCTACATAAAAAAACTTCCGCTAAAAGAAAAGACACAGACGCAAATTATTATTCCCACTCCTACCACGCCTATGATTATAGCATCAGAAGCTTTTCATAATGACGAATATATCCCCGGCAAATACACGTGCGACGGATTAAATATGAATCCCCCGCTTCGTTTTGCCGAAATACCCGAAGGCACTCTTTCGCTCGCGCTTATTGCTGATGATCCGGACGCTGTTTCCGGCGATTGGTCGCACTGGGTTGTGTGGAATATCCGGCCGGATACATCTGCCGTTCAGGAAAATTCTGTTCCGGCAGGAGCGACTGTTGGAAAAAATGATTTTGGAAACAATGGTTACGGCGGACCTTGCCCGCCGTCAGACACACACCATTACGAGTTCAAACTCTACGCGCTTGATACTATGCTTGGTTTGCCGAAAAATACAGGAAAAAAAGAATTGATGGAGGCCATGCAGGGGCATGTGATAATTGAAGCGAAATTGACCGGACTATATAGCAGATAGATTGACAGATAACAAATTTTGTGATATAGTTTAAAGGTATGAAACATACAGCACGCACAAATAATAACAATAATTACCCTTCCTAGCGGGCGAGTTTTTATATATAAAGACGAACCCGCCTAAGGCGGGTTTTTTGATTAATTCCAGGGTAGTTGAGGGGTACAACGCCACGCTGTTAACGTGGATACCGTAGGTTCGAATCCTACCCCTGGAGCAAGTCAGAACAATTGTTCGCTAAAAGCACCGTATCATACGGTGTTTTTAGTTTATATTCGAGGTTTTTTTGTCTTAATTCAAGGTTCTGAAATACGAAATTCAACAATTGGCGTTTTTCTTGTGGTTCAGAACTGTCAAATATCTCAAACGCTCTTTGAGCGAGGTTTAATACTGTATTTGCGGTGATATGATAGGTTTTATCGGCCGTGTCGTGCTTGGCTAATTCTTCTAATATCTTAGCCTGTCTTTCTGAGTATTCTTTAAACTTTTTGTTGTAGAAATCGTTAGTAATACTCTGGTCATATTTGTCATTGGCCAAATTGCTAATTCTGTTTTCTAATTTGTCGTATTCAGCCCGTAATGTTCTTACGGTGTTCATAAAAAAGGCATTCTGATTTTTGGTCGATTGCTTTAAATCATCAGTCAGCTCTTTTATCTTATCGTCTGGGAGCTGTATCTCGGTTAGAATGTCGTATAATGGCTTTAAAAGGTCTTTCTCGGGGATATAAATCCTTTTGGCGTGGAACTTATGGAAGTTAGTGCAACTGTAATAGGTGTGGCCTTTAGAAGTTTCTGGCGTAATTGTGCAACCGCATTCGGCACACTTTATCATTCCACGCAGTGAAAAGGCCTTAGAAGCGTATTTAAAGGGCTTCTTGTGCCAACCAGCGCTTACGGACTGAGCCTTATCAAAGATATATTTTGTTATCAATGTGGGATATTTATGAGGGTATAATTCGTCTTTAATTTTCATCATCCCGTAGTAGAAAGGATTTTTTAAAGTATGGTTAATCATACTTATTGTCATTGGAGCATTTTTATCTGATTTACTCGTAAAACCTGCTTCATCTAATACGTCTTTGATTTTTCTCATTGAATAGTTGCCAGTCGCATATATTTCAAACAACTTGGTTATGTAAGGACTTCTAACGGGGTCAGTGATTATGTTCTTAACGCCGTTTTCATTTTCAACATTAAGATAACCAATAGGCGCCCATCCTGGCCATTCGCCTCTTCTGATTTTTGTTTCATTAGCTCTTTTTACATTATCGCTAATAGCATCAGAATAGTATTTAGCTAAACCTAAGTTAATACCGAAATGGAATTTTTCAACGGCTGATATTTGGGAGTTTATAACAAGATTGTCTGAGGCAAAATGTAGCTCGATTTTATCGCTCATTGCCATTTCGTATAAATAAGCAACTCGCTTATCAAAAACATTTCTTGAAAATCTATCTACTTTATCAAAGCAAACTATAATCTTTTCCTTGGACTGCTTGATATAATCAATGATTTTATCAAAGTCATCTCGCTTTGTCTTGTAGGCGCTTTCGTCAAAGCTAAGAGTTTTTGCAACTTGAAAATTTCTTTGTTTGCAATATGTTTCCATACGAACAACCTGGGCTGGC
>JAPLWQ010000001.1 GCA_026396515.1 Candidatus Magasanikiibacteriota bacterium | reverse complement strand
GGCACGGGATGAACCAGCGTGCCATTGTTTATCTGCAACCGAATAGAAGCCGCCGCCGGATGCTTCCATGGATAAAAGGTAGTTCGGGCTGGACGAACCGATGCCGACATAGTCGCTCATAAGAGCGATTGTATTGTTTTTAGTTATATCATAATGAGCCCCCCCCTTCACATTCATACCGATTGAGTTGGTGCCTGAGACATCAATATTAAGGCCCAAAGCTACTGAATAGTTACCGGTAGAGGTAGTATCCGTACCAAGGGCAAAAGATGAAAGACCACCCGCATACGAGCGAATACCGCCTGCCATTGAACTGTCACCCGCGGCCGTTGTAAATTGATTTCCGAAGGCGAAAGAACCTCCGCCCGATACTTTCGTATCCATGCCGAAACCCACGGAATTTATCCCGGAAACATCAACACCATTGCCGAACGCCAAACTATTTCCCCCGCTTGAAGTTGAGAACATACCGCCCGCCCAGGTATTACTTGCTGATGTTACAACAGAATTACCAAAGGCAAAAGAATTCTCTCCGCTGGCGATGGTTCCTTCCATTCCGCCCGCAAACGAATTGCTCCCTGAAGCCAAAGTATTATTTCCAATCGCAAAAGACCTGTTCCCTGATGCTACTACGCCATTGCCATAGGCAAACGAGGTGGAGGCGCTTGAAGTGGAGTTCGCTCCTCCGACAAATGAAGCCGGACCAGTTGAAAAGTTGTTATAACCGAACGCAACCGAAGCTGCGTTCGAGGCTACGCTGTCTAAGCCAGCTACAAATGAGAAAGCTCCAATTCTTGAGTCATCCCATGCATCGCTGTTTTGCAAATAGCCAACCGTTCCAACTCGAAAAGCCGACTTGCGCGGATACCAAAGCATGCGCGTGCCGGCGCCGCCATAAGAAAGCGTCTCACCAGCGCCAAATGTTCCGGAAGCGTAAACGCCGCCCTCAACTGTGAGTGTAAACAAAGGAGTTGATGTGCCGATACCGACCTTCACCGCATCAGCCCCAGTGCCACCGAGAACAAGTGAATTGCTCGCTCCGACCTTGGCGTTGTTACCGATGGCCGTGGCATTGTAAAGCGGGGTGGAAGTGGGAACCGAAGGATCGCGGGAAGCCATATGACCGATGAAAGTGGAGCCAATGTCCAAATACGTCGGCGTGTTAGTTGCATTCCCGACGCCGGCAAAGTAGCCGATTGCAGTATTGCCTGAGCCAACAGTGTTGTGTTGAAGCGCCTGAAAGCCGAAGGCAAGATTACTGTAGCCAGTCGAATTATCAAAAAGGGCAGAGTTACCGATCGCGCTATTATTGGAACCAGAAGTATTATGAAACAAGGTTTGAAAACCGACGCCGATATTGTTGCCGCCTGAAATATTAGAATACAAGGAATAAGCGCCTTCAGCCACATTCAAACTCCCCGAGGTATTCCAACGGAGCGCCCACATGCCATTTGCAGTATTGTATGAGCCGGTGTCATTGGCATAAAGAGCTGTTTGACCGTTAGCAGTGTTGCCCTCACCGCTCATATTGGAAGCGAGCGCCCCCTCACCCATGGCGGTGTTTAAATAGCCCGTCATTGTCAAATTACCTGCCCCGCCTGAAAAAAAGTTATTGCGTGTGGTTGAGGCCATGGCAAAATTTGCGCCATTGTATTTATAATAATTTCCGGCCGAAATATTGATACTGCCGTCGATATCCATTTTTTCTGTCGGCGTTGCAATACCAATACCGATATTGCCGGTGCTTAATGTGGTGCCGGTGCCGTTGATGCCGGTGCCGAATAAAAGATTGCCAATATTAAGTGTATTTGCCGACCCGACCGCCCGGGCATCAATATTATACCCAATTACGATGTTGTTTGAACCGACGGTTAAGTTGTCGGCGGCCTGATAGCCTAACAAAATATTATTCGCGCCAGTAGTGACAGCGTAACCTGCGCGATAACCAAGGGCGGTATTATCCTCCGCTCCTGTACGGATGTTGTATAAAGATTCCGTGCCGATAGCAGTGACTTCTCCCGCGGAATAATCTCCTCCCGCACCAAAACCCGCAGCATAACCTATAAAAGTAGTATTTATTGCCGCAACATTATAAAATCCGGAGGTCTGACCCACAGCAGTATTGAAATACCCGGTTACATTTCTTGAAAGCGCACTGCCGCCAACAGCGGTATTTTGATAACCAGTTGTATTTTGCTGCAGTGCCTCCAGACCTACAGCGGTATTGTTGTCGGCCAAATTCCAGGATAATGCATTGTAACCGACAGCTACATTGGCTTCTCCTGAAATATTGTCTCTCAGTGCGTAGCCGCCCATGGCAGTATTCATTCCGCCGTCAGTATTATTAACCAACGCACGGTTTCCAATGGCGGTGTTGAATTGGCCGGTGGTGTTGGAATACATGGCGTAGCCTCCGACAGCTGTATTCCACCTTCCACCACTAAGAGACATCATGGCTCTATCGCCGATAGCCACATTGCTGTCGCCGGTAGCAGTAACATTCCCGGAATTCTGTCCGACAAAAACATTATATTCGTCCCATGTGTTGGCGTGAGGTGATGAGATAAACCGCACACCATCCATATAAATAACTCCTGTTGTCGTGCCGTTCGTTTGCGGAATATTCACCGTACCGTTCACATCAAGTGTATAATCAGGGTTGGTTTTTGCGATACCGACATTGCCGTTGGCAGTCATGTGGATAATACCACTACCAGTGCTGTTAAAGATTCCCAACCCTGAATCATTACCTACTTTGAAATCAACATAATTTGAGGAATCCGCACCAAGCCGCATCGCACCGGAATAGTCATATGCTGAAGTCGGCGTCACAACAACCGGCCAGGACCAAGGAGTGTCTCCGTTATCCGACAAAGAGTTGGTACCAACGTCTGCATAGTAATCATAAACAAATTCATTAAAATCGTCAGATTTTAATACGCGATAGCCGTCGGCTCCTGAAACAGGATCCCATGTCCATTCAAGGTCGTAGCTTACCGACCCATCATCTGTCCAATCACTCCCAAGTGTCGCATAAGAAGAAGAATATACCCTGCCCGACATGGTGTCTTTGTACGCGTAAACTCGCGCATTGTGAGTCCACGGTCCCCCGAGGGTACCGTAATACCTTTTTCCCCCGGTGCTCGAAGCCATCTGCAAATTTGACGGGGTACCGACAGTGATCAACCCACCCGGACCGGTAACCACATGAATTTTTGCCGACGGTGTAGTGGTACCCACACCAATATTGCCATTCATGGCAAGTGTCATCCGTTCACTGCCAGCCCCGCCGGGCTGGTCAAATATTCCAAACCGTCCGTCATCCTTTGTGGTAAGCGACCAGGTGTTCGTGCCAATGTTTGTCGTACCGGTCCAAATAGAATTCCAGCGGGCGGCGGAGGTACCGAGATTGTAGGCGCTCATATTGCCGGTGTACGGACCGTCCGGAATAATATTTTGCGCCGTAGTAGTGCCGGCGATGTGTAATTTAGTCGAAGGAGTAGTTGTGCCAATGCCGACATCGCCACCAAGAAAAGCGATAACATAATCCTGATCAATAATATACGGGGTGGCCCCATCAATATTTAAACCAAAGGACTGATCACCGTTGATAGTCAAATTTGAACCAATCGCAACGGACATGGTCCCATTTATAGTATTAAGATTACCAAAAGCGATTCCGCCAACGTCATTAATCTCATTGTAATAACCTAGCGCGGTACCCTGAGTCGCGTTAACAGAATTGTATGCTCCTAAGGCGATACCTCCTGAAGCTGAAGATGTATTATATGCGCCAACAGTCACTGAACCCATAGCACTGGCTACGTTATACACACCCATCGCGAGACTGGCATTACCGGAAACAGTATTCATTCCACCGAAAGCAATACCGAGGATTCCATCAACCGTATTCATGCCACCGAAAGCGGTTGCCATTGAACCATTTACTGTATTCCCGATGCCCGTCACAAAAGCACCCATGCCGGCAGCTGTATTTTCCATACCGCCGGCGACAAATGATAAATCCCCGGAAGCAATATTATTTAACCCGGAAGCAAAAGAAAAGCTTCCAATATTTCCATCATCCCAATGCGTTCCTGTGACTGTTCCGGCTCTAAAGGCGCCTTTTCGCGGATACCAGATCATGCGAGTGCCAGTGCCTGATGTTGTGAGAATAGTACCTTCTGTATTATCGCCAAGCCCTGGACCAACAGCAAGAATGCCGCCATCTCCACCAACAGCTAAGGAAAACTCCGGGGTAGTGGTGCCTATACCAACATTGCCGCCCATTAAGGCAATGGTGTTATCTTGAGAAAGTAAAGCAACCGTCGTGGAGACGTTAACACCAAAAGAATAATTTCCTGAAACTTGCATGCTGCGCCCCAAGGCGGTTGAGTTTATGCCGGAAGCTATATTTAAATTACCACCACCGACGAATGAATAATTGCCCAGGGCTTGATTCTGATTACCGCCGGCAATAGCGGAAAATATGCCCTCCGCCCTGTTCATAATACCGCCGCCGACGAATGAATATGTGCCGGACGCAATATTGCTCGTGCCGCCGCCGACGAATGAGTTGTCCGCAAGAGCACTGTTGGCCCACCCACCGCCGACGAACGATTCAATGCCTATAGCGTTGTTAAGGCTTCCGGCGCCAACAAATGATTCGGAGCCACGCACAGTATTCATCACGCCGGCTCCGATGAACGCATAGTTTGCTTGATAAACATCATTGTTAAAACCTGCGCCGATAAACGCAGAACCGCCAGAATTCCAATTGGTATTACCTCCGGCAATAGTAGATCCTGAACCGGAGACAATATTTCCAACACCGGCAACATATGAGTAGGTAGCGGATGCTATGTTCCCACTGCCGAATGCAACCGAATAATTACCAATATATGCATCGTCCCATTGCGCACCGTTAACATACCCGGCACGGAAAGCCGCCTTGCGCGGGTACCAGAGCATTTTAGTGCCGGCACCGGATTCAGTGAGCGATGTTCCTACGGTGTCATCTCCAACACCGGGGCCAAACGCGTAAATACCTCCGTCTCCGCCAATTGTCAAAGCAAATTGAGAAGTAGTGGTGCCAATGGTCGTTGTACTCATCGTGCCAATACCGCCGATTCTAAAATTCGCAACCTGGTCAGCTGAATTTTGATTTTGAATATAATTGTTTGAACCGGAAGAAGAAGCAAAACCAAGGGAAGAAGTTGAAACCCACTGTGCGCTGGTGGCAGTAGACATAAGCATCTGACCATATATTCCCGCATCCAGAGTATTACCCACTCTAATCGTACCAGTGACAGCAATATTTCCGGCAATCGTTAAGGAATAGCTTGGAGAGGTTGTACCGATGCCGACGTTGCCGTTTCCTAATAAACTGAACAGAGCAGAACCATTATTTTGTATTTGCAATACTGTCTTGGTCGCTCCCACGGCCTTAACCCCAGTTCCATTAGCACTATATCCATCAAAAATAATTGCTGGAATATTATTGTCCGGGTCGGAAACGTTCACACCTTTAATTTCAAACGCTGGATTATCTGACGCATCAGAAAAACCTGTTAATTGTGCTCCGCCTTTATCCGCAGAGTGCTCATTTGCCAATAGCCAAATATTTGTGCCTGCCAATGTTGTTACGCCGTGTGCGACATCTCCATCAGCCAAGGACAAGCTTGAATTTGAACCCACAGGATTATATATTGCCAATGTTTCCGTCGGTGCCGTCGTACCAATACCAAGACGATTATTTGTCGAATCCCAATAAAATTTTCCGTCGCTGTCATATGTTTGGCTGGTGGCGCTGCTCCAGTATGAAACGTGATTGGCTAAACCGGTGCCGGATACATTGCCGAGGCCAAGCGACGATGTAGAAATCCACTGTGCGCTGGTGGCAGTGGACATCAGAACTTGGCCATATGTACCGGCAGACATTGTATCGCCCACTCTAATAGTGCCCGTAGCGGCAAAATCACCGGCAACTGTCAGTGAATAACCGGGGGCAACTGTGCCAACACCAACATTACCGCCAACGATAACGAAGGCGTGGGATTGAGACATGCTTTGATTTGCAATACTGTTAATATTTATGCCAAATGATTCTACTCCGGAAACCGTCATACCTGACCCAAAAGCATATGAACGATTACCCGTAGCGCTATTGCCTATCCCGATTGCCACCGATCCAAAACCAGTAGCTTGGGAAATCCAACCTCCGGCTACTGAATATTGACCGCCAGCAATATTACTAAGACCACCAATAACTGTTGCATATGTGCCTGAAGCATAATTGGAATTTCCGCCTAGTGCGGCCGACCAATCGGCTGTAGCACTATTTAACGCGCCAATGGCGACTGAAGCTGTTCCACTAGCGATAACATTATTGCCCATCGCCACCGAACTTATACCGACATAACCATCCCTTAAATATGTGACGGAAGATTCAGTTGTTGCCCTGAATGCTCCCTTTCTCGGATTCCAAATCATATATGCGCCACTGGCGGCCGGTAAATTTGTTGAATCCAGGATAGAGCCTGACCCTAAATTTCCGCGAGCTATTATTCCACCATCCGCCGCAGAACCAGTCAAGGCGCCAACATTTAATGCTACGGTCGGTCCTGTATTTGCAATACCGACGTTACCTCCCATTAGTGCGATTACATTGTTGTTTGATATTGTTGGATTAAGAGTGGAACTGACACTAAGGCCAAACGAACCCACGCCACTAACAGTTAAATACTGGCCCATTGCTATCGAATTATTTCCCGTAGTTGTAACATTGCGTCCAAAAGCCATGGCTGTTTGGGCGTTAACGTATGAGCTGCTGCCCATAGCTACTGCACCATATAAACCACTTGTATTCACATAATTTCCCAAACCTAAAGCAAGTGAGCTATTTCCGGCAGCAGTGTTATAACTGCCAAGAGTAGAGGCATAATTCGCCGAAGAAGTATTATAGTTGCCGGCGGAAAAAGCTCCCGTTGAATTAGCGACTGTATAATTACCTAAAGCAACGGAATAATTATTCGAGGCAACTGTAAAATTACCTAAAGCAACAGAAGACTTACCCGAGGCAATCGTACCTTCACCACCGGCGAAAGCATACTCACCACTGGCAGAAGCAAAATCGCCGGCGGCAAACGAACCGTTGCCACTTGCAATACTGGCTGTTCCAAATGCTGTACTCCCCTGACCGCTTGCCCTCACCTGGTTGCCTCCGGCAAATGAGTAAGCGCCGATATTGACATCATCCCATTGAGTGTTGTTCACATAACCCGCTCTAAACGCCGCTTTTCTTGGGTACCAGATCATTCGCGTACCGGCGCCGGCAGAAGCGAGCGTTGCACCAGAACCAGCTGTGCCGGCGGCAATAATACCACCGTCATTACCTAACGTCAGCGCGAATTCCGGAGCGCTGTTATTTATCCCCAACCTCCCATTAGTATTATCCCAATAAAGCGAACTTGATGATGAGAGAGAATTAGCTCCGCTCCAAAAAGCAACTTGGGTGGAAGTACCGGAACCGGTAACTCCGCCTCCTATGCCGAGCGAGCTGGTAGTTTCCCATGATAAAACACCCGAATTGTTATAATAAAGAAAAGAATTAGTTGCCGCGCTTGTCGGCCAGTAATAAGATATGCCTCTTATCTTATTTAAATTACCGTCATGTTCAACCGCGAATACGCCGGAAGCGAGGCTTAAGGCATAAGGTGTCAGCGTGCTTGTGGCAGACAAATATGAATATGCGGAATTATTATAATAAATCGCCATTATACCTGCAGAGGTATCCATGGCGTGCGTACCGGCTGCAAAAACAGCTTGGCCGCTTGTATTAGCTATCTGCATGCCGCTGTTCCCGGTTGGTGCGATTATTGATAACGCGGTTACGGGTGTAGAAGTGCCAATACCGAGCCGACCGTTTGTATTATTCCAAACAAAAGTGGAAGTTCCACCAAATGTGTTTGCACTATTAAATTGCACCGACATATTCGAACCGCCCGGGGTACTTGTTGTGTCGGTAATGCCAAGTGTATTTGTGGAAACCCACTGCATGCCGAAACCGGTTGCTTGCAATATCTGCCCCATTGATCCGGCGGTGCCGCTGACGCGCAAATCGCCGTTCAGGTTGATGTCACCGTTTACATCCAATTGATAAGACGGGGCGTTATTACCAATGCCAACATTGCCACCCAAGAGGGCAATGGAATTGTTTTGAGACAATATTGGTAAGGAACTTGAATTGACATTAATGCCAAAAGAATAATTTCCATAAACGGTCATACCATAACCAAAGGCGTATGAATTCACACCCATAGCATTGTTGTGGGCGCCGCCGCCAATAAATGACCTTTCACCCCTCGCCTGATTGCTTATACCGCCCACTACAGCGGCATCAGCATAACCAAAGGGATAAGTACTGGAATTACCGGCTATATTCCCTGAACCACCAATTACGACTGACCGGGCGCCACGCAGACCATTAAACGTCCCGTCATTTAAACCTACGGTATTACTCATGCCGCCGATAATTGCGCTGTAACTGGAATTAATAGTATTAGCTGCACCACCAATTGCCGCGACTTCACCCGTCCACCATTGGTAATTTGTATCATTGCCCATGCCGACATACATCGAATCGCCGATAAGGAGAGAGCCCCCGAGGCCGGCGAAACCACCAGCGCCATCATTATACTGGATATTGCCGTAGCTACCGCCCGGAAGTGTGGAAGCCACTACTGGGGCGCCATTCCAATATAACGTGCTTCCATCATTATATAACGCGTTTGTCGTATCACCCGGAACAGCTGATTGCAAATAAATACCCCGGGAGGCCTCAATTGATCCGACAACAGTCAGGGCCTTGGTTGGAGCGGTAGTGCCAATACCAACATTGCCACCTGAAAAAATCGCCGCATATGGCTTCGCGCCGGTTACGACATTTAATTTTAAAATGCCTGTATATTTTGGGGCATCAGCATATATATAATGGTCCGCATCCACATCGATGTGCGGCAGTGTATATTCATAAGCAAAAAAAGCCAATGAAGACCAATCAGTTGAACTTGTAATATCAAACGCTTCGACACCTTCATCCCGGATAGTTGAATAAACAATAGTCCCATCAATCACGAAACGATACACTTCTCCATAACTCGAAATGAATGGTGATCCGGAATTCAATTCAACCGGCGTCATTTCATTGGTGACATTAAAAAACCTGACGCCATAACCTTCCTCAACAGCAAATAAATAATCCCCTGATCTTTTCACGTCCGAAAATCGGGAAGAAGCAGATGGAATATTGGTTTTATTCGCCAGATTGGCAAGAGTAAAAATTTCCAATTGTGAATTCTCACCCACGTATGCAAAATTATCGTCAACGCTCATTTGACGAGCAGCATCCATAAGGGCGGTTGAAGTGGTGAAGGAGGGAGAAGACGGAACGGAGATATTATAAACACTTAGCATCGCCCCGCCGACATCTGAGGTGGCAATGTACAAATTGTTTCCGCGCACGTCCATTTCATCGATCGTAGATGTCCCAGCGCCAATCGTACCGACATGGGATGGGGAGGCCGGAGTGGTGACATCATAAATATAGACCGAGGTCGTTCCTGCGACATCATCCCGTACGCCAATATACACATTATTTCCATCAGCGGCGAACTCTTCACCGCCTGAAGCTAATACCGGATACGCCGGGGTTGTCGTTGATATAAGAGCCGGCGCAGACTGAACCGAAACATCAGAAATTCCAATATAATATCTTCCCAAGCCGCTTTCCCAGGCGATATAATAGGCCTTGTCATTGGTGACCCGGATATTATTAATATTCTGGGGCAGACCGGTATAGTTAATCAACTCTAATCCAGATTGTGGATTATCAATATAGAACCTTGTACTAGTAGCTACAGTACCGATACCAACATTGCCGTTTGTGGCAAAAGATATTAGCTCATTTCCACCGCCGTTAGACTGGTCAAATATGCCAAGCCGTCCGTCAGCGCCAGTGGTAAGCGACCAGGTGTTAGTGCCGATATTTGTCGTGCCGGTCCAGATGGAATTCCAACGCGTGGTGGATGCGCCCAGGTTGTAGGCGCTCATGTTGCCGGTATAAGGACCATCCGGAATAATATTCTGCATTGTTGCAACGCCAGCTACCTGAAACAGAGTTTGGGGCGTGGAAGTGCCGATGCCAAGGCGGCCAGTAGAATTATCCCAAACGAAAGTAGAGGTACCACCAAAGGCGCCTGCATCGTTGAACTGGATTGCCATGTTGGAACCGCCCGGAGAAGTACTTGTGCCACTACCGCCGAATTGCGAAGATGTGGCCCAAGATAAATTACCAGAACCATCATTTAATAAAATTGAGCTTGTACTGTTATTAAAAGATGGCCATGAATAAGCAACATTATTTATTCTAATTATGTTTCCACTTGAATTCACCTGAAATAAATCACCACTCCCAACAGTTAAAGCAGCTGCCGGAGTATCGTCTAGAATACCGAAATTTCCATTTTGCAAAACATTTAATATCGGCAAACCATTCCAATCATATATTTTGAAAACATTCGCCATTCCGAACTCGTGCGGTTGGATAACGATCTGCGCATCCAATGAACTTGTACCTGAACCAAACCGCCCGCCGGTCACATAAGACGAACCGGCCGAAGAGAAACGGGTTGTAGTTACACCTGAAAAATTCATCATTTCAAGCGCGCCGGTGCCTAATTGTGTGGCCAGCGTACCCGAACTATTATATAGCTGTAGCACTCCATTCGCCGCAGCTCCTGTTGCCAGCGCTGCCATCGGCACTCCCCCTCTGGTCAGTACCATGCCGTCATTTGCTCCGGCTTCAACCCATAATTTATACGCTGTTGTTGATGTGCCAATGCTTAATCTGCCATTCGTATTATTCCATACAAAAGTGGATGAACCGGAAACAGAATTCGCGCCCGTCCAGAAACTAACCTGGCCATTTGAACCGGTGCCCGAAACCATTCCGGTCGGTACATAAGAAGAAGTGACATAACCGGAATCATTGGTCCACTGCGAAATGTTTGGTGTGGCAAAATCAGCAACAACTAAGTCAGAAATAGTAGTAGATGTATGATAATGAGTTGAAGAGGCGTAAACGCCGTAATGATTATGTGTGATTAATGAATAACTTGAAGAAGCGGCCATCCAAATCGGATCAGTCTCAACGTATGAAAGCGTGTTGGTGATATAACCAACATTGTTGGTCCACATGGAGATGAGGCCGGTCTTGTTGGTTAAGTTATCAGCCGAACTGGAAGTTATGAAACCGTATGAATTATCCCAGTTGGTATTACCGTCTGTGATGTAGCCTGCATTGTTATACCACTGCGATATTGTGTTAGTGGCAAAGTTGGATACGGTTAGGGAAGTTGAAACGGCTGACCAAATAGGATCTGTTTCAACGTAAGACAATGTGCTGGTGATATATCCGGCGTCGTTGTTAAGCAGAGAAATATTTTCGCCTTCAAGCATGATATTGCTCGGGAGCGAACCGGCAGGAATAGAAGTGGTTGATGTCCAAGCGCCACCACTCACATAAGCAAAGCCGGTCCAGCCGGAAGAATCAGCTCCGGTGCCGCCGCGAGAAGCTCCGATGGCAGTACCGCTCCAAGTGCCGGAAGCAATATTTCCGAAATATGAATTTCCGACCACGCTTAAAATTCCGCCCACATAGGCAGCGGTGGAAGTGACATTGTTAAAATTAAAATTGCCCGATGAGTCAGAGACCGGAATGTGGGTGGTGTTGGTATTTGTTGACGGCGCAACGCCGTCTAAATATTTTGAGTTGAAAGCGTAGGGCGCGGAAGAGATGCGCTTGCGCGGAGTCAAGATTTCAGAACCAATTCTCACTTCAATATAGAGGGCGCTGTTGTTTTGAAACATTTTAGAATCAAGTGCGTTGGTACCGGTGTCGCCAAGGTTTACAGTGAACAATCCTGAAACCGGAGTGACCGCGATGGAAGAAGTGACAACCAGAGTGCCGGATGCGGTGTAAAGAGGTGTACCGCCGGTGGGAGCATCATACAAAACAAAATACATGTTCTGCGTGGTGGAGGCAGGCGACCCACCGATAAGAAGTTTGCCCTGGTAAGTGATTATCTGAGGGGGCTGAGCTCCCTGGGCAGATAAGGCGAGAGAAATAAAACCGGCGAAGAGACAAAAACTACCGAATAATTTCAAAATTACCGCTTTATGCGATGTCATTTTTTTCGCTACCTTCTCCGACACAAAATTCATAGTCGGTATAGATTGTATAACCGTTATTATTATACCATTTTTGAGGCCAACTTAGTATGTTTTTGGAGAAGTTATCCACACATTTGAATAATGGGCCCCTATACAAAAATATGGCCTATTTTTTAAATTAAAAAACCCGCCAGAGGTCGCAGTGACTTGGCGGGCGTGGTTGGAAAGAGCGGAATTGAGGCAGGTTAGATCAGGTCGCGGACGCAACGGACGGGCTGAGCCGATGTTTCGTTGGCTTCATCGGTCCAGACCGGGTATCCGCCGTTGAAAACCATCACCCAGATATATCCTGTAGTGGTTGACGAGGACCACACCCCATCGGTGCAGGTGCCGGACAGAGATGGGTTGAAGTAGCACCCGCCCTCTGCCGGACCCATAAATAGAGTGCAGTGCGTGCACAAACTGTCGCAGGATGTTTCCAGGCAAGTATCGTCGACCGCGCAGACACCGTCCGGGACTTCGTTATCCGGACAGCCGCTTACGATCGTACGGTATTCCCAGATGGTCGGCAGGCGCCAGTCGTCGTATCCGCTGAAATCGAGATCGTCGCAGTAGGCTTGCGCATCATCCCAATTGTAGTAGGAAGAGGGCGGCTCGACCTGCCAGGCGAGGGAGTTCGCGTAGTCGAAGTAGATGCCTCCACCAATGGTGTTGTTGTACGGAGACTCGTCCTCACACGGGGCGACGAGCGGAATCGTGATGCAGTCGGCGGTGTTAAGGACGTCGTCGCCGTTGTTGTCGTTCACGACACCATCGCCGTCGATGTCATCGTCATAGGCATTGGTGATCCCGTCGGCGTCGTTGTCGGCCGCCTGATTCGGATCAGGCAAGGTCTGCGGTACGCCGGTCACATCTTCCAAGTAGTTCTCGAGATTGGTGACGCAGCCCTCGATCGGGTCCAAAGCCGCCTCGCCGTCGCGCAGGTACTGCTTGTACTCACCCGAGATCATACCGCTGATTTGCAGCTGGCTTCGGATGTTGTTGAGAAGCTCCTGCAGGCGGGCGTCCACCTCATCGGGCGTGGAAGCTCGCAGGTCTGCGGCCTTGGCTATGATACAGCTGACTGCCATGATGTACTGATTATCTGGGCTGTCGCTACCGGTGAGATCCATATCCGTGCCGTGACCGACCAACGCGCCGAGAGGGTGCTGGATGCCGAGCTCGTCGAAAAGCGTATCTTCGGCATAAGCCACCGAATCGGCGACTGATGTCACACCCAGGCTATCGCGGAAGGTTTTGAGAGCCAACCCGCTCGACATATGCGTGAAGACGTTCAGGTAGGCTTGCTGCGGATCGGGGCCGGTGATCTCGTAGAGCGCCCGCAAAGTGATGGCCGCCCCCGAAAGATCGTCGATGATCTCGTTATAGTAGAAGCCGTTACCCACCAGCTCAGTCGGGCCGGATGTGGCGGCAATGATGCTGAACGTCCCGAGATCGTCCTCGGTGACTGCGGGGTAGGACGCACCGGTCCATATGCCAGTCGCGTCCATCATGTTCGCATCCAGAGAGCTTCCGGTGAGGAGCGGGCCCTTCTGCATGGCACCGTCCACGATGAACGGGCCGAGGTCGGTGTCACCGTCCGTATCCGTGTCGGTGTCGGTGTCGGTATCCGTATCCGTGTCGGTGTCTGTGTCAGCGTCGGTATCCGTGTCAGTGTCGGTGTCGGAATCAGTGTCGGTATCCGAGTCCGAATCGGTATCCGTGTCCGTGTCCGTGTCGGTGTCCGTGTCCGTATCCGTGTCGGAATCGGTATCGACATCCGTGTCAGTGTCAGAGTCGCTGTCGGGGTTTGCGTTCTCATCGTCGCCGCAAGCGGTGAAGGACATGGTCGCCATGGCCTGCGCAAGCATCACGAACCAAATCGTCTTGAACATTTTTCTACCTCTCGTGCGGAGCAGACACCCCGCTGAATTACCCGATGAGATCGGGTGAGTTTACAATTTTTATTTGCCTCAATATATTTTCAAAGGACGAATTATCATCCTGAATACAATGAAAGAAAGGTTCGTTCACTGTGTTCAGAATGACAAGAATAGAACTACATATAATATATCTCTTTAATACATTCTGTCAAGAGTGGTTAGGCAAATTTACTATTACCTTAGCCAAAAACGCTCCGCAAGTCGCGGAGCGTAGATTTAAATTATGGGGTTTCTGCCGGAGGGGTTTCCGCGGACGGTGTTTCAGCTGGAGGTTGAACTTCTGGCGCCGGTTCAGACGGTGGATTATCAACCAAGGGCGTTTCGGCTGGCGGAACATCAGCCGGAGGATTATCAACCGGGGGCTGTTCTGTTGGCGGTACATCTGCTGGCGGTGTTGTAGCCGTTTCACCATCTTCCGGCAAAGGTGTAGAGCCGCCCGACCCATCATCAATTAGATCTTCAACCACAGGTGTTTCAACCGACAAAATCATTTTTCTTTTGGCCACCACTATCCAGTCAAACGTCGCTGCACTCGTTCCGCTATTTAATTCTTTTATTGTAAACCCTTGCGCCGATTTTTCACTTACAAATATTCCGTTGCATTCACCCGAAGTCAAAGCAGGAATAACTTTTATCACCGCCGACTCATCAATAATTTCTTGCGTGTCAGTAGCAAAAATAACTCTCGCTTCGCCGTTCACAAGCGCTGCCGAACCGGATAGTTGCAATTCAGCGGATTCAGAACTTAATCCGTAAACGCTTTTTTCTCCCTGGCTGGTCATCACTCTTGCTATTAGCAAACCGTTGTCATCAATCGTCCATTTATTACTCGCGCCAACAATTGATTTAACATTTAAAATACTATAATTATTCAAATTCAAATTTCCGCCCGAATATGTCAACTCTCCCCCACCCCCGCCAACATTCAGGTCAGCCGGGTCGGCGTTCAGGTCGATGCCTTCAACCGCAGCAATGGTTTGGACTTGTTGTTCCAGTTTGGCGGCGGCTTCGGTTTTGTTGTAAACCCAGCCGGTGCGGATTAAGGCGATGATTTTACCGTTGGTGGCATTTATGGAGTTTTCAAGGGCGATACCGATGATGCCGACGATCTTTCTGGAATCATCTTTGGTCGGGTCATACTTCATGGCCGTTCCCTGGATGTCGGATGCGACCAGAAGGTCGCCTCTTTGGATGTCGCCGTTAATGGTGGATATTTTAACCGGAACACGGCCGACCATGGCCATGGGGGCGGTTTGTTCGGTCTTGCCGTTGCCGACAATAATAGTGGGGTTGGTGGAAACAACGCCGGCTACGGTCGGTTCATAGGCCTGGGCGGTTCTTCTGTATGAGTCGGGATTGTTCTCATCTACCATTAGGACGTCGCCGGGTTCAACATTTTCTTCCATGGCAATATCCACTCTCTCTGCCAGGTCGCCGGGGTTGGTGGAAGTACCAAGAACAGCGGAAGCGGCATAGATGTTGCCTGAGCTATGGACATCACCGTTCGCCGTGACAGAAAAGACAGGGGTGTTGTTGGAGCGAAGAGATAACAGATAACGGTCAGAGGTTGAAGTGTTAAAGTTGATGGCGTTAAAGACAAAGGCGCGGGCGTTAGAGTCATTGCTTACCGCAGTTTCAAAAATAGTGGAGGTGGAAAAGGAAAGTTTGTTGGTATTAAAAGATATTGATGAGGTGTTTACATCAATGGCCAGATCAATCGGGTTAAAAGCACGGTAGATGGTCTGGAGGTTGGTTAAAAGGAATTGAATGGCGCTGCCCATAGCTACACCATCATGGTTACGGCCGGATAGAAGCTCGTCAGTGTCGTCGGCAATGAAACCGTATTGCCAGATAGCGTCAGCGCCATTCTCGTTAAAGTCGCTGATGAATCTGTATTTATTGATTTCAATGTTGTCTAATAGTGTTAGAAGATCATCTCTCTGGTCGGAGGATATGACTGATATGTCCTGTTTGATGGCACGGGATGAACCAGCGTGCCATTGTTTATCTGCAACCGAATAGAAGCCGCCGCCGGATGCTTCCATGGATAAAAGGTAGTTCGGGCTGGACGAACCAATACCGACGTTGCCGCCCATGATGGCCATGACATTGTTACTTGTAACTAAACGGTCAGCACCACCCATCAAACTTATTCCAAAAGAATTTAATCCCTGCACTGTAATATCAGAACCTAGTGCAAAAGAGTTGCCGCCAGTTGATGTTGTATCGGCTCCAAAAGCAAAAGAATAATCTCCGCCAGCATATGCCCGGACACCGCCGGCAAATGAGGCATCGCCGGCAGCCGTAGTAGTTTGTACACCAAAAGCAAAAGCACTGTCACCGCTGACGATGGTGTCCATACCGAAACCGACGGAATTTATTCCGGTAGCCTCAACATTATTGCCAAAGGCAATGGAATTTTCGCCGCCTGCAGTTGAAAACATACCGCCCGCAAACGAATTGGTCCCTAAAGTCACGGCAGCGTTACCAAATGCGAAAGAATTATCCCCGCTGGCGATGGTTCCTTCCATTCCGCCCGCAAACGAATTGGTCCCTGAAGCCACAGTAAAATTTCCAATCGCAAAAGATCTGTTTCCTGATGATACTACGCCATTGCCATAGGCGAACGAGGTGGAGGCGCTTGAAGTGGAGTTCGCTCCTCCAACAAATGAGGCCGGACCGGTTGAGAAGTTGTTATACCCAAACGCAACCGAAAGTGTATTTGAGGCTATACTATCTGCACCAGCTACAAATGATGCCATTCCAACCTTTGAATCATCCCAGCCATCACTATTTGTTAATATGCCAACGGCACCAACTCTAAAAGCAGCCTTGCGCGGATACCAAATCATGCGTGTGCCTGCACCGGAAGTTGTAAGTGTTGCACCAGTGGTATATGTTCCTTTAGCAATAATACCGCCGTCATTATCAATTGATAATCTAAATTCCGGGGTGGTTGTACCGATACCGACTTTGCCGCCCATAAGAGCAATCGTGCTGGCTTGAGAAAGGGTGGCGGGAGTATCGGAAACATTTACGCCAAAAGAATAGCCGCCCGACACCGTCATTTTATGACCGAGCGCCATGGACGCGTAATTGCTTGACGTAACATAGTTGCCAAAAGCGATTGAATTTTGACTATCGGAGATTGCGTAATTACCATAGGCCTGCGCTTGGCTAACACCTGACGCGGAATTTCCATAACCCATAGTAACAGCATAGTTGGCCGTGGAATTGTTCAAGGCGCCAAGAGCAATTGCGCCATAGCCGCTTGCGACGTTGGAAACACCCATCGCAACCGATGCGCCCCCGCCGGCTGTGTTGCCATTACCGGCCGCGAAATCGCTTGCACCGGATGCTGTATTATTGTTACCAAATGCCGCTGAATACGCTCCAATATTCGCGTCATTCCATTGGGTGCCATTTACATACCCCGCTCTGAAAGCCGCTTTCTGCGGATACCAAATCAATTTTGTGCCGGCGCCTGAAGTTGTGAGCGTTGCACCACTGCCATATGTTCCTTTGGCAATAATACCGCCGTCATAATCCATGGACAATGAAAATTCCGGTGTGATAGTGCCAACACCAATCTTTGACATCTCACTGCCGGCAATACAATATCCACCGGAGCAAACTCCGCCCGTACCGCAATCTGAATGACCGCTACACTGTTTATTGAAAATCGCGCTGCCGTTAACATCAAGACTCTTCGCAGGATTTGTTACACCAATACCGACCGCGGCCAATGTGCCGGTACCGGTAATTCTAAAACTTGCCGACTGATTAGCACTAGATTGATTTTGAATATAGTTATTTGAACCGGAAGAAGAAGCGAGGCCGAGAGAGGAGGTGGATGCCCATGTTAAAGTTCCCGCACCATTATTTTGTAAAATTGACCCTGCCGCGCCCTGCGTACCGGGCCAGGAAGTCGTAACATTGTTTATTCGGACAAGATTTCCGCTTGAATTAACTCCGAATTGATACGCGTTACCAACAGTAAATAAAGGCTGTGAGTATGTCTGCGTTGCAACACCAACTGATAAACCATAATTAAAAAATGATTTACCAACTGCAACAAGAGTGAACGGGTCAGCACTTGTATTATCGTAAAGAGCCAACATTGAAGAATAATAACCACTGGAATTATAGTTTCCAAGAAACACGGTCGGACTGGCGTTTCCCACCATATTTAAACCGTTTATCCAGTTGTTTGGCGCCGTCGTATCCATGGAAAGTTTGAGCTGCGGGTTTGTGATGCCAAACCCTACATACCCACTTGTCGCCACAGTAACATATTCACTCCCCCCTCCGTTCGGCTGGCTAAAAAATCCTAATCGCCCATCGCCCGCCGTGGTTAAAGACCATGTGCTAGTTCCAATGTTCGTTGTACCAGTCCAAATGGAATTCCAGCGGGTGGTGGAGGCGCCAAGATTGTATAGACTCATATTACCCGAACCGCCGGTCATGTCGGGAACAATATTTTGTGCAGTAGTGGTTCCGGCAATATGCAATAAAGTTGAAGGAGTAGTAGTGCCAATTCCAACATTGCCACCCATCAAAGCGATTGTGTTGGCTTGAGATAATGTATATGAAGTAGAGGAAACATTTAGACCAAAAGAATAATTACCATTGACGATCATATTTGTGCCGACAGCAATGCTCTCAGACGCATTAGCTTGTGAAGTATAACCAATAGCGACACTTGCAATACCACCCGCAACAGAACCATAACCAATGGCTGTGCTATAAGTGCCACTTGCGACGGAGGCTCTTCCAAAAGCCGAACTGTAGGCACCGCTTGCGATTGTATTGCGATTAAAAGCGACCGAATAATCGCCAATATTTGCATCGTCCCACTGTGTGTCATACGCATAGCCGGCTCTAAAAGCAGCCTTTCTCGGATACCAAATCATACGGGCGCCTTCACCGGAAGTTGTAAGCGTTGCACCACTGCCATATGTACCTTTGGCAATAATACCGCCGTCATTTTCGACGGATAATCTAAACTCCGGTGTTGTCGTGCCAATTCCAAGGCGATTATTTGTCGAATCCCAATAAAAATTTCCGTCGCTGTCATATGTTTGGCTGGTGGCGCTGCTCCAGTATGAAACGTGATTGGCTAAGCCGGTGCCGGATACATTACCGAGACCAAGCGACGATGTAGAAATCCATTGTGCGCTGGTGGCAGTAGACATAAGCAACTGACCATATGTTCCGGCAGACATTGTATCGCCCACTCTAATAGTGCCCGTAGCGGCAAAGTCACCCATTACGGTTAATCGGTAGGTCGGAGATATGGTGCCAATACCAACATTCACCGCATACGAACCGGTACCTCCCAACACAATGGCGTTGTTTGCACCGACTTTAGCTTGATACCCAATAGCAGTTGCATTTGTGAGAATCGTTGTTGACGCCACTGAAGAATCTCGGGAAGCCCCATATCCTAAAAATGTGGAATAGGTATCGATTACCGATCGCATATTAACGTCAGAACCACTGCCTCTACCTGAATACGTACCAACGGCGGTATTGCCTAATCCGGTTGTATTATAATAAAGAGCATTAGAACCAAGGACGGCATTATTGTCGCCACTAGTATTGTTATAAAGCGTATTTAACCCAATTGCCGTATTTTGACCACCGCCAATATTTGAATAGAGGGACCCGCCACCAACCGCGATGTTGCCACCCCCGCCAATATTTTCGTGAAGGGCGCTACCGCCAAAAGCAAGATTGCTCACTCCGGTTGTATTTCTATAAAGAGCCTGAAAGCCAAAAGCGTTATTGTCGTTGCCGTTTGTATTCATTCTCAGGGCATCTGCACCAAGCGCACTATTAAAGAAACCCCCATTATTATTCCCTAATGCATAGGTACCTATTGCAGTATTTTCTCCCGAGGAAACATTTGATCCCAAAGCACTGAAACCGACGGCAGTATTTTGATTTCCGCCCGTGTTCGCATCCAACGCCCCTGAACCTAAGGCAACGTCCCACTGACCTGATGTATTAACAGACAAGGCGCCGTTACCACCTGCAGTATTGTTATCGCCCGTCATCAATAAATTGCCTGCCCCACCGAAAAAGTAGTTTCCAAGCGTGGTGGAGGCCATCGCAAAGTTAACATTGTTATATTTATAATAACTGCCTGCAGCAATGTCTACATTTCCAACAACATCAAGGCTGTCATTCGGAACAGTAGTACCGATACCGACATTGCCGCCGAGAAGTGCGATGGTGTTTCCCTGTGACACTGTCGGATAATAAGTTGTACTGACATTTAATCCAAAAGAACCCCAGCCGCTTACATTCACTCCGTACCCCAAGGCCATAGCATTATATCCGCTTGCTTCTACAGACATACCGATTGCCGTCCCATGTTCTTCACTTGCTACCGCCTGTGTCCCCATAGCAAAAGATGCCGTACCGCTCGCAACAGTGTCGAAACCAAATGCAGCGGAGTATTCTCCAATATTGATATCATCCCATCCGGAACCAATTGTACGGCCGGCCCTGAATGCCGCCTTTCTCGGATACCAAAACATGCGGGTGCCGGCGCCGGAAGTCGAAAGAGACGCGCCGGCTCCGAACGTGCCTTTGGCAATAACACCACCGTCATTATCAACTGATAATCTGAATTCCGGGGTAACCGTTCCCACTCCAACATTTCCACCCATCAAAGCAATCGTATTATTTTGCGCCAAAGTCGCCGGAGTGGTACTTACATTAATGCCAAAAGCATATTCTCCGGACACATTCATATATGACCCGAACGAATTTGAATATGCGCCTGTTGAAGAGTTGAAATAACCAATCGCCATTGCCGGGCTATTTCCCGCCGGGGTAATTACTGTATTCCCACGACCAATCGCCATGGCTCCTTGATTTGCATATACATAATTTTGTGACCCTAAAGCACCCGGTCCGTCACTACTACCATCAACAAAATTGCGGGCCCCAAGAGTAAAACTAAAACCAGTAGCAGCTGTATTGCCGTAGCCGGCAGCAAAAGTATATTTTCCGCTGGCAGTATTACTTCCACCAAATGAGGTAGAGTGATGACCAATATTCGCATCATCCCACGCGTCGGCATATTCCCCATCTTCTCCAACCGAACCTGCTCGAAAAGCCGCTTTGCGAGGAAACCAAATCATTCGCGTACCAGTACCGGATGTTGTTAGCACAGTACCTTCGGAATCATCGCCCAAACCCGGCCCAACAGCGAGCATGCCACCATCACCGCCAATAGATAAGGAGAACTCCGGAGTAGTCGTACCGATTGTTGTTGTATTCATCGCGCCAATGCCGCCAATTCTAAAACTCGCAGATTGGTTGGATGCAAATTGATTTTGAATATATTCATTTGAACCGGAGGAAGAAGCAAAACCGAGAGAAGAAGTGGCGGCCCATGCTAAAGCGCCAGCGCCGGTATTCTGTAAAATTGTTCCCGCCGTACCCTGAACAGAGGGCCAGGAATAAGTTATATCATTTATTCTTGTAAGATTACCGTTCGAATCGACTTTGAATTCCGGACCTGCAAGCCCCGCGTTTGGCCCGACTTCAAAGCCGCCTCTAATATATGATGTGCCCGTAGCACCAATCAAAGCAGTCATCGTTCCTTGATAAAAAGCAGCAAGCGCTCCGGCATCGGCATAAGCCCCGTGATTTCCTATTCCCGCCATCATGTAAGTTCCGCTGGACACAACAATGCCATTACCCAGTCCTGTAGACATCACTTCCACAGTATGTTGGGGAGTAGAAGTTCCAATTCCAAGGCGATTATTTGTCGAATCCCAATAAAAATTTCCGTCGCTGTCATATGTTTGGCTGGTGGCACTGCTCCAGTATGAAACATGATTAGCTAAACCGGTGCCGGATACATTGCCGAGACCGAGCGACGAAGTAGAAATCCATTGCGCGCTTGTGGCAGTGGACATGAGTAGCTGGCCATAAGTACCGGCCGACATTGAGTTCCCCACTCGAATGGTGCCCGTAGCCGCAAAGTCGCCGGCAACGGTGAGTTTATATAAAGGGGTACTCGTACCAATCCCTATATATCCTGAGCTAATAGTCGTATTGGACCCATCGACACCGGTGCCGTATATAAGATTACCAATATTTAAAGTATCCACTGAAGAAAGTGACGGGGTGTCTATATCATAACCAATAACAATATTATGTGAGCCGGTAATCAGTGACTCGCCGGCCTGATAGCCGACTAGGATATTTCTCGCGCCACTCGTTACATTTGTGCCGGAACGGTAACCGATGGCGGTGTTCGAAGCGGCGACATTTGAATAAAGAGAGGCATGGCCGAAAGCTACATTCGCCGAAGATGATACGTTGAAGGACAAGGCAAAATTTCCGAGCGCGGTATTGTAACTTCCGGTTTCATTGTAGTTAAGCGCGTTTGATCCGACGACAATATTCTCTATACCGGTAAGATTGGAAACGAGAGAATAACTTCCAACAGCAGTATTATAATAACCGACGGTATTATCTCTCAAAGAATTCTCTCCAATAGCCGTGTTATCGTGCCCGATCGAGTTGGAAGACAAAGCATTCTCGCCAAAAGCATTGTTGCTTGAACCGGTAGTGTTTGACATAAGTGCGCCGGCGCCATACGCGGTATTTAGTTCGCCGGTAGTATTGGAAAATAAAGCTTGAAAGCCGGTCGCAGTATTTTCCCAACCTTCTGTATTGGAACGAAGAGCCTGATAACCATTGGCCGTGTTCATTCCTCCTGTCGTGTTATTAAGAAGCGCTTCATAACCCACGGCCGTATTAGAGGCGACAATATTATAATAAAGGGCGCCATAGCCGACGGCCACATTGGCATCAGATGACGTATTGGAGGCAAGGGCGTTTGAGCCGACACCGGTGTTGCCCGATCCACTCTCGTTCCAATATAGTGCCTGAACACCACTAGCCAAGTTATTGTTACCTGTGGTATTTGAATACATTGAATAGGCGCCGTCCGCGGTATTATTGAAGCCAGTCGTGTTGGCGATAAACGCCCGATAACCATTGGCAACGTTATACATTCCTGTCATCGACAAATTCCCTGAGCCTCCGGTAAAGAAATTCTCCAAAACCGGCTGAGCCATGGCAAAATTTACGCCATCATATTTATAGTAACCGCCTGCGTTGATGTTGATATTGCCTACAACATCTACCGCGTCAGCCGGGGAAGGTATCCCAATACCAAGCCTCCCATTAGTATTATCCCAGATAAAAGTGGATGAACCGGAAACAGAACTAGTGCCTGTCCAGAATGTAACCTGACCGTTTGAACCTGTGCCTGTGACCATCCCCGCAGGTGTGAATGAGGATGTTACATATCCGGCGTCGTTGTTAAGTAGAGAAATGTTTTCGCCTTCAAGCATGATATTGCTCGGGAGCGAACCGGCAGGAATAGAAGTGGTTGATGTCCAAGCGCCACCGCTCACATAGGCAAAACCAGTCCAGCCGGATGAATCAGCCCCAGTGCCGCCGCGAGAAGCTCCGATGGCAGTACCGCTCCAAGTGCCGGAAGCAATGTTTCCGAAATATGAATTTCCGACCACGCTTAAAATTCCACTGACATATGCGCCGGTGGAAGTGATATTGTTAAAATTAAAATTACCCGATGAGTCAGAGACCGGGATGTGGGCGGTGTTGGTATTTGTTGACGGTGCTACGCCGTCTAAATATTTTGCGTTGAAAGCGTAGGGCGCGGAAGAAATGCGTTTGCGGGGAGTTAGGATTTCAGAGCCCACACGCACCTCGAGATAAACAGCAGAATTATTTTTATAGATGTCCGGATCAAGAGAGTTGGTACCGGTGTCGCCAAGATTTACGGTGAACAACCCGGCAAACGGAGTGACCGCTATAGAGGATGTGGCGCCCAAAGTTCCGGATGCGGTGTAAAGTGGAGTTCCCCCAGTCGGGGCATCATACAAAACAAAGTACATGTTCTCTGTGGTGGAAGCTGAAGAACCGCCCACCAACAATTTTCCCTGATAAGTAATTATTGACGGCGGTGTGGCCGACCGGGCAACTAAGACAATCCCCAAAGATATAAAGGTGAAAAGACAAAAACAACCGAATAATTTCAAAATTACCGCTTTATGCGATGTCATTTTTTTCACTACCTTCTCCGACAATAGATTCATAGTCGGTTTAAATTGTATGCTCATTATTATTATACCACTTTTACGCTTAAACTGTAAGATTTTTGGCTAAGTTATCCACAGTGGAAACAAAAACCGCTCCGACTTAGTCGGAGCGGAATTTACTATTTTAAACTATTGCTTATACCGCGTATTTTGCAATCATTTCCTGCAGTTTTTCCTTCTGCACACCGCCGGTTATCTGATCAACCGGAGCGCCATCTTTAAAAATAATAAAACTCGGTATGCTCATAATGCTGTATTTGCCGGCGGCATCAGCATTTTCATCAACATTCAATTTGCCAATCTTAATTTTTTTCCCTTCAAATTCCTTAGCCAGCTCTTCCACAATCGCCCCCATCATCTGGCACGGTCCACACCACGGCGCCCAAAAATCCACAAACACTGGCTCTGTGGATTTCAAAACTTCGGCTTCAAAATTTGCGTCGGTAAATGTTTGCTCCATATGATTAATAGATTTGCGAATCAGATCTTTGTTGAGGACAATCGCGGAGTGACGGCGCCACAGCCGGCACGAGCGTTAGGGCGACGAGTCCAGAGATGAGGAGACCCGTGTCCGAAACAAATATCTGATGAGCTAATAAATAAAATAAATAATATATTTATGAAAGCACCAGCTTCTTTTCCTTTTTCTCTTCCCGATACGCTTCCAGCACATCCCCTATTTCCACTCTCAACTTTCCGTCATATTGCAAACCGCATTCAGTGCCCTCCGGCACTTCATTCACCGCCTGTTTGCTCGCTTGCAGAGCGCCGATTTTCCCAATACCAATAAATTCGCCTTTTCGCTTAACACGCACCTTAGCATCCTTCACCAACTTCCCCTGCTCCACTCTGCCGCCCAAGATCATCAGATTTTTTTCCGTGCGAAAAATTGCCACCACTTTAAAATTCCCGAGTTCAGTGGTGACCACCTCCGGATTCAAAAGTTTTTCCAATTCTTCCTTCACATAATCAAACAAATCATAAATAACTTTGTACGGACGATAATTAATATTTTTTTCCTGAATCATTCCCGCGGCAATCGGAGTCGGCGTGACATTGAAACCAAATAATATTCCCTGGGTTGTTTCGGCCAATGACACATCGTCAGGGCCGACATTGCCCAAACCCTTGCCCACCACTTTTACCGCCACTTCATCATTTTTAATTTTTTCCAGCGAACCAATAATTGCTTCAAGCGAACCAAGGGTATCGGCTTTAACAATTACATTCATGAATTTTCTTTCTTCTTCCGGAGTTTCACTGCTTGAAGACACCGGCCGCTGTTCCGCGCCCGACTGTTGAGTGCGTTTTGATTTAATATCAATCAAAGTTGCCTGGCCGACACCACCCACATCGAGCACATCGCCCATTTGCGGCGCGACTTTGAAACCTAAAATACGAACCGGACAACTCGGGCCGGCCTCCAATATATTTTCGCCGCGATAATTTTTCATGGCTCGGACTTTGCCGTAAATTTCTCCGTTCACAACCAGCGGATCATTCACTTTCAAAGTGCCGGCTTGAACAAGAAGCGTAGCCACCGGACCCTCGCCTTTATCCACGTGTGCTTCAATCACTGTACCGGCTGCCGCGCGAGTCGGATTGGCGCGAATTTCCGCGTCATGCATATCGGCTACTAGCAACAAAGTGTCTAAAAGTTTATCAATATTTTTGTCAAACTTAGCGGAAATTTCCACCATCGGCACATCCCCTCCCCACTCGTCGGAAATCACCCCGTGTTGAGATAAATCGGTCCGCGTCCGGTTCGGGTCAGCGCCTTCTTTGTCAATTTTATTTATCGCCACCAGCATCGGCAATTTAGCCGCTTTGGCGATATTGATCGCTTCAATTGTCTGCGGTTTTACCCCATCATCAGCCGCCACTACCAATATGGCGATGTCGGCAACTTTCGCCCCGCGGCTGCGCATTACTGTGAACGCTTCGTGGCCGGGAGTATCAATAAAAGTGATCGGGCGTTTTTCTTTTGTTTTCGGATTTGTCCACATTACCTGATAAGCGCCAATGTGCTGTGTAATTCCGCCGGCTTCAGATTCCATAACATTTGTCCGGCGCACCGCGTCTAATAATTTTGTTTTTCCATGATCAACATGCCCCATTACTACAATCACCGGCGCACGCACCTCGCTTTTTTCTTCAAGAATTTTTTCTAAGGTGGCGGTGTGAGCGGTGGAGGTGTCTTCAATTTTTTTCTCCTCGTGCTCCACGGTATATCCCATTTCTCCGGCAACGATCGCCGCCGTATCGCGATCCAAAAATTCATTTTGCGTCGCTAAAATTCCGTTTTTCATTAATTCCAAAATCAATTTATTCAGCGGGACATCCAAAACAACCGCCAAATCTTTAACCGTAATCCGTCCGGAAATTTTTACAGTCGCTCCGCTTTGAAGGCGCGCCTCTTTTTCCAATTCTTTTTGTTTTTCTTTTTCCTTTTTTTCACGGTCTTCGAGTACAAATTTTATTCGTCTCCACTCGCGCTGAATTTGCTGTGCCACCCGGTCATCCACCTTCACCGCCCGTGCGCCGATATCAAAACCAAACTCCGGCAATACTTGCAGAAGCCGCTGCGGAGGTACTCTTAATTGTCTGGCCAAATCTGTGACATTCATGATTTACCCTGTTAAATAAGGAGGGTGAATAGCGAAAATTATACCTTTAAAATGTCATTAAGTCAAATGACCCACCTGCCCGATATGGTTATCCCCAAAAACCCTTGACAAACATTAAAAATGAGAATATACTGCCACCCCAAAGGGGAGATTTTCTTGTTCTTTTCGCGTTCAAAGGGCAGTGAGTTTCAACACAAACCGAAAAAGGAGAAGGGCACATGAAAACACGCTTCAGCCGGAACGAGGATGTGCGCAGGGCAATGGCCCATGAGGAACGGTCTTCCGCTCCTCCGGAGTTCGGACTCAGCGCCCACGACAACGACATCTCGTTCGTCGCGAGCGACCACGAATCCGACATGAAAGCGCATATTCAAGGTCCGGACACGGGAAAGGAGGCCCACGATTGAACATGCCAAGCACCAGCTCAATTCCGCCTCCGGACGACCGCATTCCGCCCTTTCCCGCCAAGGAAGAAACCGGGAAATGCTACATCTCCGGTGAACCAATCGGACCGCATGATAAAATTGTGCTGATCCCGGTTGACGGCGGAAAAAGGCGCAATCCGGCTAAACTCGACGCCCTGTTCGAGGTGCTGGGCCTCTCGACCAACGATGAACAGCGTGTGTTCTGCCAGGGCTTCATCGCGACAAGCATGGATCGCCCGTCTGAACTGCTCTGGTACAAACTCTCGCGGCACAATCCACTGCTGTTTCAGCTCCTTCTCGCCTGGCTCGACGTCTATTAACGGGAGAGGTTCACCCCACCTTCCTCTCCCCCATTCCACTTTTAACCCGCTCCGGCATTGCGCCGGGGCGGTTTTTTTCTTGAAGCATTTTTGCATTAGTGATAGAGTTCAAACATTATGATAGAAGATGAAAAAGAAAAATTTATTCTAATTGATAAGCCTGTTGGCTGGACCAGTTTTGATGTGGTAAATGTCGTTAGAAAACAAGCGCGCGCAGAACAAGGCATAAAAAATATCCGCGTCGGACACGCCGGCACTTTAGACCCGTTTGCCACCGGGTTATTAATTATCGGCATCGGGCGCGACGCCACCAAACGATTGGACGAATTTAAAAATTTGCCGAAAACATATCGGGCGACAGTACAGCTTGGCGCCGTATCGGATACAGATGATCCAACCGGCGTAATTACGTCATCAATATATAATGAAGACAATAGGAAAATATCAAAAGAAAAAATTGAAAAAATTTTAAAAAAATTCATTGGCGAACAAACGCAAATTCCGCCGATGTATTCGGCCAAAAAAATTGACGGACAAAGACTGTATAAATTAGCCCGCGCCGGAAAAACAGTTGAGCGTCAACCGCAGAAAATTATCATATATAATACGCGACTGATTGATTACGCCTGGCCGGAACTAAAAATTGAAGTGGAATGTTCCGCCGGCACCTACATCCGCACGCTTGCCCGCGACATCGGCGATGCGCTGGGAGTCGGCGGTTATTGTTCAGAATTGCGCCGGACAAAAATCGGCGAATACAAAGTGGAAAACGCAAGCCCGGCCGCCGTATTTGACAAATCAACAAAAATCTGATACAATATAGGCATTAAATAATTTAAGATCTTTGAGGAATTGCATCAAAGAAGAAACGGCTTAACCGAGCGATAATTTCGGCTGATTCGAAAATCAATAACGCCAATTATGTTCGCGGACTTCTACGTAAAAATATATTCTCTAAACTCGCTTAGCGCGACCGGAAAATTAACCGGCTAATTTTTTACGTAGCAAATCCATTTCTTCTGTTATAGGGCTTATCCCCTATTATCATGCGATTGCCTCAAATTTCATTGAGGTTTTTTGTTTATGAATATCATAATTTGGATAGCAATTGCCGTCGCCGCGCTTGTTGGCGGTATCGCTATCGGCTATATCTGGCGCAAAAAAGTTGCCAGAGCAAAGGCCAGTTCTATCGAAGCAAAGGCGGAAAAAATTCTTTCTGAAGCAAAGACAAAATATCAGGAAGCAGTTCTCGACGCTAAAGAAAAGGCGGTACAAATAATGGAGGAAGCCAAGCGCGAAGAGCGAAAAATGCGCCAGGATCTTCAGGCTGCCGGACAGCGTTTGGACCGCAGAGAAAGCATGTTTGACCAGAAACTTTTGGAGCTCCAGGACAAACAAACAAAACTCCAGGAAAAAATCGACCACATCACAAAAATCAAAACTGAAATTGAGCAACTGCACGATCAGGAAATGAAGAAGCTCCAAAGCGTTGCCGAAATGACCCGCGAAGAAGCAAGAAATGTTTTGCTGGTGAAAGTTGAGGAAGACAGTAAAACCGACCTGATGGGCCGGATCATGAAATTGGAAAAAGAATCATCCGAATCGTTTGAAGACAAAGCGCGTGAAATAATTTCCACTGCCATTCAGCGCTGTGCTTCATCTCACGCGGCTGAAACCACTTCCACGGCAGTATCTCTGCCGAGTGATGAAATGAAAGGACGCATTATCGGAAAGGAAGGACGCAACATCAAAGCAATTGAAAAACTTACCGGTTGCGAGCTCATCATAGACGAAACACCGGAAGTAATTACCGTATCCGGCTTCTCACCTATCCGCCGCCAAGTGGCAAAACTGGCGCTGGAAAAATTAATGGAAGACGGACGCATTCAGCCGGCGCGTATTGAAGAGTTTGTGGAAAAAGCCAAACAGGATTTGGCGCTGGACATTAAAAAGGCCGGCGAAGAAGCGCTCTACAAAATGAGTATCACCGGACTTGATCCGAAACTGGTCGGCATTGTCGGCCGGTTGAAATACCGCACTTCATACGGTCAAAATATTTTGAACCATTCGATGGAAGTCGGCTACTTGGCCGGCATCATTGCTTCCGAACTTGGGCTCGATGCCGCCAAAGCGAAAAAGTGCGGCTTCTTCCACGACATTGGAAAATCGGTTGACCAGGAAACACAAGGGTCGCATCCGGAAATCGGTTATGCCATTCTCAAAAAATTCAACATGGACGAGGACCTGGCACAATCCGCTCTCACTCATCATCTCGACAAGCCATACAATATTTACGCCACCATCGTAAAAGCGGCTGACGCAATCTCCGGCGCACGTTTTGGCGCGCGCAAAGATTCATATGAACAATTTGTCGCCCGCCTGGAAGAACTTGAAAAAGCGGCCGGCGAATTTCCGGGTATTGAAAAAGTTTATGCCATTCAAGCCGGACGCGAAGTGCGCGTGTTTGTAAAGCCGAGTGAAATTGACGACTATGCCGCTTATCAGCTGGCAAAAGATATCGCCAGAAAAATCGAACAGGAATTGCAGTATCCCGGTGAAATAAAAATCACGCTGATACGCGAAACAAGAGTAATAGAATACGCAAAATAATTTAAAAAGCCCGCAGAAATGCGGGTTTTTTAATTGACTCTGTGGGACGCTTAGCGTCCCAATCACAGCGCTTAGCGCTGTGGATAACAATTTTGCCTATTTGTAGCCAAAAAAACAGCGGTATGATATAATTGTGGCATCAAAATAATAACTTACATAGAAAGGGGGTGACACTATGAACAAAGCAGAATTAGCCCAGGTATTAGCGGAGAAAATGAATCTCTCAAAAAGAGAAACAGAAGACATAGTTAACACCATGGTTGATGTTATTACTACCACTTTGCAAAAAGGCGAAGAGGTCGTTTTGACCGGTTTTGGCGCTTTCAGCGTCAAACAGCGTGCCGCCCGCGTCGGCGTCAATCCGCAAAGACCTACGGAAAAGATTAACATCCCGGCCGTAAAAGTTCCGAAATTTAAAGCCGGTAAGGCGTTAAAGGATGCTCTGAAAGCATCGTAATTGAGACAAAAAAGCGAAAAAATCCCTCACGAGTACTCGTGAGGGATTTTTTAGTTTAAATGAGCCCGCCCGGTAGAGACCAAAGGCATTCTGCCGGGCTCGTCTCGTAGTGAACGAGCATAGCGAGTTCTACTACTGGGATTGACATTATAGGCCGTTTGTGCTTACATACCAGCAGTTCTCTAACAACAAAACCAAAAGGGGTGGAAAATATGGGTGAAGAAAACCGAGAAAAATTGTTTTTTTCTCAGGATCCAAAAATCTTGAAGATCATCAACGAAGACCTACTCACGGTCATCTGCGTGGGACAATACGTCCAAGACATTTTGGATGGCGACCCGGTTCCGGATGAGATGCTTTCCGTCGAGGACGTGTCCTTGCTTTGGGCCTACTTGCCGGAAGGTCGGCGCGCGGAGCTTACTCCGCATGTCCGGAAATTTCTCGGTTCTATTAAAGACCCTCCCTCCGATTTCGGTGGCTGGCAAAAGCTTCATCACACCGCGCGGTTCAACACTTTCGAAGATCGGCTTTCCATTTTGATGATGGCCTCGCACGCCGTGAGCTTCCGCGAGTGGCTTCTGGTTTTCAATGCGGCAGAAGAAAACCAAATTATTCTGAAACGAATTGCTTCTGAGATGATGCGCCAGCACGCGAACGGTGGAAGCGAAGGCGGTGTGGCCGAACGAAAATACAAAGAAGTTTACCGATAGGAGGCAACGCGCATGAAAAAACAGAAAAAAAATAGAGGGCACAGCAACGTCAAGGCGTACTGGTATGTGGAGGTTAGCTCCTATACCAATAAATTTGTCGCCGAATACCTGACAGGCATCGGAAAACAATCCGAGAACTGCTACTCATCCATTCCGGACGAGTGCGGTAACCCTCACCAGGTCTGGGAAGTGCCCAGGGAGTTCATCCACGAGATGGAGAAAGCGACCCTGAACGACCCGAACATTTCCTTCACGGTGTACACGCGCCCCAGCACAGCCGAGACGATCCGCGCGTGGCCATTCGCGCGCATGCCGAGGCGCCAAGAGAACAAACCCAAACCCAAAGACGACCCGGTCGTCATGTCGGCCGAACAGCAGCTCAAACACATCCTGGATGTGAAGTACCGCAAGAAAAAATCCGCCCCCAAATAATCAACGAACGCTCCTTCCTGAAGCGGCAGATCCCTGCCGCTTTTAACATTTAAAACTACGCCACAACAATTGACTTTTTTAAAAAAAAGTGTATAATATGGAGCGTCATTTGGCCCCATCGTCTAGTGGTTAGGACACCTCGCTTTCAATGAGGTAACACGGGTTCGATTCCCGTTGGGGCTACCAAAGAGGAATTGGTTAACGCCAAGTCCTTTTTTATTTGTAAGATTGGCGATAATTTTGGGGTTTGAAATTTAATATAGTCATAAACCGGCTTTTCAGCGAAAATCAAACCCTGAACCTTTATTTGCTGTTCAAAAGTGGCATGCTCCCAGTATTCCGGAAGGGTTCTAATAAAATCAAAAACGTAGTCAACCGCCTCATCAATATTGAACTCCTCTAATTTAACTTCACTCAAATCCCCTTCTCTAACATCAATTTCACTTTTTAATTTATCAAAAGCTTCCTTGAAATCTTCATCCGGCAATAGATCCCGCTTTTTCATATCGATTAGTTTCAGTTTTTCTTCTTTCAACTCCTCTATCCGCTTTATTTTGTTCTGCCTATCTTGATTAAGGTTCTTATACTCGTCCTTCCAGACATCAAGAATTGTGGCTTTAAAAGCTTTGAGAAAACTATCCTTGGGAATAATAGTTTCCAGATAATTCTTAAAATCGGTTTCAATTTTATTCTTAGCAATGGATTTTTTGGATGGGCAATTTTTGCTGTAACAGCGATAGTATGGGTATTTTCCTCCCCACCTACCAGTAGAAATATAGGCAGTCAAAGGTCGCCCGCAATAAGCGCAGATAACAAAATGCCTGAGTGGGAATAGCTCTTTAGCTTGGCTTCTTGAGATATTTTCACCCCTTGTTCTGCCCTTTAAGATATTCTGGCATTTATTAAATATTTCCTTTTCAACCAATTTATCATGTGAGTGTTCATACTCCTTACCATTAATGGTCATTAGGCCGATATAAAATTTATTTGTGATTATTTTACTTATCAATTGAGATGACACCTCCTTTCCCTTCCAACCAATTAATCCTCTCCCGTTTACCTTTTGTCTTATCTCTTCTAGGGTATGCAGCCCGGTCGCATATTCTTCAAATGCCCACTTTATCACCGGTGCACGCTTCTCATCTAAGATAATAATTTTCTTGTTTATTTCGCTACGAGAATTTAGATAACCTAATGGAGCTTTAAAACACCAGTGACCCTGTTCAATTTTCTCCAGCATACAGGCAGACACCCTCTGACTCTTAATATCATTATCCAACTGAGCATTCGCCGCCATTACATTGCCAATGAATTTACCGATAGGGGTGCTATCAATGGCCTCAGTCGTTGAAATTAGCCTTATACCGAGCTTGTTCAATAAAAACAGGATATTGGTATAGTCATTAACATTACGCGTAAGGCGGTCAATTTTATACACAATAACACAGTCAATAGCGTTGCTCTTTTGGCTACAATATTCAATCATTTCCTGCAGACTCGGCCGGTCCGTGGTCTTGGCCGAAACGCCATCATCATGGAACATTTTTACGACTTCAATATGGTTAGATTCGGCATAACTTAAACAATTCTTTTTTTGCTGTTCCAAAGAAACGCCAAATTGGGCTTGATCTTCGGTAGACACCCGATAATAAATTATTCCTTTTTTAAATTGTGTTTCCATATTTTAAATAAAAAGGGGCGGTTATTTCGCTTTGAACCCAACTACCAAGATGATAGCTGAAGCGATAACCGCCCCTTCTATGTCAAAATATGACTATTTTGGCACAAAAAAATCTTGGTAGATTGTTGGGTTCGTATATATAATACCATACTTATCTCACTTTTTCAACCCCCCCCCGGTTTCCTTCTCCCGTCCCTTAACCACCGCCCAAAAGCCAACTTCGCAAACTGATATTGAGCATCCTTAATGTGTTCAACTTCCTTGTCAGTTAGACCCCGAGCTTCCTCTCCCAATAATTCCTTAAATTTTGACAAGGTAATCATGTTGTCTAAATACTAGTTCTTCTCAGCCATCCCCTTGCGAGCCCTACACCTGTATTCAAGATTTAGGCAGTGTCGGCACCCCACAACACGACTAACCGGGTGTTTGTAAATAACTCCAACGGCCAGCCCACAGAGCGGGCATACAAACCACAAACGTTTCCCGCCGTGGCGCAACGGTTTGCCGGTCAAGAGAATTTGAACGCCGTTAATTTCCGCCGATTCCTGAATAAGATAGGGCACAACGTTCCTTCTGGCCTCCCGGACAATCACATCAACGTGTATTTTTTGGCAACCCTCAACGAAATATTTTTTACCTGAATTGTTATGGTTGATTGTTTTCATTGGTATTGGAATTTAACTGCTGATTCTGAGCTATGAAGGCGTTATTTGTCTTGATATTCACTTTCAAAGCCGGTTCCTTAAATTGCCTCAGCGTTACTAAGGCGGTTACAAAATGCCGCTCTGCTCTATCTAACTCCTTGCTGATCATCGAGTAATAGCCAATTTTTTCCTTTGTCAGATCGTCTATCCTCCTGCAGTTATTGAACAATTTAGAATACTCAATAATCCGGCCATATGCTCCGGCGACAAGATGGACCAAGGCCTTTTCGCTGGCTGTCAGGCAACCAAATTCTTCTGTTAACTGATTTGCCAATTCAATTATTAGGGGCCTATTGTCGGTTATTGTTTCTACAATAGGATAATGATTTTCTAACCCCAGAACAGCCAGGGCGTCGCGTTGCATATCATCTATTTGCGCGACAAGCACTTTAAACTTCTTTTCATCCTTCTCGGCCCGACTTGCTACCAACAACTCGTCAAATTTCTTTAAAATATGTTTCGGGTCGCACGTGCTTACAAGCGCATTCTTGATCGCCTTCCGGGCTTGACTAAAATTTTGGTCGTTCAGCCCGGCCAACTGGTTGCTAGATTCTGTATTTGCCATATGAAAGTATTAAAAAGGTAATTTCTTAATTTCTTCTTCGTCTGATATCAGCCCCAAATTCTTTAATTCCTGGTGAAGGTCACCCTCTTCCTTTACCCCCGTATCGTTCACAAAGTTCACTCCTTCATTATCCAGGTCATATTTTTTACACAAACGAGCAATATTTTTCTCATAGCTAGCCATATCAACAACGTAGCCGACATTCCGCCGTTCGGTCCGGAAACCAAATTTTTCACGAACAATTTGTCCTACCTTTCTAGCGCTGAGTTCCTTTTCACCCTTGACTAATCCGTAATTATAGGTCTTGGCGATATTATCCATTGTAATCGTCGCCTCACCATTCGCGATTAGATTCATAATCGTTCGCAATATCGGGGCTTCGAAGCTCAGCCCACGGTCAATAATTAATTCCTGGTTGTATTTTTTGATATACTCAACCAAATCGTTTTTTGTTGCCTCGTCGTTGATGATACTGAGAAGCGGCGCTATCACCTGAATCAGTCTGGGTTCAACCGGCAGGTTATTGAAGCTAATATCCAATTTTTTCGTTCCATAGTTCTGTAACCGCCACATTAGACACTTATTCCGGATAGCCAACGCCTCCTGGGAAAATTCGTCACTAATATTCTTTGAAATGTCTGACCGGGTCAGCTTCCCATCCATCTGCTCAACGATAAACCGGCTCTCCAGCGCTTTATCTTGATATCTCTCCCGGGTGGCCACGATTTTGGGACCGAAGACATTATAAGGTTCGACCTCGTGGTTTTTCTCGCTGTTCGCACAACGTAAGACCGGCATTCCACTCTGGAAGCCGTTATTCAGGATTTTGACTATTTCCGTAGTTGTATCACTAAACCTCAAATCAGCCTCATCTATGATTAGTGTGCCATTGAACTGGTCTATAATGCGAAAAATGGGGGCTGCATTAGTCGCGCCGCCGATAAACGATGGTTTATAGCAAACCGAGCCGATTACCTTAAGGAAGCGGCTTTTCCCACAACCATAGTCGGCTATTGCCCTCAGATACGGAAGTTCGTTGAAACTGTCATACGTCCAAGTAAAGAGCACGTAAAAAGGACTGACTTTTTCCATAAAATCGCCGACTTCCAGATATTTATGGATAAATGCCCGGATATCGCCGATTAGTTTATCCTCGCTCCCAAACGACTCAGCTTTGCTCGGGAACAAAACTGTATTACTCGTGAGCAGACCATTTCCCGGAGGGAAGGGATGTGTCTCTTCAATATTCTGCCTTATCTGTATCGCTCCGTTTTCCAAGCCGACAAAGGCCGTCGTCTTCTCCTGCTGGTCATAAACCATCTCCCAGAGACTGCCTTCCATCTTAACCAGCGAGCTGAATTGTTTGCTGTTTTTTTTCATATCAATTTTCACAAATTAATTATCTGTTATAAAGAGCGGAGTTGATTTCTCTCCGAGCCTCTATCCATTTATGCGAGTCAATCTTCAATCTATATTCGTCGTGTTTCCGCAATACCGACAGGCAAAAAGGTTCGTCTTCAAAGACAAACTGTGCCTCCCTTTTCAAGTCATCCCATTCAAGGCCGTTTAGAATGGCACCACTGGCATATAGTATTACCGCTCGGTCAAAGTCCCGGAGTCGGTATAATGGCAAATATCTCATATTCATTTACTGTTAAATAATTAAATCCTCTACCCTATGTTGTGAAAATTCATAAAAAATAAAAAAATGCCCTATTTTGGGCACTTCCTAAAAAAATGCTAACTTAAATCTGTTGTGAAAATTCATTAAACCGGCCTCAAGAGCTCTCTACCCCCTCCCCGGAGGCCATAAATTTCACCATCGCCCCTGAGAATCGGTTCGGGTTCCAATTTAAAGACTGTTTTATAAGCCATATCTTCCTCTATTATCGACATCTCCTCTAGGCCGAAAAATTTCATTAATCTTGATGATAATTTTTTCTTTTTTTGTCGCAGTCGTTCAATTTTACTCGGAGTCCTTTGAATATTTCTATAGTCATAAACTCCATTCGCAAGAGAAAGATCTTTTAAAAACGACCACTGCTCATCAGGCTTTTCATCTTTCGTATTTTTTTTAACACAACCAAGATGCTTGAAAGTATATTTGCCAAAAAGTGTATTTCTTAACCACACTTCAAAATCAAATGAATTAATTATCTTTACCGTCATGTCCTTTAGCTCTGTCCCCGGAGGCAATCCTATACTGGAAATAGTGTTCTCTTTTCCGAGGGGCCGCACGATATCTAACTGCTCAACAAAATAAAGGTGGATTCTGCTCAAACTCATTAGAAGCCGTTCCTTATTCAGTACTGAAGGCTTAAAAATTTCTCGAGCACTTAAATGCGTTTTGCCATCTAAATCAAACTCATCGCTTCTGTAAACACCAAAATTTAATGACTCATAAAGATTGTGATCAAAGACATCCTCAAAACGGCTACCCCCATCAGAAATAAAGGAACATACTTTGTGCAAGTCACCCCAATTACCCCACAATGCAGTTACTCGCTCGTCACAGACCTCATTCTTTTTAGCACGCCATTCGATCATCGTGTTGCTAAAAATATATTTATCAATATATTTTGGATCTCTCTTGTAAGGCTCCGCGTATTCAGCCACCAATGATTGGCTGCTACTTTCCCATAAATACCGAATAATATCCTGTAGTTGTTCTTCAAGACCCTCGCACAACGATTGAGTCCCGTAGATGTCTCCCTTTTTCCATTTATCATACTCAACGAGACGACTCTCAATGGCCGGTTCGTTGGTGATACCAGCTGAAAGAATTTTTTTTAATATTCTGTTCTTTACGTCGTCGAGTTCCTTAACCGCCCTTTTTTCAATTTCCTCTAACTGTCGTACTAACAGTTCCTTCGGTTTAATTATTTCATCGATAATTTCCCTGATTCGTGGCTGAGATCCAACATAGCTAACATAGTCAGCAATGCCGACCAGTATAGGCCGGTCGCCATTAAATTCTTTGATGCTCTGATACCTGCGCTCTAAAATCGCAAGTGGTTTTTCCATATGCATGTTTATCTAAATATACGCTTACATTAGCAAGATATGGCTAAAAGTCAAGTATTCTGCTATAATACCTTGTGCTCAATAATATGAGCACAAAGCCCCACCAAGGATCCCTCCTCAGTGGGCGTTTTGTTTATACGGACAAAACAGCTTGATTTTGGTATAATATAGCCATGGTCAAATTTTTGGCTTATTTATGAACAGTATTAGCCATAATCACTAATAAACACACCCGCCTTTTATGTTCGGCGGGTTTTTAAATTTATTATGAAAAAAATTATCAGTGGTCTCGCAGATCGGCTGTATAACCAACCGATAATGAACAACAGCGACCGGGGAAACTATGCCGAGCAACTAGTCGCTTCAGCTCTTGGAAAATTATGGAAACCGGTCGGATCCGGCTGGCATCTCTGGGATTTTGAAGGAAGGGTTCGCGAAAAAAGAATACGAATTCAGGTTAAGCAGTCCGCTGCTCGCCAATTATGGACTCCAAAGAAAAAGCCATCGCACGCTTTTTCTGTCGAAGCAAAGAATAGACCAGACTACATTCTTCGTGATCACCCCAAGGAAAAAATCGAGGGCTATGGCAGATTTTGCGAAATTTATATTTTTGCTTGGCACGGCATAGGCGGTGAGCGATGTGACCAGAGGATTCCGGAGCAATGGATATTCTTTGTGGTGCCGGAAAAATCACTCGGCAAAATGAAAAGAATCCCACTTAAAAAACTTGAGGGTGATTGGCTGCAAAAAAATGGCGGGGTCAAATCTGACTGGAAGAATTTAAGGAAGAGCGTTTTAAATATTATCAAAAAAATTATATGAAAAAACTAAAGACAATAACTAAACTTGAACTTGAAGAGGAAAAGGAGAACAAAAAGCTTGCTGAGATAGTGGCCCGAGAGAAAGCTTTGATGACCCCGGAGCTGGAGGCAAGTTTTGACAGGACTGCCGATTTTTTAGTTGCCAATCTTAATAAAAATGTTATTGCAGAGCAAAAAATTAAAAAAGATAAAGAAACATTTGATACGCTGTGGCAATATTGCACGGATGACAACAGGGTATGCCCCAATCCATCAAAATGGAACGATTTATTTGGAATGCTTAAAAATACGAAACAAAAATCTGACGGCGGATGGAATCCTTCACTTCCTTTGATACTCGCCGCGTGGGAAGAAACAACGCCTTTAGAAAAGCAGCTAAGATTAAAGGAGCATATTCAATGGGCAGCTGACAACAACCAGTTAAATGAAGTCGGTAAATTTATCCGATCAATGCCAGAAAGTGAGTGGACTCATTTTGAAGAAAAATAATATGAAAAAACTATTAGCGATGATTCCAACAGGCGGTAAGACAAAAAAAGAAATTCTGTCAGACATAAAGAAAGTTCTTGACCAAAAAGGCGTATCTTATAAAAATGACAAAAAACCTTCGGAATCTGCCCCTGACGATACTAAAGAACGAATCGACAAATTTGCGGCCTATCTCAATACTCCTGAAGGCCAAAAATGGGATGCTGAATTAGATAAAATGAATGAAGACGAACAGGAAGATGCTATATTCTTAAAAGGTCTTGAATTAGATGGCTATTAAAAATATATTATGAAAAAATTATTATTTCTTCTGCCAGTCGCTCTCATCTTTTTAGGGGCAGGGTGTGCAAACCAAACAGACACGATCCAAGAGCAGCAGAAAAGAATTGACGAGTTGGAAAATAAACAAAAGTGTTTTGAGGCAGCGACTAAAAAGTTTGAGGAAATTAAAGAGGGATATGAAACCGGCTCACTGCATTTAGACCGATATGAGTTTTCTAAAAACAGAAATTCTTGTTTTATGCTCTATCATAGAGATTTTACGGTCCCCGCCGGATATGATTTGACAAGCAGAGTTATTATTGATGTCTATACAGGCCAGACCATTGATTCTGTTAATATTGGAGATGACGAATATAATGAAAAATATGGGTCGCCTATTACAAAATTCGGGGGAACTATAGAAGAAATTTTTGGTGAATAATATGAAAAAATATTTACTGCTATTACCCATCGCTCTCATCTTCTTAGGTGCTGGGTGCCAGAGCAAACTGATGGCGGTTAAGACCGTGAAGGTTTCAGATTATTATGATGGCCAAAGCGGATATTCTTTAAGCGTGCCGTCTGGCGACGAATCAACCTGCATGTGGACTTGGGCTGGTGGTAGTGGAAACATTCCAAATTCGGAAACAACTCACGCCAAATCACTTCAAAGCCATATAATAAAAATCGAGGACATCAGCTCCGCTTACGATTTCAAAGTAAACTGCACTGATGATTTTGGTGATAGTTATACCGGAGTATTCCCTAAGAAATAATAAATGTATATAAGTAATATGGATAAAAGTAAATTACTATTGCCAATTTCAATCGTGGTAGGATGTATTATTTTGGGGGGATTTTTCTATGCGATTCAGATAAATAAGCAAGAGTCTATCGAAAGACAGCAGAAGTTGGACTTAGCAGTGGAGCAGAAACAGCAAGAGGCAAAGGCGGAGCAAGATAAGAAAGAATACGCGTCTGAAAGAAGAAACGATTGTTTGAATATTTATAAGACAGAGGATTCCAAGTGGAGTAATGTTCGTGGATGGCGTTATGATGCAGAGGGAGATGAGTGTTATATAAGATATAAAGAATCATTGCCTAAATCGCATAAAGAATGCGACGCTTTATATCCTGATAACATTGAATATTTTTCGCAAACCATGTTGTGCTACGAGGGTGAATTTGAAAAAACTTTTTAGTAGAAGTTAGTAGAAAATAAACTTAAGTAATATGCCTGAGCCGACTCCTCAAGCTACGAAGCCAGAAAAATTTTATAATAGAAAAATATCCCAGAAGACGATAACCAAAGTTTCAATTTGGGTAATAATTTTGTCGACCTCTTTAGCGATAGCTTTCTATCTCCTTACTATAGGTCAGATTAAATTTAGCATTTGGACATATATCAAAGGCGATATAAACGCGGCTAAGAGAATTGTTGAAACCCAGGCGAAAAATATAGCAACAAGATTTTACACAGCGCAGTCTACTACATCAACCTCAGAGACAAAAACTATTACAGAGACCCCAAAAAGAATCATAAACCTTGAACAGGTAAACAATGTCGGCTATCAATTCTATATTGGAGAAATTGAGACTGAAGGGCAAACAAATCTTTCTGAGGGGTTAAAGAACGAAACAACACAAGTATTGTATAAGGGGAGTTTTCCGAAATCCCTACTCAATGATTTAGCCATAATTATCGTCAACACTTTGGCGGTTACCCCGAATCCTTACATGCATACCCCGGCTGGCGATATTAAAGTAGGTAATTTTAGCCCGGATTTTATGGAGGGCGGCGGAATATACACTCAAAATGTTCAAGATTTTTCGCTTATTTACATCAACAAAACAAAAATCACTTATAGCACCCAAGAGGCACAAGTTGCGGCTGCATTTGGCAATAAAGGTGGCGCTATAAATATATCTGCTCTGCGAGAAGTTTTAGCACATGAACTCGGGCATCATCTTGGCTATACTTTGACCGATAGCGATTGGAAGCAATACTATCAATTAAGAAAAATTCCAACGGCAACACCAAGAATCAATAGTTCTTGGGAACAGTCACCGACTGAAGATTTTGCGGAAGTTTATACAAACATTTATTTTGGGACAACGGTCAAAACTGTATATGGTTCTTTGCCTGAAACACCCAAAAACGAATATGACGCAACAATGCAAAGATTATTTAACGCACATACTCGCAAAATCGTTGATGAGCCAACAAAACAGTTTGTTATTAGTATTATCAATAGGATAAATAGTAACCAGCAAGCTCAAGCGCCTACTGGCAACGTTCAAATTAATACGGCTGAAGAATTTGAAAGAAAAATGGAAGAAAGAGCAAAGATGAATTTAGACCAAACAGTAAGTTTCTAAAAAATAATAGTGACCCCCCTTAGTATGTCTCAACCAACACCTCAAGCTGTCAGTTTATACAACGCCTTGAGGGAAAGGAAAATTTATTGCGAACTGGAAGCGTGGGATGAACATAAGCATATCGATATTTCTATTCCTTGGGCGCAGATAGATATTGAGATCGATGGCTTACAGCATTATACGAACCCGGAGGAAATAAAAAAAGATTTCAGAAGGACTTACTATTCAGTTCACCGGAAGGATTATGATACGATTCATATACCTAATTATATTATTGAAAGTCATCTCAACCAAGTGGCTGATGCTCTCGCCGCAGTCGCCAGATCGCATCACGACGCGCTGAAAGAAGAGAAAGCTGATTCAGATTTTCGTGGTGTTATAAGAAGATTTATTAATGGCTTGTTTGAATAAGTATGGAGATTATAATTTTGTTATTAGTAGTCGGCATCCCAATTTGGATAATCGCAAAGATTGCTGAATATTTTTTAAATCAGAAATCGACAAAAGAAAAAAATATCCTGAAACAGGACGAGATAAAGGAAAAATTTGGCGATAGAGTAATTGACAAAGGCCTTTCGCTTGAGAAAAGAAATGACGATATTATCCAGGAGCATATTGAAAAGCTCAGAGCCGGTTATCATCGATCTTACTATATTGAAAACTCTGTAAGAGATTGCATAGATGAAATAGCAACTGCTGAGGGATATTTTCAAATGGCACCCGGCCACGAGTATTTATCAAATTGGACTAGTAGAGCTAATGCTGAATACCTAAATTTAAAGGACTCCTTGCTAAAAAGGTTTAGAGCCAGATATGATCAACTTAGAAAAAAAGCGGCAGAAAAGGAGGAGCGAGAGATAAATAATAAATATGAAAATTTGCGGAATAAATATTCAGATCTTATCCAGCAATTTTTTGAAATAACCGAGAGAAAGGTCTCGGTAATCGATGATTATGGAGATGAACATTGGGAAGAGTTGCCAAAACAAATTGATGTTTTAACTGATAAAATATTAAAAAAGGAATACTGGTCTGATGAAGATATAAAAAAAAGAAAAAAATTTGCGTTTTTTACTCCGGACGAAGTCAAGTTATTGAGCGAGTCATTGCAGAAGGAGTTTAAAACCTATCATGCAAAACAAAAACAAAAAAAATCAAATATTGATACCGATTTAATAAATAAAATGACGGGGGTTGAGTTTGAAACTTTACTAGCTAAAAAAATTACGGAACTCGGGTATGAAGTAACTGGAACGCAAGCAACTGGTGATCAGGGTGCTGATTTGATCGCAAAAAAGAACGGCAAAAAGATAATTATTCAAGCTAAAAGATACTCCGGGTCAGTCGGCAATAAATCGGTTCAAGAAGTCGTCGGGGCAATAAAATATTACCAAGGAGACAGCGGCTGTGTAATCACTAATTCTGTATTCACGCCATCGGCAAAGGCACTGGCACAAAAAAACGATATAATATTGATTGACGGACACGACTTAAAGATAATAGAAAAGTTTTTCAGTTAAAAATTTTGACAGCTCAGATTGAATACCCAGACATTGTAGCGGCGGCAATGAAAAATGGGGTGATGATTTTGATAAGGTCGAGTAGGAATATGAAAAGCAGGTGGAGGTATGCGAAGACTTACAATAAGTGCGAAAAACCATAGACAATATGAAACATCTCATACAATATATTAAAAAAATACTCCTGTATTTTGTAGGCAGTTACTTTTTTCTTGTCTTACCCGGGATTATTATTTCAGCTTTATTTGAAGAAAAAATTAATTTCGTATCTGTAACGGCGATACTATCATTCGTAACGGCAAATTTTATGGTATACCGAAGTGTTGCCGAAGAATATGATGAAAAAATGAGGAAAATTAATGAAGAGAATACTAAATTCAAAAAGCAATGCGAAGAAGTGGTTAAACAAGCAACTGATGAAGCGAGCTTATGGAAACATACAATGTTGGAGAAGACATCTGGCTTTCCAAGCTTAATATTAAGCATCCAGGAATATGAGAAATTGAGAGATGATAACTTATCCCATCACCTGACGACAAAGAGTCATCCGGCTTACTCAGCCGCCCAAGTTGTTAAAGAGGAAGCCAGACGTAGGCGCGAAGCTGAGTTCAACCAGAAAGTCACACGAGGTGTAATTGAATACTATGAATCAATAGCCCCTTTTCTCGTTGATCTACGAGATGATGTCTCAGACATTGAAGACTTGGAAAAATACCGTGAGTATGATGAAGAAGAAAAGCAAGACCCGGCTACCCTATTTTTAACAAAAGAAGAATATAGGAAGTTGCCAAGCGTTGAACGAAACCAAATGGCGTTAGACCGCTTCTGGAAAAGGCCAAAAGCAAAATGGTTGATTGGAAGAATTTATGAGCGTTATATCGGCTATATTTATGAGCAAAAAGGGTATGATGTCAATTATCATGGAATACTCCACGGACTTGAAGACTTGGGGCGTGACCTCATTTGTAAAAGAGGCGAGGATCTCATAGTCATTCAATGCAAATACTGGTCACAATTTCGAACCATATATGAAAAGCATATATTTCAATTCTTTGGAACAGTATTCCAATATAAAGACGGAAATCCCAATTTAAATGTCAAAGCAATTTTTTACACTTCGACAAACTTATCGGACTTAGCGCGGAGATTTGCTCATGAATTAGGAATTGAATTGAAAGAAAATTTTAAAATGGACAACAACTATCCATGCATAAAGTGCAATGTCTCCACGGTAGGCGGTGAAAAGATATACCACCTGCCGTTTGACCAACAGTATGATAAAGTTAAAATTGAGCCGCACAAAGGTGAGTTTTATTGTGACACTGTTGAAAAGGCGGAAAGATCTGGTTTCAGACGGGCGTTCCGTTATAAGGGATATAAAAAAGCAAAGTGACAAAAATATCCAACTTCCCGTTGAACTTGTGAACATTGTGAACCACCTACAGGGTATTAAGCAAGGGTATTACCTCCATCCACCGCCTCAAATCCCCTACCAAAGGGTTTGAATTCTCAATACAGTGGTCTACAGAAAGTGGTATAATATATATGTACTAAAATAACGGCAGAGATGCCGTTGTTTTTTAGTCTTTATCGAATAACAAATACCCTACCTCAATAAATTCTTTTCGGGAACATGCTTTGAAATATACTCATTTATTTCCTCCCTTTGCTTGCACGAAGCGCGATAAATAATATTTTGAATAAATATACAGTTTGTATATTTTTCATTTCTAATTTTTCCTGGGATATAAGTTAGATCAACTTCTGTACCACCTACACCAGCTTTTTTAAATAATTTGAAAGCTTGAAGAATATTCACGTAGTCCGGCCTAACGGGCATCTTGTTACATATTTTTTCCAATTCAAAATAATAAATCTTATTTGAGAGGCCGGGATCTAACGAAACAGAATACTTTATCGGCCACTTTTTATCATGAACTTTTAATGTCTTAACATACCGTTCCTTGTTAGTCGCTTTGCTCAGTAAAATCTTTTTTATCATTTCTGTAGTATGACTGTAATAACGCGTACGTTTGTTAATTTTTTCTAAGGTATCCAGAAATATATAATTTGTTTGATCCTCTTTTTTTAATATTTCTGTTTGGAATATTTGTCCTTTATTCTTATATCCATATATTATCTCTTTTAGGGACTGTTTGCTCAACTCCCCGTCAACCCCGGGAGAAATAACCGCCAAATATTTTTTTGCTCTTGTTTTAATATCATTCAGAATATTTATACAAGAAAAATCAACAATCGGTGTAATCACCGTACCGATATCCGCCTTTCTCGCCAATACGTCTCCGCCCACATCAACGGCGATTATTAAATCGTATTTATTCGCGCTTACGATTTTCTGCACACCTCGTTTAAGTTTGTTGGTCCCGTATTGAAGAGAAAAAAGATACATTTTGCCAATACCCAAAGCATTGTTTCCGTTAATTTTGAACAAATACGGTTCAAAAAAAGGCAGTTTATGTTTTTCTTTTGTCGGAATAAATTTTTTGGCCTTTTGGCCAATCAATCTATTAATCGGCTTTTCAAGTTTGCCATTAAAATAATGCAAAGACCATGGAGTTAAAAAACCTGCCAGATCAACTTCAATTTTCTCGGCCCTTAATTTACCGACAACTAAAAGGGAGGTTAGCATATCTCCCCCACTGCCAGCACCTATTACCAGTGCTCTTTTATAACCTCTGAGGTCTTTCATTTTTTTATGTGCCCTAAAATTATATGCGCAGACTGCAACATTCTTTTATGAGAACTATTTTCGTATTTCTTAATGAAATCAAATAGATATTTTTTAGAAACACCATATTTAAGACATATCGCATTATTTGACATTTTCTTTTCAAACAATAAATAAGCAGCAGCATCCTGCTCCAACAGCGTCGCACCAAGTTCTTTCTCGTGCGTTTGTCCAACATAAAATCCGGTTGTAGGAGCTCTGCGTAGAATTTCTATTGGCACACCAATTTTAGACGCGATCTCCAATACATCGGTTTTGTACAATTCATCTAAAATCCCCAAATCGCAGGACATAGGAGTGCCATATTTAGTAGCGTAACCTTGAACAAATTCCGTGCGGTTGGATGTACCGAGCACCAGTGCATTTTTTTCTTTCGCAATAGCATACATGATATTTATCCTCACTCTTGAAGCAATATTACCTTTTGTAATCGGATCTAATTTACGTTTTGTATAACTTTGAATAATTTTTTCTATGCCTTTGGCAACTTCTTCTACGGAAATCAAAGAAATATCCTTAACATTTAGAAACTTCTTTAGGATCGGAAAATATTGCATCCCTTCATCATTTTTTTCCGCCGGTAAATAGACAAGAATTACTCTATCTGAACCGACGGCTTTCTTGGCAAGAAATGCAACTACGGCAGAGTCAATTCCGCCCGATACGCCGACCAATAATTTGGCCGCAGGGCTTGCTTTTTTGCGGAACAACCTGATTTGAGCAATCATTGATTTGATAATCGTATTGTAACCACGATTATCTCTGCGTTTTATTTCTGCGATTGCTTTAGTTAGACCCCGCTCGGTAAAGTGTTTATTTTTTTTCATATTTAGCACCATTGTTTTGAAAAATGTCATCTAGCAAATCAATCGCCTGTTTTGCGTGCATACTCATAAATGCGTTCAATTTACTTATATCCCTAATGCCCTTTACCAAGTTCTCTTTATTTACGCCGAGTTTGGCCAAACTCTCGTAAGTCGTCGGTAAGCCAGTTTTTTCATATATTACCCTCATTTTATTATACAGAGACTTATCCCCGGTTACCTCTCCAAACAATTTCGTTTCAATCAGTGTTCCTACAGAAACGATAGTGCCGTGCTCGGGTTTAATGCCTGGTTTGATATATTTTTTCTCAAGCACATAAGCCAAATTATGCTCAGCGCCGCCACTTAATTCAAATGTATCTCGAATAATTATTGAAACAGAGGCTTCATGTAAGAATACCGCTAATGCTTCAATATCTCTTTTGTTATATCCATTAAAATATTCAATCACGTATTCAATCGCATCAAAAACTTCTGGGATATTTCGCCTAACTTTTTCTAACGACAATACATCCTTACTTTTTTCCAATTCCCGATAAACCACGTCAATTGAGGCGCCGACTTTTGAAAACAAATCCCCAAAACCCGCTTGCGCCCACCTAATTATTTCGGTTCTCTTTGTGCTCATGATAGTCGGTACACTGAGAATGATTTTTTGCGGAGATTCAGTGTTAAAAGTCTTAACTTCGCCGCCAACATTAAGCACGGATTTATTTACGCTAATGCAAACCGTGGATAATATGGTCGGTATCAAAATACAAGGCAAATTTTCTTTACTGCACGCCCTTGCGGCATCAAGCGCTGTGCAGCCTCCCAAACCAATAATTATTTTATGATTATCTTTTTTGATTTTGTTCTGAATACGTACGACATTGCTGTAGTTATTATTCTGTATGCAAATAATCGAATAACCACTCTTTTTTATCTGGTCATAATTGTATGGATCGGTCACAATTAAGGGGTTTTTCGCCAAATATTTGTGAACAATTTCTTTCACCGACAGGCTGGTCTTGATCAAAGGCGGAATATCTATTTTTCTTCCCTGGTGCCACAATATTTTAAAATATTCATTGAAAGTATCGGCCAGACTGGCATCCTTGATTAAAATTCCATAAGGTTTTTTACCGTAATTAACTATAAATAATAAATCGTTAAGAACACCATATTCGGCGGGCGTCTCGACGTCTAAAAACTTAACTTGGGTAAAAGGCATTGTCTTCCTGACTAAACCATACTGCTGAGCATTCCCATTGATAATCATCTTCAGCGTTACCCTATCTTTTATTCTTTTAGCATGAACGGATTTAATAAAAAATGACTCCAATTTTTTAAAAGATTCTAATGGAGCCGAAACTATGCAATAGGCATCCTTTGGCCGCCATGAATTTATGACGTGATTATACAATTGCTTAATGCCACTAATTCCGGAAAAGCGATAGATTCCTTTTTCCTTTAAAGCAATCCTGCCCATATTATATTAATACTTGATAAAATAATCTCCTATATTTTGCCTGAAATACACAGAAGCTTTCCTAATTATATAAGAAAATATCGGATAAATCAACTTATTCCACAGCGCTCTGACGCATACAAAATTAGTGAACTTGTGAACATTGTGAACCTCCTACAGGGTATTAAGCAAGGGTATAACCTCTCTCCACCGTCTCAAATCCAGCATAATGGGGTTTAAAGTCTGAGTACAGTGGTCTACTGGTATAATATATATGTACTAAAATAACGGCAGAGATGCCGTTGTTTTTTTATAAAAGAAAAACCCCGTGTGATACACGGAGTCAGTTTGCCCGGGATGGGCGAGATGGGAAAGAGCAGCGGGGTTATGCCTCCTTCTTTTTTTCCGGAATGCGGACGATCTTGATGGTGTAGAAACCAGTAAGTCCGATTTCAACCGGGAGGCGCAACTTGAGTTGTTCACCAGGCAGAGCCAGATTATCGAGAATGTTCTGGGTGCGAATCAGGAGCCGTTTGCGTGACTGCGACACTATTTGTCCTTGATCGTTAAGAGCCAGGTCAATCTCCGCGATGATTTGAGCCACACCGGCTGCTCGCACGTTGTTGACTACCTCTGCGAATTTTGCCATTGATTCCCTGGACCAATGTCTGACCCCGGATCCTAAGAGGCCATAAAAAAAGCCTCCAGTTACGAGCGGTAACGGCCGCGAGGGCGGTTTCTGTGGAACCATATTGTTTCGTGCCATTTTTGTCCCTCGCTTTCTTTTATTGCCCATACTGTGCAAGGCAAATTGTTTATAGAACGATAAGTCCATATTACATGTTGGTAGCCAAATGTCAAGATAAAAGAAAAACCCCGTGTGATGCACGGAGTTGGTTTGCCCTGAACGGGCGCAGAGATAGGTTACTGAAAAGGAACGGTTGTAAAATGCAGATGATGCAAAGATGCTGGGTGTCTAGAGACCCTTGACGCGCGCCGGGTCGAGGCGACTTCCATCCGGTGGGAACAGGACCACCGTTTCGCCGACGATGGGAGAATTGAGGCAGAGGCGCCCCATCCCGATGTCCGAGGCCGAGTAGATCCCGACGTTCGCGGCGTAGTCGAGCCGGTTGTCCTTGGTCCAGGTGGACGTGGGTCTATTGGGCCCGCCGTCATTCTTGGCGAGCCACTTGAAGCGCACTTTCACGTCTTCACCCTCTACTTCGACGTGCTCGATCAGACCGCGGAAGAGGTAATCCTCCCCCGGATTCTGAATCTCCATATCACCACCGATGTACTTGGCCAGTTGTTCCGTACTCAGCTGCATTGTGCCCTCCTTGTTGCATTGCATTAGTTGTGATAACAAACCACCGTAAACCGTAGCAAAAACCTTATGGTTTGTCAATCGCTCCGCCGTACAAAAGAAAAACCCCGTGGATAACACGGAGTCAGTTTGCCCGGGATGGGCAGGTGGGTTACTTGATATAAGGGCGAATGAGCAGAATGCACATCATCGTGCTTTCGATTGCAAAGAACGCTATCGGTTGAGCGGCATCCGCTAATGTCCAGTGCGGAATTGCGATAACCGCACACACGCACGAGACCCAGAAAATCGTCCACGCCAGTTTGTTTTCACGGCTCGGGTCTTTCCAGGCAGATACAAATGTCGGAATGGAACCGAGAAATGCCACGGTGCAAGCCGTAACGATGCCAAAGGTGGGGTTGCCAAACACTTTCCACAGTGCGATGCCGAGGACAGCTCCGCCGAGGCAGAATTTGTCCAAATTCGTCCAGCCCGGTGTGCCGAACTTTATGGCCAGGCCGATAACGGTTGTTGCACCGACCACTGCGCCAAGTATCTGACCATTGACCGTGTGTTCGGCGAGCATGCCTGCGAACACCAGATAGTCGAGACTCGCCCAGATGATCCAGGACGCCTTAGCAGGCTTCGTCTCTTTCCGCAAAATAGAGCGGATGTACGGAATGAAAGCGATGACGAACAGTACGCCAGCAGCGACTGACAGCATTCCCTTCATTTATCTCCTCCATACCACGACTCCCCGTTGGAGTCGGCTGTAGAGGCGGTTTCCCGCGTATTTTTATAGAACCATTTCTCCATTTGAAACCAGAAATAATTCCGAACTCAAATGGGGTGGCGAACTTTGGAAGCGTGTTCGCCGGAGACGCTTGTGTGGAAAGAACTGAGTAGTTCCTACGACCGATGTTAGATCGTCTGAGCCGTTTTCCTCCGACGCAGTCTCTCGAAGAAAGATTTGACCGTGTAGAACACGGCGAGCGCGACCACATAGGGAAGGCGCGCCTTCGCGATGCGGTCGAGTTGACGATACGTCCTGTCGTCGATTTCCATCAAACCTCCTTTCGATTAGCGAACTTTGGAAGCGTGTTCGCCGGAGACGCTGAATAGGCAGGGTGAGAAAGAGATGACGGACGACTACCTCGGGGCGTGATGCAATTTTTCTTCAGTTCTTCCAATCGTTAAAAGATCATATATTTTCTGGCCTTGGCTATCAACAATTTGTACGATAGCCAGACTACCAACGTAAAAAACGCCCAGAGAACCAAACAGCTCAATTTATTGGCACCGGCCAACATACCGCCGAGAGGAATCACCGAGAGGAACAAAAACATAAAAATATGGAGCGCGATGATGAATGCACGCATTTTACCCCCGTACCTTGGCTCCCTGTCGGAGCCGATGCTAGAGCGGTTTTCCGCTGTTTTTGCAAAAGAACACTGTATTTAAGCATGAAAAAACAAATTTGTCAAGCATCGGCCAAAGTAATAATCCCCTTCCACCACCGCCTCAAATCTAGCATAATGGGGTTTGAATTCTGAGCACAGTGGTCTACTGGTATAATATATATGTACCAAAATAACGGCAGAGATGCCGTTGTTTTTTTATCTGGTCGGTGATAATATTAAAATATTAATAAACTGCAAAATAATCACATAAATATGCCTCCGGAAAAATCACCAATATCCGAACAGCAAATAAAGCCGCCCGAAAAAAAGGTAACAAATGTCATCAGTCATGAACGCTTTGAAAGCGCCCGCCTCCAGCGCGAAAAAGACAAGCGGATTGAATTCCTAAAAAATTCTCTGCCGGAAATCGAAGCAAAATGCGACGAGTTCGATAATTATTTGAGCAAATTATGCGAAAAATACGGTAATTCATACGGCGACCTGGGCAACTATATCGAAGACGAAATAGTCGAACGCGAAGTGGATTTGGACCACTTGGAAGAAAAATTGCATACCCGGGCGCAGGTCGATAAAATCAAACAGGAAATTGAAGAAATGGAGCGTGATAAGGAAAAATGGGAGACCGTTTATTATGAATGGCAAAAATTGGAACAGCAAATTCACAATGAACGAATCGAACTATGTAAATTGATCGGAAAAGACGCTTTCCGGGATTATTATTTATCAGCATTCGGAATCGAGTCGGAGGAAGCCGATGAACTGGCTGAATCAATTTCAAAAAGTGCTATTGAAAGGGAAGAATATGAAGAAAAGGAGAAAAAATGGAGGGAAATGGAAATTGCCGACGCGAAAGCGGAAAGACAATACCGGGAAGACGAAGAAGCAATGCTATAATACTGGCGCTTATCAATTTGGTATTCTTCTTGTGGGGCCAACGTAATAAGACAGTATAAAAAAATAACGGCAGAGATGCCGTTGTTTTTTTACCAAGACAATGATAATATTTATTAGAGTTTTCTAAATATAAATATGTCCGAATTCGCCAAAGTCAATCCTGGTGATATATCCCCTAAACAAGAAAAACAACCTGAAACAGTATTATCTCCCAGAGACAATGCCCGCCTTATTGATATCCTGAAAAGAGCCAAAGCCGCTGAAATGGATGAAGATACAATGCTCGCCATCCGGCTGTATGAAGAATACCTGGAAGAGTTTGAAAAGATAAAAAAAAACGGGCCATCACCTGAAGCTCCTTCAGATCCGAACATTATCACTGCTACTAATCCTGAAGGGAAAGAAGTGTTCATTGATTTATCCATTGTCTTAAACGGTTCAAAGGCGATATTTAATAAATATAACCTCCCCGAATTCTCTGATGCTCTTCCCGAAACCCTTGCCCTATCTGAAGCATCTCTGGCCCGTTGTCGCGAAGCCTTGGAACAGGGCTTGGACAAAGCCATTCTTATGCCTGACCTTGTAACCCAGCTCAACAAAGTCGGTATCTCCAAATTAAAGCACGAACTGGCTGACAAGCCACTGCATGCTTTCACCTTCAGAGACGAAGCGGACAACTATTCCAATGAATCTTATCTGGAAGGCCCTATCGCTAAAAAACATTCTCTCACTGAATCAGCCCAGGTAAAAAGAATAAACGGTTATCTTCTTTTCTATTCATCCAAACCAATTTCCCAAGAAACTAAAAACCTTACTTTCCCTGAAGCCAAACAATACCTTAAAGACAAAAATCTGAACGGCCTTACCTTACCTGAATACTACATCCTCCAAAGAAAAGAAGCTGAAATTAACGAAGACCACTCCTTTGACGCTTACAATGATGACGCGGATCAATCCAATTTGACATGGTTGATTGACTCTCGCGCGCCCGGTGGGTGCGTGTACGCTCGCTGGAATCCGAGGGGTCGTCAGGTCGGGGTGGGATGGAGTGACACGGACAGTCGGGCTCCGAGGCAGGGGGCGCGCCCCGCGATCGTTATTCCGCTTGGATAACCGACAAACTCCAAATGAACAAGTGAACGTTGTGAACCTCCTACAGGGTATTAAGTAAGGGTATTCCCTCCATCCACCGTCTCAAATCCCCTACCAAAGGGTTTAAACTCTGAATACAGTGGTCTACTAAAATAACGGCAGAGATGCTGTTGTTTTTGTATGGGGTCAGTGGTAATATTGATTAACGTTATATATCCTTCAATCTTAAGGTACAAAACAATATGAAGCTAAAACCGCTAACAACTTTAGGCAGATGGTCAGTGGGCTTAAACACTTTTTTCTTAATAGTAATTGCCACTTCAAATTTTTTGGTCAAAGTACTTCGAGTACTGTCTTTTGATGATACTTGGTGGGATGTAACCGTAACTGTGTTTATTTTAAGTATTGCCGCTTTTATATTAGGGATAATCGCTATACGAAAGAGTAAAGAATCGTCCGCTTTGGTCTACGCATCAGTCATTATCGGATTGCTGACTATCCTTTTTCTTCTATTGCACAGCCTATTTATCAATGATTAGACACATCATAAATTTTACTTACTAAAACACCGGCAGAGATGTCGTTGTTTTTTTATCTGATCGGTGATAATATTTAATTATTACTTATAAAAATATTGCCATGATTAATATGGGGATTCTTATCATAGGTTTTATAGTTTTAATCATAATCGTTATAATTTTAGCTATCGCATCAAAAGATGACATTAAATAATTATCAATTACCATATACTGTATGATATTTGAAACATCAATTTTATTTTGGCTAATCCCTTTAATTATTTGGGAGGCGACTTGGAAAGGTATCGCTCTGTGGAAATCCGGAAGAAATAATCAAATTGGGTGGTTTGTTGCCATTTTGCTACTGAACACTGTGGGTATTTTGCCGATTGTTTACTTAAAATTCTTCCAGAAGAAGCCGTAATCAAAGAGATCTTTTCCAGTGAAAGAATAATAGCCTAACAAAAATAAATCAGCACAAAAGTGCTGATTTATTCTTTTTAAATTCAATTGTAAAATTCCTCTGCCAAAAAAATTAATAAGCTTTTGCGATAGCCCATCGTTTTCCCGGAGCTTTCTTGCCGCAGCAAACGCATTTATGCTCCCCCGCTTCGTCCGGCTGGTCAAACGGCAGGCAGCGGGTCGTTGCCTTCAACTGTTCCTTAATTTTTAACTCGCATTTATCTCCTCCGCACCAAAAGGCATATACATAACCGCCTTTTTCAACGGCCTTTTCCAACCCATCCCAATCTTCAACATTTTGATTTGTTTCTTCACGGCGAGCTAAAGCTTTTTTGAATAAAGAATCCTGGATATCCTTGAGTAAGTCGCCTACGCGCGTTTCAACTTCATCAAGAGAACAAATAATCTTTTCACTTGTATCGCGGCGGACCAGGACGCAAGAATTTTTTTCCAGATCTTTCGGGCCAAGCTCAATTCGAACGGGAATCCCCTTCTTCTCCCATTCGTAATATTTTTCTCCCGGGCGGAGATCCCGGCTATCCAAGTTTGTTCGAAAATTTTTGAGTCTTTCTTTTAACTCCCTCGATTTGATTGCAACCTGATCGTCTTGCGATTTTGAGATCGGCGTAATAACCACTTGAACCGGTGCAATCTTTGGCGGAAGAACCAACCCCTTATCATCACTATGAGACATTATCAACGCCCCTATTATGCGAGTGCTCACTCCCCAACTGGTTTGATAAACATAGGTTTTTTTGCCCTCGTCATTCAGGTACATAACATTAAACGGTTTGGAAAAATTGTCGGACATGTCATGGCTCGTTCCGGCCTGCAGTGATTTTCCGTCCTGCATCAATGCTTCAATACAATAGGTACGGAAAGCGCCGGCAAATTTTTCACTTTCGGACTTGACGCCGGTTAATACCGGCATAGCCAAATAGTCCTCGGCCAATCTTTCATAAAGCTTATACAAAATCATCAGGGCGTATGCTTCGGACTCTTCCTTGGTGGCATGCGCCGTATGGCCCTCCTGCCACAAAAATTCAGTTGTTCTCAAAAACAACCTCGGTCTCAATTCCCATCTGACCACATTCGCCCACTGATTTATTGTCATCGGGAGATCGCGGTAAGACTGAATCCACCTGGAAAACGCATCATAAATGATCGTCTCCGAAGTGGGCCGGATAACCAAAGGCTCTTCCAGCTTTTTGCCGCCGGCATGCGTTACCACCGCCAGTTCCGGAGAAAAGCCCTCTACATGTTCCGCTTCTCGCTTAAAAAACTCTTCAGGAATGAGTAAGGGAAAATACGCGTTCTGCACGCCAATATCCTTGATCATGGAATCGAGGACGGATTGAATCATTTCCCAAAGCGCATATCCGCAGGGTTTGATAATCATACACCCCCGGACCGGCGCATGTTCAGCAAGGTCGGCGGCGGAAATAACGTCTAAATACCACTTTGAAAAGTCCTCCGCCCTTGGACAAATCTTCATTATTTCATCATTCCCCTTTTTTTTGTTCTCGGCTAAAATCATATGCGAAATATAACATTGTTAGTATAACATCCACGATATCAAATATCCTCACATATTTCAATAGAGTATGCTTGATTATTTTTTACTGGATATAATTTAACCCATGTGATAATATTTTAGTAAGTTTATATTATTGATTATTATTTAGATACAAAAATATGGGATATATTTTCGATGCCAATTCGGAAAAAATCGCCAAGATAAATGAAGCGGGTGATGTATATAGCCTTAGTGAGCATCACCTGGGAAAGGTGCACGACGACGGAATAGTCTATGACACCAGCGGACACAAAGTGGGACATGTCGATCCGGACGGAAAAGTGCACGGTCTCGGAGGCCATGTTGGTACCGTTTACAGCGACGGAAAGGTCATCGGCACGGGCAACCACCATTTAGGCAGGGCTGAATCCCCTCATGCCGAATTTGGAGGTGCGGCTTTACTGTTATTAGTTAAATAGATTCTTTGGATAAGACCCCCCCCCAACAAAACTAGACCACCCATTGACAAACCCCAACATATTTGCACTTTTTTAAAAATGGGTGTATAATATACCCAGTAAACTTAGCGTTTATTATTAATTCATATTTTATGGCAGGCATGACCAAGTCAGCCCTGTTATCCGCTTTAGCGGAAAAGACAGGCATGAGCAAGAAGGACGTCGTCGGCTTCGTTGACGCCATGGTGGAATTGGCGTACAGAGAAGTCAAGAAAAGCGGCGTATTTGTGGTCCCGGGTCTCGGGAAATTGGTGAAAGTTCACCGCAATGCGCGACAGGGTCGCAACCCGGCTACCGGCGCAACCATTCAGATTCCGGCAAAGACCGTGGTAAAATTCCGCGTGGCCAAGGCCGCGAAGGAAGCAGTATTATAAGAATAACAGCAAAACCGCCAGCCCTGGGCTGGCGGTTTTTTGTTTGCCAAACTACTCTCTTGCCTGTAACATTTATTCGTTGTACCGCATTATACTTGGTAGAATGAGGAAAATAATCATTCACTTATGACCTTGCAAGAAGAGCTATCTTTAGCCAATTTGGCAAAAAATGGAGAAAAACCAGCCGTCAGCGCGCTTTGGGACGCAATTACCCCGAAATTATACGGGTATTTATTAAACACATTGCGAAACCCATCACTCGCTGAAGACATTCTCCAGGAGACCTGGCTTAAAGCCTTGTCCGCATTGCCCAAATTTGAGATCCGAAACATACGCTTCAGCGCCTGGTTGTTCGCCATAGCCAGAAATGAATGCCGGCAGCACTGGCGCCGCAACAATCGCGAATCCGCCTGGCCGGAGACCGAACTGGTTGATATGGCTGACAAACTGCGGTTTGGAGAAATCAAAAGCGACAACATTTTCTTAAACGAACTTCTCTGCAAACTCACAAGTGAGGATCAGGACATATTGCGCTTGCGATATATATGCGATTTGTCATTCAAAGAAATCGCGCGAATATTAGAAATATCGCAAATCGCCGCCCGTGTCCGCATTCATCGCGCCATTTCCAGAGCGCGCGATTTAATCAGCGATAATCAAACAATATGAAAAATATTAATATCACCGACCGGCTATCTGGCTGGGGCAAAAACGAAACGCGATTGCCGGCAAACAACGGCGCTTTAAAACAAAAAACACTGGAATCGGTTAGGCCAAATTACACTGCGCAGGCCATTCCGGCCCGCCGTGGCGGATTCTTCTTCCGGTTTCTTGTGCTGGCGACTTCAGCGGCATGCATTTTAATAATAGCGACAAATCCCCGCTTGTTTAAGAATCCGTCCTATTACCAAATTAGTACGCATAGCTATGCAAGCAAATCGGGTGCAATGGAATCGGAGGAACTCGGCTTGTCATATGGCGCGGATATCGGACTGGGCGCGCGCAACACTTCGCTGATAGAGAGAGTCAGCGATATGGTCGCACCGCAAACCGCGCCATTTGACACCCGGGAATTCATGGATACCGAATACTATGCCACGATAAATACCCGGGAGGTACAGGACGACTCTGATCGGGCGCTCACAATTCTGCGCGGAAACGGCGCGCGCATTGACTCTGCCAACCAATCCGATAAGTATGCCCGCATTGCGTTCGCCATTCCCAAGGATTCACTGGAAAAAATGAAAAACGAACTTAAAGATTTAGTCCCGGAAAAATTTTATCTGGAGACGGCACAGTCGCAAAATTTGCTTGGAGAAAAGATTAGTATTGAAGAACAGCAGACAACCGCCAATCAGGAATTGCAACGCTTAGAAGACCGCCGCCAGGGTGTCGTTGACGGTTATACGAAGAATATCAATGAATGGAAAACAGCGGTTGATACTGCTAACCGTATTATCGCTTCTTTAGCAAGAGAAAAAACTTCCTCTACCAATACGGCAAAAATTCAGTCGCTTAAACTTCAGATTGACCGCGAATATGCCTTCCGCCAGACAGCACAAAAAAATCTGAATTCGTTTGAAACTCAATACAAAATTGATTTGGAAACGGCCGACCAGGCGATAAAAAACCAGCAGGCAGTAATTGACGGATTGGATTCAAGAGATACTGCGTTAATGCAAAAAACAGAAATAATCACAGGCACAATATCTCTTCAGTGGATTGGCGTTTGGGGCGTACTTAATCTCTATCTGCCGATGCGGGGTATACTGATAATTGCTATCATTATTGGCGCCTGGTTTTTGCTCGCGCGGCGCAGAGCGCCGGCCATTGTACTGCCATAATATATCAAATAAATATCAACAGCCACGTATTAACGCGGCTGTTTGCTTTTTAAACAAATAGCCGATATAATGCTGACATAAATTTTACTAAATATCAGACTATGCCTAAGATTCTTGTCACCGGCGCCTTCGGCCAAATCGGTTCGGAGCTAATCCCCGCCCTGCAGGCCAAACACGGCGCGAACAATGTAGTAGCTTTTGATATGGCGGTAAAACCGAATTCGTTTGATGTTGCCACCGAACAAGGTTCAATAGTGGATTTGGGTAAACTGAAAGAAATTATCGTTAAGCATAATATTGATACTGTTTATCATTTAGTCTCCATCTTATCCGCCAAAGGCGAACGGGATCCGAATCTTACATGGCAAGTGAACATGGACGGCCTGCGAAATATTTTGAATCTGGCGGTTGAATATAAATTGAAAGTTTTTTGGCCGAGCTCCATCGCCGCTTTCGGCCCAACCACCCCGCGCGACCTTACCCCGCAACATACTGTACTTGAGCCGACCACCATATATGGCATAACCAAAATGGTCGGCGAAGCGCTGTGTCATTATTATTATCTGAAATTCGGCGTGGATGTCCGCAGTATGCGTTTCCCCGGATTGATCAGCTGGAAAACAGAACCGGGCGGCGGCACCACCGACTATGCCGTGGCCATGTTTTATGAAGCGGTTAAAGGCAGTGATTACACTTGTTTCGTTCACAAAGATACGATTTTGCCGATGATGTATATGGATGATGCTATCCGGGCGATGATCATGCTGATGGACGCGCCAGTGGAAAAAATCGCCATCCGCACCAGTTACAATTTAACAGCCATAAGTTTCAGCGCCGAGGAACTGGCGATCGAGATAAACAAACACCTGCCCCTCGCGGTAAAATATGAGCCGGATTTCCGCCAGCGCATTGCCGACTCTTGGCCGCAGTCAATTGACGACTCCGCCGCCCGCGCCGACTGGGGTTGGCATCATGAATTTGATCTGCAAAAAATGGCAACGGTGATGATTGAAAAATTGAAAGAAAAATTGTAAATAAATTTGTATATATTTTTAATAATTATCTGCCGGCCGTCGGCAAATTTTTTTAGTCAAAAAAAATCCCCCCTATCAGCTTATCGCCTTTAGGGGGGAGGAACTTAAGAAAGAACGTATTGCGCTACTTGCCCGCGGCGGCGACCTTGCTCTTGGACGCGGACTTGATTTCCGCGGCCTTCGGAACGATTCGCCGATCCGGCTTGCGGCCGGCGAGCTTGTCACCCTGCATGAGCCAGAACACGAAACCGGACATGGAATCGTCGACCAGCCGCCGGTGGATATCCTTCCACGAGTCGGGGACGGTCTCGAGCATCAGCGCGGTGATGGTGATGTGCTCCTGGAAGCGCATCAGCGACTTCTCGTCCCTCTCGCACTCGGACCACAGAGGGTGCACGGTGTTGAAGGTGAGGACGCCGGTTGTGGTGTCGAGGTCCCAGAGCTTGTCCCAGGTAAGCTCGTCCACGTAAAGGAACTGAAGACCCAAGCTGTTGCCCTTGACCGCCGTGCGCTCACGGCCACGCGGTCCGCGAACCGTGAAGGGCATGTGCTCGGGATGCTCATGACCCGGGTCGTTCGTTCCCCTGCCTCCGTCCTTGTCGCGCTCGGCCTTTCCGCCCTGCGCGCCCAGGGTCGAAATCGAGGGATCGGGTTGCTTGCCCACCACCTTGACCGAAGGCTTCGTGTGGCGCACGCCAACCGTGCCGATCTTGAAACCCTTCACGACTTCCTTGAGGAAGTCGAACTGGGGCAGGCCCAGCATGGTCTCGATCACCTTCATGGACCGCACTCCGAGCAACTGCAGGCGCTGATCCTTTGCCTCTTCCCGGATTTTCCGGGCGTGCTCCTCTCCGATCCTGCGATACCAGTCCTCGATCACGAGACAGAGGCTGACCAACGCGTCATTGACCTCGAAGTACTTGCGGGTCGGAGAAAGCGTGGCCTTCTCGGTGATAAACTCGCCCTCGAACAATCCCGAGGACAGCGCATCGATGATCTCCCTGTCGAGCAGGTCGACCGTATTGCGGCTGAAATCAGAAAAGCTGATGCGAAAATCCTTGCCGGCTTCCCCGACCAGAATCTTGCCCCGCCGCCCCTTGCTCGTCTTCTTGGCGATAAAGATGCGAAAGGTGGTCTTACCAGCGAGATCGTTGTCCAGGTACTCGACCGGAAGCGCCCGACCCTCGAATTCGTTCGCGACCACCTTCTCGTTTTCAGAAGCGCCAGAAGCGTCGTTAATTTGGATACTCACGGACGCGTTGCGTTTCCGCATGGCGACCGAAAAGCGCTCGAGGAGACCTTCACGCAACGATGCGCAGGTCACGCGACTGAGCACGCGATCCTTGGTGAAACCGATAAGCTTCACCTGGGTTCTCCACGGCACTTCCTCCTTCTTGTTCTTCGGATTGCGGGAGAAACGCTGGCCGGTTACTTCCTCGTAGGGCACACCCGCGATCTTGGCCTGGCCCTGAATGACCGCGGTCTCGAAAGTCCAACGGATGTATCCACTGCTGCTGGTTTGGCTCTTCGGCATGGAGGTGAAAGTGAACTTCTCGCACTTGCCGAGAGGAGCAACCAGCCCCCTGCCGTACTTGCCGAGCTTGCTCTCGTCCTTGCGCGAGTAGCAGACGGACTTGAGCGCGCGCTCGAACTGGCTCTTCGACACGCCGATGCCATCGTCCGACACCGTCACGGTGCGGTTCCGATGGTTGATGAAAACGGAGATATTCACCGCCTCGACATCGAGCGCATTTTGGACCGCCTCGGATATGACATCCGCGAGCGACGGGTAAGTACCCGCGATGGCAAGCAAAGCCTCGCCCTGATGAAACTCGATCTGAGAAAGATTGTCACCCATCAGTCTACTCTCCCCTTTCTTTCCTCGCACCAGCGAGTGTGTTTGAAATCTCTCTTGCCTTCTCACTGCACAATGCCGTCATCAGTTCGGTGACCTGCTTGCTGCGTCTTGCCAGGTCGTACACCAGCTCTCTACCTGCCCGCTCGCGCAACTCATGTCTCTCTTCCGGAGATACTTCCTCCGAGAGGAAATCATTAAGCCGCGGGTGGAGCAATTCGAGGATACCGCTGAACAGGCGCAGATACTTGATCAGTTCTTCGCCTGCGCCGGGCGCTTTTTCTTTTACCTGCGCCGGAGTGACGACTGGCGTAATGACCGGAGCCGGATGACCGTTACCAGGTGAGGTAAAAAAGAGTTTTGCCAGTACGTCGCGGTTCTTGACGCAGATCGCTTCTGCGGCCAGATCTCGCGCCGCCGTAAAACGGCGGGCACCGTGAAGCACACGCAAAAATTCCGAAGCGTTGGGGCACTTGAGCTGAATCACGGTTGCGTCGAAATCGATGGAGCCGTAAGCGATCAGCATACCCAACGCGCGGGTCGTCGCATCAAGGTCGTTGAGCTCCGAAACGCGGTAGCCTTCTCTCTCTAGAAAGTAGCGGAGCTTGACGAGCACCAAACCGACGGGAACAATATCCCCCGTCCACCAGCGGCGAACGGTGTGGGGCGTCACATCGAGAAAATCGATGATCTGCCGCCTCGCCTGAACACACATCTTGGTATCCCAGGGAAGCTGGGACAGGTAGTGTTTCAGGCACTCCAAGGTTTTGCCCTCTATAACCGCCATCTATTTGTCTCCCTTCTGCTACTTTGAGCAAGAGTGTTGTTGCTAACTACTAAATTTGACTAAATTTTAATGTGCAAAAAATCCTTAAAATCCGCAAAAAACGCGGAAATATTGGACTTTTCAATATACATTATTATATAACGGTTGTCAAGGGTCCTAAAATTACAAAAATTACTCGATTTATCACAATTTTTGTTGACAACTAATATTCCTCAGAATACAATTCCAGCGGTACATTTTACAACCAAAAAAGGAGGTTGCGAATGGCTACAGAATTTACATTCAGGCTGAACAATAACGGCGGACTCACTGTGGTGGCTCTGCCCGGCTTTGCCGACATCGCGTCAACTGTCCAACAGGAGATACAGAATAAATACGGTTATGTGGTTGATCTGGTCGTGCCCGCCTTTGACTTGCGCGCCAGTGGCGAACCATTTATCAAACTGCGCAAGGAGCACCTCGGCGGCCATGATGTGGTTGCCATCACCAGCGGCCCGGGCACTTACGAGATGCTCGGCCAGCTCCAGCTTCTTTTGCACTATCTCAAGGCGCGGCGCGCCCGGCGCATCGCCGTGGTCACTGCCTACTCGCCTCTCGGCCGGTCGGACAAAGATGAAGGTATGGACGAACTGGCACTGATACCGCACGTGATCCACAGTTTGAGGAGCGCCGCCTACGGCCAGCTGGACCGCATCATGACCGTGGACATGCACTCTCCGCAGTCAGTGATGGCTGCCGGCGAGATGGGCATCATCACGCCATACTCCATGGCGCGCCACGTTCTGCGCGCGGCTATCCGCGACACGATCAGTGAGCGCGGGAAGGTCTGCCTGATGCTCCCCGATGATGGGGCCCGCAAGCGCTTCAAGGATGCCATTGACCGGCTGGAAGCGGAATTCGCTGAGACCTTTCCGATCGTGGTCGGCCAAAAAATCCGCACGAGCAGCACCGAATCGCGGAGCATCGGTTTCTTCGGCGACGTAGAGAAGATGCGGGGCGCTACGGTGATTAGTTTCGACGACGAAATCGGCACCGGCAAGACGACGATCGATGCGGCCACCTCCGCGAAGAAGCAATTTCACGCCAAGAAATTTATCAACGCGATCATCCATGGTGTCTTCTGCAAAAACGCACCCGAACTGTTCGGCGATCCCCGCTGTCCGGTAAGCCGCACCTACGTCACCGACACCATCCCGATTTTGTCCCGACCCAAACTCAAAGCACTGGTGGACAAGGGCCGTATCCGCGTGGTCACTTGGGCGCACGAACTGGCCGAGATCGTCCACCTCCACCACTGGGACGAATCTACCCGCGAGATCTGCTAACTGTTCTTTCTCACCATATGCCCTGCCGGCTCCACCGGCAGGGTTTTTCTTTTAGTAAAGCATCGGTTGACACCATTTGAACCCCGACATACTATTAGCATGAGAGACGTCATCATGTTCTTTCCAAAACAATTCATTCAAAGGGGGCAAACAATGGGCGCGACCCACGACGCAATCGAAAAGATTGGCGGCGTAATTAGGTCGCTTATTTTCGCTTTTGCAGGCGATGAATTAGATGATGCACCGAAGTATGTCCGGCCGGATTGGCAAACGAGCGAGGACAAAGCGAACGCCGCCCGCAGGCTTTCTATTTTGCGCCGTCGTTTGGCGCATTGCGACAAAATGACTTCGGTCCCGATTATACCGCCGGCTCCGATTGCCGAAAAAAAACCGAACGACGCCGCCTAACGCCGCCCAGATTCTCAATCCCGCTACGCTCTGTGGCGGGATTTCCTATGTCAAAACGCACGCCCGATTGACAAAACGTGATAAATGGCATAAAATGTGAGTACTTTACGACAGGGTAGCCCCAGTAGCAGATGCCTTCGGCATCGCTACGGGGTAAACTCAGCTTTGTTGAAAAACACTGGGCTGATAGCCATTTTAAGCGCCACAATTTAGAAAAACAATGACAGGGTAGCTCAGCTGGTTAGAGCACTGGATTCATAACCCGGAGGTCGAGGGTTCAAGCCCCTCCCCTGTCACCAATATAAGTCCCAAGCCATATAAGCTCCTCAGTTCGCAAATGTAAAAACTTCGTTTTCTCACTTCACTCACCTGCGTTCGCTTATGAAAATCCTCGGCATTGAAAGTTCATGCGATGATACTTCAGCCGCTTTGCTTGAATGCTCAAAAGGCGGCTGTTTTGTCTTAAGCGAATCCACGGCTTCGCAAATCGCCATACACAAAAAATATGGCGGCGTTGTGCCGGAGATCGCCGGGCGCATGCATGCGGAAAAAATCGTTCCGCTAATTGAACACGCCCTGAATGGCAAAAAACCGGACGCTATTGCTATTGCTTCCGGTCCAGGGTTAATTACCGGTCTTATCGTCGGTGTTGAAGCCGCGCGGACGCTATCAGCAGCGTGGAAAATCCCGGCAATCAGCGTAAACCACATGGCCGGTCATATTCATTCGGTCGAAGTCAAAAGTCAAAAGTCAAAAGTCAAAAGCATTGGATATCCGGCATTGGCACTAATTGTTTCAGGTGGACACACCGAAATCATTAAAATATCGGCTCCGGGAAAATACAAAATGATCGGTGCCACGCGCGATGATGCTGCCGGCGAATGTTTTGATAAAGTAGCAAAACTTTTGGGGCTGCTTTATCCGGGCGGTCCACAAATTTCCAAACTGGCGCTCAAAGGAAGTGCAAAGGCGATAAAATTTCCACGTCCGATGCTGGACAGCAATGATTACGATTTTTCATTTGCCGGTTTAAAAACTTCCGCTTTGTATTATTATCGGGACAATCCAAAGGTTAATAAGGCTGATTTCTGCGCTTCATTTGAACAGGCCATCGTAGATACCCTTGTTGGCAAAATGACCCGTGCCATAAAAAAATTCAAACCAAAAACCGTAATTCTCTGTGGCGGTGTCAGCGCGAACAGGAAACTTCGCGAAACCCTGGGTACGGCGGTTAAAAAAATTTCAACAAAATCAGAATTTCTTACTCCGGCGCTTTCTTACTGCATGGACAATGCAGCCATGATCGCTATTGCCGGTTACCAAAAAGCGCAAAAAAAAGAATACGCCGACTGGCGTAAACTATCCGCTGACCCGAATTGGGAACTGGGAAGATAATCACTTCTGACATTTTTCACAATATACAGTTCCCCTACCCCCGAGTTTAATAGTTTTCAAAATGCTGCCGCAACGGCGGCATTTTTCTTTCCCACGGCCGTAAACTTTTAGATGCGGTACAAACCCGCCTTCTTTGCCATAAAGATTCAAATAATTTTCAGCCGAACTCCCACCGTATTTAATCGCCTCGGTCATTACTTTACGAATGCTGTCGTAGATTTTTTGTATCTCATCCGGTTTCAGACTTTTTGCCGATCTAGTCGGCAAAACCCGCGCCATAAAGCACGCCTCCTGCGCGTAGATATTTCCGATACCGGCAATCAGCTTCTGTTCCATCAGTGACTGTTTGATTTTCATATTCGGCCGGCGCTTCAAAATCTCGGAGAGTTTTTGCACCGTAAAACTTTTTTCCAATGGCTCCGGCCCGTATTCATTGGCCAAAAATTTTGGCAAGTCCACCGTCTTTACCAGTTTCAAATAGCCGAACCGGCGCATATCGTTAAACATAATTTTCAATTTCGGGCCGAAAGAAAAAATTACCCGGGTGTGCTTGTGCGCCTCGCCGTCGTAAACATATTGGCCGGTCATTTTCAGGTGCGTCAAAATAGAGCTGCCATTGTTTAAATTTAAAATCAAAAGTTTAGCGCGGCGTTCCACGCTTTTTATTTTCGCGCCGACCACGCCCTCCAAAAATTGCGCTTTCGACGTGCGCAAAGTTCTTACCGCCAGCACTTCAACGCCGGTGATTTTCTTACCGGTGATTTCACGATTAAGCTGACGCTTAATTGTTTCAACTTCGGGCAATTCAGGCATATCGTTTAGTATTTCAACCTACCCTTCCCTACTAATGCCTCCAATTCAATAAGCAATTCCGGCGGCATTGAAACCTTATATGATGTCTTTACCCGCTTTCCGCCTACAGACAAATACACCACCTTGTCACCGGGATGACGCGCTAAAACCGCTTTTACAGCATCGGCTTTTTCTTTCACTTCCGCGGATGAAAGCGTTATAAGCAGGCCGGATTCCGGATATTGGTTTGGTTCACCCTCATATTTTGGCGAATGTTCATGATGCGCCCCCATATCCATCTGTACGGCAATCATCGGCGCATTGTTTTCATTTAAATCAAACGCTTTTTCCACAAACAACTTGTCGTCACCCTCTTCTTCCGAAGTTCTACCCACCACGCAAGCCATCCGCCCCTCCACCCATACATCTTTTGTTGTTTCATAGGTTCGTGGAAAAACCAATAATTCCAAAGACCCGCTCAAATCCTGAATAGTGACAAACATCATAGTGTCTCCCTTGCGGGTAATTTTTTTCTTGGCGCTGTCTATCACACCGCCGACCACTACCCATTCGCCGCGCCCTTTATGCGAAAGTTCATTCAAAGGCGTAATCACCCGGCGCAATATTTTCTCAAGCGGCGCAAACGGATGTGCGGTGACATAAAGCCCCAGCAATTCTTTTTCCCACAAAATCTTTTCTTCCTGAGTGGCCGGCTGCGCCGGATTAATACGCACTTTTTGAGTAAAATCAATTTGCGTTCCGGAAAAAAGAGAGTCTTGTTTAGCCGCGGAATTTTCATGCACTGTTTTACTGAAAGCAAGCAAATTATCCGTGTTGGCAAGAAGCACCCCGCGATCATAACCAAACGAGTCCATGGCGCCGCACTTAACGAGCGATTCCAAAGATTTCTTATTTAAATCTTTATCCTGCACACGCCGCAAAAAATCTTCCAGATCTTGATATGTTCCGTTATTTTTTCTCTCGCGATATATTGTCTCGGCAATGTGCTCACCCAAATTTTTTATACCGTTCAAACCGAAACGAATATGCGCCTCTTTTCCCTCTTCCCAGCCGACCATGGCGAAATTTTTGAAACTCTCATTTACTTCCGGCGGCAATACTTTAAGTCCCATTTTTTCACACTCATGAATCACCGGAGGCACTTTATCAATATCGCCCGACTCGGCGATAAGAATCGCCGTCATGTATTGAATCGGATAATTCGCTTTGAGATACGCTGTTTGATACGCCACCACCGCGTAGCTCGCCGCATGCGCTTTGTTAAAACCATAGGCGGCAAATGGCTTAATGCGCTCCCAAAGGGTATTTATTTTCGCCTCAGGCAGCTTACCGACCTCGCGGCAGCCCTTGAAAAATTTATCCTGCTGCTTCATCATTTCCTCCGGAATTTTTTTACCCATGGCTTTGCGGAATTTATCCGCCTCTTCCCAATTATAGCCCGCCAAATTAATGGCGGTGAGCAAAACATCATCCTGATAAACGATCAGGCCTAATGACTGATCCAAATAATCTTTCATCCTCGGATCAAGATATTCAATCAGTTCCGGATGATGGCGACGATTAATATATTCAGGAATAACTTCCATCGGACCCGGACGAAACAGCGCCACCATGGCCATGATGTCAAAAATTGAAGCCGGCTTCAGCTCTTTCAGATAACGCGTCATGCCGGAACCGGAAAGTTGAAAAACGCCGACCGTGTCGCCGTGGGCCAGCATGTCATACGTTTTTTTATCGTTCCAAGGCAATTTGGTAATATCAATTTTAGTCCCGGTGGTTTTTTCAATAATTTCCACTGCATGTCCCAAGATAGACAAGTTGCGTATACCTAAAAAATCCATTTTCAAAACGCCGGCCGCTTCCACAGCGTGCATTTCATATTGCGTCACGATTCTGTCCCCTCCTGTCTCACGCTGAACCGGGGTAAAATCAGTTAAAGCGCTCGGTGCAATAACCACGCCGGCAGCATGAATGGAGGTGTGCCTGGCACAACCCTCAATTTTTTGCGCCAAATCCAACAACCGGTGCACCTGCGGATTCTCATTATACATTTTTTTGAGATCCTCTTCCTTTTCCATGGCCGTAGCAATGGTCACCTGAAAACCTTGCGCGCCGGCAGTCATAAGTTTCGCCACCTGATCGCAAAAAGAATATGCGTAGCCCAAGGCCCGGCCGACATCACGCACTGCACCGCGGGCCATCATTGTACCAAAAGTGATAATCTGCGCGACCTTATCAGCCCCATATTTTTGCGTCACATAGGCGATCATCTCATCACGCCGGTCATCGGCAAAATCCGCATCAATATCAGGCGGGCTGGGACGGAACGGATTTAAAAATCGCTCGAAAGGCAACTTGAAAAATAACGGATTCACCGACACGATTCCCATAGCGTAAGACACAATGGATCCGGCGGCCGAGCCGCGGGTGGTTTCAATTATTCCGTGCTCACGTGCGTAACCGACATAGTCGGCTACCGCGATAAAATATGGTGAATAACCCTTTTTTGTAATAGTCTCCAGTTCATAATCGGCGCGTTTTTTTACTTCGTCGGTCATTTCAATCAATTTCGGCAAGTGCTCATAAACTTGCTCGCGTAAATATTCATCCGCTGTTTTCCCTTGAGGCAATTCAATCGGCGGAAAATGCCATTTATTAAGCTCTATTTTTAAATCAACGCGTTCGGCTATTTTAACCGTGTTTTCCAGAACTTCAGGCGCGTGCTTAAATCTTTTCGCAATTTCCTCTCCGGTTGCCATTGAACAATCAATGCCTGCCGATGTCATCCGATTCGGCTGATCAATGGTTGTGCCGTCGCGAATACAGGTTAAAATATCCTGTGCTTCGGCATCTTCGGTATTCAAATAGTGGACATCACGCGATACTATGGCCGGAATACCGGTATCTTTGGAGAGTTGAAGCAAAGTATTGTTTAAATCGGCCTGACCTTCCAAGGCCGGCAAGTCCATAAGTTCCAAATAGAAATTGCCGGGTCCGAAAATATCCTGATATTCCAAAGCAACCGCCTTAGCTTTTTCGTAATTATTTTCCTTCACAATGGCACGCGCTATTTCCCCGCCCATACAGGCGGAAGTGGCAACAAGGCCTTCGTGCAATTCTCTCAACAGTTCTTTATCAACGCGCGGTTTATAGTAAAACCCTTCCAGATGCGCGAGCGATGACAGTTTCATTAAATTTTTGTACCCGTTGTAATCAAGCGCTAAAAGTACTAAATGATAATATTTATTATCCGGTCCGTTTTTTTCAGAGCGCGACCCTGGCGCGACATACGCCTCCATACCGATAATCGGTTTGATTTCCTGTTTCAAACATTGTTCATAAAACTCAATCGCCCCATACATATTGCCGTGATCGGTCAAAGCCAAAGCCGAAAAACCGCGTTTTTTTGCGGCCTTAACCAGCTCGTCAATCTTTGGCAGACCATCGAGCAAGGAGTAATGGCTATGAACGTGGAGGTGAACGAAATTACTCATATTATCGGCTTATATTACCGTAGATTTTAAGCAATAGCAAGCCGGAATTATGATTGATTAATTTGGCGCAGTTTGATAGAATTACATCACAATAATCACATTTTTATGAAAAAGTATCTATTGGAAATAATCGTTTTTATTTGTGGCGCAGTAGTGATGATCCTTGAACTTGCCGGTTCACGCGTCATGGCGCCATATCTTGGCACATCACTGATTGTCTGGTCCAGTTTAATCGGTTTAATTCTCGGCGCTTTGAGTTTTGGCTATTGGTGGGGCGGAAAAATCGCCGATAAATTGCCCAACTGGAAAACTTTTTCCGGCATAATTTTTTTAGCTGCCATTTTTATCGGTCTGACAGCAATTTTTAAAGAACCGATACTCATCACACTTCAGGAAATAATAAAAAACATCAGAACAAACTCTATTGTTTCAACCTGCATTCTATTTGTCCCGGCCAGCTTAATGCTCGGCATGGTATCACCATACGCGGTAAGGCTAAAAATCCATGACGTTCAAAACTCCGGGAAAACCGTCGGCAATCTGTATGCCATTTCAACTTTGGGCAGTATTTTCGGCACATTCCTGGCCGGTTTTTATCTTCTCGCCACATTCGGCACGACAAAGATTCTTTATATTTTAGCGATTTCACTGATAGTTGTTTCAATCGCCTCATTCAGCAAAGCTGAATTAAAGGCAAAAATCACTACAATAGTAATTTTGATTTGCTTTGGCTCCTTTTCTTCAGCTATACAAATATTCGCAGCGCAAAGGGGTCTGGTGGACACTGATTCAGCGTATCAACGAATACAAATATTCGACGGAGAATATCAAGATACAAACCGCGAGGCAAGATTTTTGAGAACCGATAATTTCTCCACTCAATCCGGCATGTTTTTAGACGGCGACGATCTGGTTTTTGAATACACAAAATTTTTTGATTTACACAAATATCTGAATCCGGACGCAAAAAACGCGCTGATGATCGGCGGCGCCGCCTATACCTATCCGCGCCATTTTCTACAAACAACCTCCGGCACAAAAATGACCGTAGCGGAAATTGACCCGAAAATAACCGAATTAGCAAAAAAATATTTTCGTTTGACCGACGACCCCCGCATAAGAATTGTTCATGAGGACGGCCGAGTATTTTTAAACCGTAATGAAGAAAAATTTGATCTGATTTTCGGCGACGCTTTTAAATCATTTTCGCCGCCACACCAGCTAACCACCAAAGAAGCAGTTGAAAAAATGTATAACAGTTTAAGCGACGACGGCATTGCTCTTGTAAATATTATTTCTGCCATCGACGGCGATAAGGGTGAATTCCTTCGGGCGGAATACAAAACATATAAATCTGTTTTCCCCGATGTCCAATTATTCACAGTAAGAAAGACGGACAGCGGATTTCGGGTTCAAAACTTGATAATTGTCGCTATGAAAAAACCGCGTGTCGATTGGAACAGCGATGATGCTCAAATGGCCACGCTTCTAAGTTATCGCTGGATAAAACCAATTGGCGATGATTTGCCTGTTCTCACCGATGACTTCGCGCCGACTGACAATTATTTGCTCAAACTTATCGATTAAAAAAATCCTCAGCCCAGGGCTGAGGATTTTTTTTATTTCTTTATTCTATTTGCCGCTTTCTTCATACCGGCGGCAGTTGCATCTACTGCTTTATCTACCGCTTCTTTCGCTGTCCGGTTAAAATCGTCCGATTTTTTTTCCATCCATGTCTTGGCCTTTGATTTTATTATATCCTTCACCGCCGTACCCGCCCCTTTCATCGCCGTGCTCATTAAAAATGACATACTCTCAACTTTTTCCTGAATATAGCTAATCGCCTCGGATAATGCCTGCAAACGCACGCGAAATTCTTCAATAATCTGATTGGTATTTTTTAATATTCTCCCGGCGTAATAAAACATCCAGCAAAGAAACACAGTTGCCCAAATAATACAGAAAGAAATAACGATGTATAAAATGTCTTTTGAATTTTCTATCATACCCCTCCAAAGTTAATATTAATTACAAGTAATATTATACCACTAATCACAAAAACTCGCGACTATCTTCTTACCTCTGCTCCAAATTTTTTCTTGAGCGCGCTACCCGCCTTAATCAATACCGCGTCCACTTCAGAGGAACTCAGAGTTTTATCCGGCCGTGATAAAGTAAGCCGATAAGCCATACTTTTCTCTCCTTCGGAAACAGCGTCGCCAATATAAACATCAAACAACTCCACGCTTTCAACCAGCGGGTCAATTGATTTCAAACATTCTTCAACCTGAGCGTGGGTGATGTCGCCATCAACCACAAAAGCCAGGTCGCGGACTACCGAAGGAAAATCCGGCACCTTCCGATAGGTTGCCTTCTTTGCTTTTTCGCCGATTTCAACCAAGGTCTCCAAATTAATTTCCAAAAATGAAACGCGACAATCCAAACCGAATTTTTTCGCAATAAACGGATTGACCTCATATATCACTCCTACAAAAATACCATCACAAATAATTTCCCCGGCCCGTGTCGGATGCATCCATGGGGCAACGTGCGATAGCGCGTTAATTTTGAAATCCAAATTTAAAACCTCACCCATTCTTTCAACCGATCGGCGTACAGCCGAAAAAGGCGCTTCATCTTTTTTTTCACAATAAAGTGCCGAAAGATAAGTGTCTTGCCGGGGCAGCAACTCGGAGCCATTGCTATCCACTCTGGCACCGGCCATATCCGGCCAAAAAACTTTGCCAATTTCAAAAATTCTTACTGTATCAAAAAACTCAATATTTTTTACCGCGTTTTCCATCATATTCGGCAAAAGCGAGCGCCGCAAATATGGTTTTTCCTTTGAAAGCGGATTATCAAGCTCCGTGTACTCGCCCTTATCGCCAAGGCGCTCTATTTGAGACGGGCTGACAAATGAGTAATTATATACCTCATCAAATGAGAAGCTGCCGGCAAAAATATCGCGCAGGTCATGTTCTAAAGCGCTCAATTTATTTTTTTCAGGCGCTGTGATGCCAAATTCCGGCATGGCGGAGGCAATTTGTTCGTAACCCCAAATCCTGGCCACCTCCTCTATTAAATCTTCGGCACCGGATACATCTTTTGTGGCACGCCAGGTGGGAATTTCTACCGCCCACTTGTCGCTTTGCGCCGAGACCTTAAAACCAAGCCCGGTTAATATTTTTGTGATTTCTTTTTCCGGGATTTTTTCGCCGAGTTTTTTTTCAAATATATTTTTTTGCATCACTATCGGCCCGACCGCCAAAGTAAAGTCGGAGATATCGGAAATCTTATCGGCCAATTCAGCTGTGGCACAAAATTTATGCGCCAATTCAACCGCTTTATTTAGCGCGATCTCGCACCAATTCGGGTCCAAACTTTTTTCAAACCTGGCCGACGAATCAGTGCGCAGCCCGTGACGAGTCGAACTTTTTCTGATCGACGAAGCATTGAAATTGGCTGATTCAAAAATTATTGTCGTTGTTTTTTCGGTAATACCGCTATGTTCTCCACCCATAACACCGGCGAGCGCCAGCGGTTTTTCCGCATCCGCGATTATCAGGTCTTCCGAAACCAATTCAATTACATTTTCGTCGAGTAATTTAATCATTTCACCGCTCTCGGCGCGACGCACAATTATCTTGGCCAGCTGTTCCTTGTTTCCGGCCAATTGTTCCATGTCAAACGCATGCATCGGTTGGCCCAAATCAAGCAAGACATAATTAGTGATATCAACAATATTATTTATCGGGCGGAATCCCGCGGAAATCAATTTTGCCTTCAGCCAATTTGGAGATTCTTCCACTTTCACACCGCGCAATACCGCTGCCATATACCGTGGACATAATTTTTTGTCTTTAACTTCCACTTTCAAACCGAAAAAATCTTTTTTAGGCTCCTTTATTTTGACGGCGCCATACTCTTTAAGTGATTTTCCAAATAACACAGCCACTTCACGCGCCATTCCGTAATGCCCCCAAAGATCCGGCCGATGACTAAGTGACTTATTGTCTATGTCAAAAATAACGTCATTGAGCTCCAAAGCGTCCGCCAGCGGCTTGCCCACTTGCTTTTCCGAAATCCGGCCGGTCAAATCAATAATCTCCTTTTGTTCTTTGGCCGGAAAAAAAGTATCCAAACCGATTTCCGATGCGCTGCAAATCATACCAAACGATTCAACGCCACGGATGGCTGTCGGTTTTAATTCAAGCAGATCTTCCTGTCCGTGCCACTTAACTTTTGCGCCAACTTTGGCGAGAGCCACAAGCATACCCTCCCGCACATTTGAACCGCCGCAAACAATTTGAAGTTTCTCATTTTTTATATCCACCTCGCAAAGTTTCAATTTATCGGCTTCCGGGTGTTTCTCTACTTTTAGTACTTTTCCAATAACAACATTATCAAGCAGGGCGTCTTGCCGATCTATCTCCTCCACTTCAACCGTGGCCATTTTCAATTTTTCCGCCACTTCCAAGGCTGAAACCGAATCTGGCAAATTTACGTATTGTTTAAGCCAATTAAATGAGAGTTTCATATCTTAAAACTGTTTAATAAACCTCAAGTCACCGCTCTGTAAAATGCGGGCATCCTCAATGCCATATTTAAGCATGACCAAACGAGTTAATCCGAAACCGAAAGCAAAACCCTGATATTTTTCCGGATCGATTCCTCCTTCTTTTAATACACTCTGATGAATCATGCCGGCGCCGAATATTTCCATCCAGCCGGTATTTTTGCACACCTTGCAACCGGCGCCGTCGCACAAGAAACATGTCACTTCGCCATTCACGCCCGGCTCGACAAACGGATAAAATTTCGGACGCAACCGAACTTGTGTCTCCGGCCCGTAAAGATGTTTTGCCACCGCTTCCAACACTCCCTTCATATGCGCCATAGTGATAGCTTCATTTATAACCAGCCCTTCCAGCTGATAAAATGTGTGTTCATGTCGCGCGTCGGTCGCTTCATTGCGGTAGCACTTGCCAGGCATGATTACTCGAAGCGGCACGCCGTATTTTTGCATTGAACGGACCTGGAGCGACGAAGTATGCGTGCGCATCACCCAGTCGGGATGATTTTTTATGTAAAAAGTATCCTGCGAATCGCGCGCCGGATGATCGGCCGGAATATTTAAAGAAGAAAAATTAAAATAATCGCTTTCCAACTCCGGACCGTCGGCAATAATAAAACCCATTGAAGAAAAAAATTCTTCCAGCTCTTTTTGCACAATGGACACCGGATGCAGATGTCCTCGCTCCGCATGGGGCAGAACCGGCGCAGTCAGGTCAATTTTCTCAACCGCCAAACTGTTCGCCCAATCTTCCTCACTCAATTCATAATTTTTTTCAACAATTGCTTTTTCAATTTCCTGCTTTGTCTCATTGGCCAGCTGGCCAACTTTCTTTTTTTCTTCAACTGACAAATCTTTAATGCTTTTCATCATTTCAGTCAGCACGCCTGCTTTCCGGCTAAAATATTCATTTTCAACATCGCGTAAAGCCTCCCGGTCTTTTGCTTCGCGGATTGCCTCAAGCGCCACCTGCTTAATTTTCAAAATTTTATCGTTCATACCCCGTAGAAGAATTTTTAATTAAGTGCTCTATTAAAAATAAATATTTTTCTTTAACTTAAATCATTTCTAATTGCTCCGCGATAATTCTTTTGATTTTGCCCGCATGGCAAAATCGTTCAAAATTTCTCTACGAGGCATATTTTAAAATCAAAAAATTCGCTTAAAAAATCCGATAAAAACATCCCTAAAATTTCCGACATCTCTGACTGTCACTACCAGTACCAAAAGCATAAGGAGCATAAAGCCAACGGCGTGCGCGGTCTGTTCGTATTTGGCAAAATTAATTTTTTTAAATTTGTTTAAAAACAAAAACAGCAATCGACCGCCGTCGAGCGCCGGAATTGGCAAAATATTTATCACTGCAAGATTTAAAGACAAAATAGCTGTAAACTGCAATAAATAGATAAAGCCCATTTTTGCCACCTGCCCAGTCATAACCGCAATGCCAATAGGACCGGATACGGCTTCTCCCGCTCCTCGGCCGGCAAATAATCCGACTATTAAAAAATAAAAAGCAATAAATATTTCTTTGATATAAACGAAGGTATCGATAAAACCCCGCCAGATGGCCTGGTACCACGGATACTTAACCGTGCCCAGTTCGGCAATGCCCACGCCAATTCCTCCTTTACCGGTTTCTTCATATATTATCGGCTTGATCTTCTGTTCGATAATTTCTTCGCCGCGTTTTATGGAAATATTTATTTCTTCGCTCTTGTGGTCGTCAACATATTTCTGCATTTCCGATAACCGCGGATTTTCCAAATCGCCAATTTTAACAATTATATCTTCACTTTTTAATCCGGCCAGTTCAGCCGGTTTGCCCGGTAAAACTTGCATGATTGTCAGCTTGCGGTCTTTCACTTGGCTCACATCACCCATATTATCCACCAAAGTCGGCAGACCGATCATATAACCGATAGAAAATAATACTGCGGCCAAAACCACATTCATAGCCACGCCAGCCACAATTACGATTGCTTTCTTCCAGGTCTTCTGCACCATGAAGCTGTCCGCTTCAACACTTTCACCATTTTCCCCCTTAATTTTTACAAATCCGCCGAGCGGCAGCCAGTTTAAAGAATAAACCGTGCCGAATTTTTCATCTTCCTCGTTTAACTCGCGGTTGCCCCAGACGAAACGCCATTTTCTTTTTGATTTTATAATATCAATCTCTTTTTTTTCGTCAATAATAGTTTCCTGCACCACGTCTTCTCCAAATTCGTTTTGGCCGCGATCAATCTGAACCGAGATGCTTTCCTGCTCTGAAATTTTTTCCAGCTTTAAATTTTTTTTCACCTGAATGCCAAAAATTCTCGGTGGAAAACCAAAACCGAATTCCGGTGCGGCTATACCGCTTTTTCGCGCGGCAATAAAATGCCCGAGTTCATGAGTAATTACCAAGACGGCAAGTACGGCAATGAAGATAAGAAGAGTTACCATAGCGCATCTTTACTTTTTACACAGATAAGCTAAAATATAAAAAGGTTAACATTAATTAACCTCTAATTTATACAATATATGGGTATATCTTACATTATTCTCATTGTATTGGCAATAGTGGCCGTTTGGCTGATTGCCACATATAATGGCTTGGTTAAGGGAAAAAACCAAGTGGATGAGGCATACAGCGACATTGACGTCCAACTTAAACGCCGCTATGACCTGATACCGAATTTAGTGGAAACAGTAAAGGGTTATATGACACATGAGCAAGGTACGCTCACCAAAGTGACTGAAGCACGCACCTCGGCCATGGCTGTACATGATAACAAAGACGCTACTTTGGCCCAGCGCGAACAAGCGGAAAACATGCTTTCCAGCACTCTGAAATCTTTGTTTGCCGTTTCAGAAAATTATCCTGATTTAAAAGCCAGTCAGAATTTCTTGCAATTGCAAGATGAACTATCCGATACTGAAAACAAGATTCAAGCTGCCCGCAGATTTTACAACGGCAATGTCCGCGACTTCAACACCAAAATTCAGGTGTTCCCAACCAATATGATCGCCGGCGCTCTGAAATTCACAAAATACGATTTCTTCCAGGCGGCCGATGGAGAAAAACAGAATGTGCAGGTAAAATTCTAAATGAAAAAACGGCCCCGGCTACGGGGTCGTTTGATATTTATATATGTACTCTGAAATTGCATCAAATACGCGCAAATCAATTTTTCTGGCAATGATTTTTATCGCCATGATTATTTTGCTCGGCTGGATTTTTGACCAAGTGTACGGCGAAGGAAGAACCTATACCGGATTGACTATCGCCATATTGTTTTCGCTCGGCATGGCCGCCATCTCATATTTTTCCGGTGACAAAATCGCTTTGTCTGTTTCCGGGGCCAAACCGATCGCGCACGACGAAAACAAATATATCTATCACCTGGTGGAAAACCTCTGTATTACTGCCGGCGTGCCGATGCCAAAAATATATTTAATTGAGGATCCGGCAATCAACGCTTTCGCCACCGGGCGCAATCCGAAGAACGCTTCCATTGCCGTAACCCGCGGGGCAATTGAAAAACTTACCAATGAAGAGCTGGAAGGCGTAGTCGCTCACGAACTGTCACACATAAAAAATTACGACATCCGTTTTATGATGCTGGTGGCTGTAATGGTGGGCGCCATTACCATTATGGCCGATTTTATGCTCCGCTCCGGCGGACTGTTTCGCGGAGGAAAAAGCAATGATCGCGAAGGCGGTTCACAACTTTTTGCTATTCTGATGATTGTCGGCATCATATTGGCTATTCTTTCACCATTTATTGCTGAACTGATAAAATTGGCAATTTCCCGCAAGCGCGAATATCTGGCCGACGCTTCGGGCGCGCTTTTAACGCGCTATCCCGACGGCTTGGCGAGCGCCCTGGAAAAAATTGCCAATGAAAATATGCCGATGCGAAAAGCATCTACCGCCACTGCTCACATGTTTATTTCCAACCCCTTTAAAGGCGGGCGAAAAAAATTCGCTTCGCTTTTTTCCACTCACCCGCCGGTTGAAGAAAGAATACGAAAATTGCGAACAATGGGCGTCTAAAAAAACAATGAGCCACCCGAGGGTGGCTCTTTAAGCTACGAATGAGCTAATTCTTCTTGGACATTTACCTTCCGCGCCGTGTCAACCGGGATAACTGGTCAACAATGCGCCTCTCCTCTCCCCGCAGTTCCGGCGGGTCTTCGAGTGCGCGCCGATACCGGCGCTCTTCAGCCATTTGGGACTGCTCTTCCGACGTGGCGCGAACGTGAACATTGCGCCTGCTTCCGCTTTTCGCGTTTCTCTCGCCGGCTAAACCGTCAAACCTTGGAACATAGACCGATTCCTCCCGCTTTGCCTCTTCTTGTCTGCTCCCCATGCAATTGCCTCCTTTGCGTCATTGTGGACGGAAAGCAGAATTGTAGCACAAAAGTGTGCAACTGTCAATCCCGCCGAAGGGCGGAATCAATAAAAAAGCGGGCCGTGGTGGCCCGCTTGTTTAATACTTTTATCTTACTTTTTTCCTTTGTGTTTCGGCCGCTCGACCGGCCCGAAAATCGCGTCAAACACCCTTGCTTTGCGTACTTTTCCGCGTTCGGACTTGAGCCAAACATCGCCTTCCAGCCGGTCGATTTTCGTTACGGCATATTCGAATGCGCGCATATCATCGCCCAATTTTGCCTTATATACTTTTTTCTCTTTCAGACCGGTGGCTTTGAGCCGGTCAGAAATTTTTTGTTTTTTGGCATTAGCCACATCCACCAACCCATCACTGACTTTCCCAAAGGCATCGGCCCGGCGCTTTTGCCATGAACGGTCGACATTTCCTCCGCGGCTGTGTTGTTTTACGGACATAATATTACAAATTAATAATACCACTGACTTCTTTTGTTTTTTCCTCCATTAATTCTTTGCTCGTCGCTTCCAAATTCAACCTTACCAATGATTCGGTGTTGCTCAAACGTACGTTAAACCAATAATTCGGATAAGTGAAAGTCAATCCATCCAGTTCGTTTAATTCAGCGTCTGAATATTTTTCACTCACTCGCGCCAAAACCCCCGCTTTATCCTCCACCTTAAAATTTATCTCGCCCGAATGAAAATATTTGCGGAGCGGCCTGGCATAATCGGCCAAATTTTTATCCGTCTCCGTTAATTCCAAAAGTAATTTCAAAACCACCAGCATCGGCGCTTCATAAACTCCGTGCGGAAATTTTACGAAAAAATGCCCGGATGATTCTCCGCCAAATACGGCCCCCACTTCCAGCATCTGCTTTTTGATAAGCGAGTGCCCGACGCGAGTAACCGATGGCACACCGCCGTTTTCCAAAATCATATCCTCGGTAATTTTTCCCGGCCGGATATCGTAGCAAATGGTCGCACCCGGAAACTCACGAAGGAAAATTTTGGCCATAATACCGCGCAAAATTGCCGGTTCCAGCAGCTCACCCTCGTTGTCAATAAAAAATATCCGGTCGCCGTCGCCGTCGGTGGCAATACCCAGATCTGCCTTTTCCGCCAAAACTTTTTTCTTTAAATCCGCGACATTTTTATCCTGAAAAGGATCGGCCTGATGCGCCGGAAAAGTGCCGTCAAGTTCAAAATTCATTTTGAAAAGTTCCAACTGTGGCAGATCTTTAAACAGGGCTTCCAAATATTGCGCTCCCATCGCATTGGCCGGGTCAGCCACAATTTTAAATTTGCGAATTTGTTTCAGATCAATCCCCTGCTCTTCATATTTAACCTGCTCGTCCAAAACTCCTTCGCGCAATTCAACTTCGCCCTTTTTCTCCGGCTCAGAAAAACCACCAGCCTCGGTCATTTGTTTAATTTCCTCCATTCCATTTCCCGCGCCGAGAGGTTTAGCATTTTCCCGCGTAATTTTTATACCATTGTACTCTTTGGGATTGTGAGAAGCGGAGACCATTAGGCCGCCGTCAGCTTTGAGACGGCAGATGGCAAAATAAAAAGTCGGGGCGGAAACCAAGCCCACGTCAATTACATCAGCGCCTTGATCAGTTAGTCCTCGAATAACCGCGTTACGGAGAGACGGCGAAGATAGGCGCATGTCGCGGCCGACCACAACCTTAAGCCCATTTTTTTTCAGCTCGTCTTTTCTTAAAAACACAAAAGCTCGGGCGATTTTTTCGACCATCTCTTCATTCAATTCATCGGGGTAAACCCCACGCACATCGTAGGCCTTAAAAATGTTCGGAATGCTCATAGTTTAGAGAAAAATTAGCTTTGACTTCAAGTGTTATTCATTATATAATAGCCGCAAATAATTATCAAATAAATATGGACATTCTTGACCGATTTTCCACTCACTTAAAAGAAATTTTAGCTAAGGCGATGCAAATCGCCTCGGAATTAAAACACCGTGAAATTGAACCGCTACATTTGCTGTTCGCTCTAATTAATGAAAAGGGTTCAGTGGCGGCAGAAATTATCAGCCATGCTAAACCGGACGTAAAAATTTTAGAGCAGATGATATTTGCCGTGCCGACAGAACCGGGAGCGGAAAAAATTTTATTGGACAAATCAATTGCTTCTGCACAAATTCCTCCTCTTTCCGCGCTGTCAAAAATCGCCTTGGAAAAAGCGCTGATTGTGGCGCAAAAAAACGGACATAATTATCTCGGTTCCGAGCACCTGCTCGCCGCACTTTTAGATTTGGACGATATTAAATTGAAAGAGTTTTTTAAGGTGAGTAATTTAAAAATTGAGGCCATCACTAAAGAAATTGATTCAATACTCGCCAACGCTTCACAATTCCCCGGCCTAGACGATGTGGCCGAGGCAGCCGAACACATTCAGGAAAATCTATTAGGACCATCAACGGCACAGCCGGTGCGGAAACCGCGTAAAAGCAAGCGAAAAAATGAGAAAAACTCCGATTCGGCGCTGGAATATTTTGCCGTCAATCTCACCGACCCTGACAACCAAAAAAATATTGATCCGCTGGTCGGGCGCGAACAGGAAGTTGAACGTCTGATACAAATATTGTCGCGCAGAACAAAAAATAATCCGATTCTCCTTGGCGATCCGGGCGTGGGAAAAACAGCAATTGTTGAAGGACTGGCAAAAAAAATTATCGAGGGAGCCGTACCGGACAAACTGCGCCGAAAAAAAATATATTCAGTGGATCTGGGGCTGCTAGTAGCCGGCACAATTTACCGCGGAGAATTTGAGTCGCGCCTGAAAGATTTAATTGACGAGGCGGTTGCCGATTCGGAAATAATTCTTTTCATTGACGAAATTCACAATATTGTCGGTGCCGGCTCATCGCAGGGCTCAATGGACGCGGCCAATCTGCTAAAACCGGCTCTTGCCCGCGGACAAATTCACTGCATCGGCTCCACTACGCCGGCGGAGTACAAGAAATTTTTTGAAAGCGACGCGGCGCTGGAACGGCGATTTATGCCGATTATAGTGCGCGAACCGAATATTGCCGAGGCGGAAAAAATATTGAGAGGCATAAAGAAAAATTTTGAATCGTTCCACCAGGTGAAAATTGAAGACAAGGCCGCCGACGCGGCTGTAACATTATCCGCCCGGTATGTTTCAGGAAAATTTTTGCCGGATAAGGCGATTGATTTAATCGACGAAACCGCAGCTGCAAAAAGACTTTCAGTAAGAAATTCTCCTGATGAAGAAACGCTTTTTGCACTCCGCGACGAGTTAAAAAAAGTCCGTGCCAACAAGGAAACCGCGGCCTTTGACGACCGGTTTGACGAGGCCTTAAAACTTAAAGAAAGAGAAGCGCAGCTGGCTGTGGAAATTGAAAAAATGGAAAAAACTGTAAGTAAAAAGGGCATCGCAATCCTCGGTGTTGTAACCGCTCACGATGTTCTGGCGCAGGTCGCGAAAATGACCGGCGTGGAGCCCTCGGAATTGACCTCTAACAGCGGCCAAAAATTTATTAAACTCTCCAAAGAACTCGGGCAGAGAATTATCGGCCAGGATGAAACCATTGATCAGGTGGTCGGATTAATCCGGCGTGCCGAACTCGGTCTTTCCAGCCCGGACAAGCCGATCGCCTCTTTTCTATTTGTCGGATCTTCGGGCGTGGGAAAAACGGAACTGGGTAAATCACTCTCTGAAGCGCTTTACCCGGGACAAGATGCTTTAATCCGGCTGGACATGTCGGAATTCAGCGAATCATACGGCGCGTCAAAATTGCTCGGTTCTCCGGCCGGATATATAGGTTATAAGGAGGCCAACCAATTCACCGACCGGCTCAAACTCCAGCCATATTCTGTGGTACTTTTTGACGAAATAGATAAGGCGCATCCGGACATATTGAAATTGCTCCTGCAAATACTGGAAGAGGGGCGCATTACCGACTCAACAGGCAAGAAAATATCCCTAAAACATGCTATAATAATATTAACCACATCCTACGGCGCCGATGAGCTGAAAAAAGGCGCGTTTGGTTTCACGCCGGGCAATCTAATGGCAAAAGAAAGCCGTACAAAGATACGGGAAAAACTCAAAGAACGATTCTCCCCCGAACTGATAAACCGTCTTGACTGCGTCTGTGTATTTAATGAACTGTCAATAAATGATTTGGCGAAAATTGCGTTTTTAGAAATCGATTCGTTAAACCGTCAGCTTAAAAAATACCAAACAAAAATTTCCGCTGATGGAGTAACTATGCATGAACTAATAAAAGGACTGGAAGAAAAAAATATCAATGCCCGAGATATCCGGCAAAAAATACGGGCCGAGGTGGAAAAAATAATGGCGGACATAATTTTAAAAAGCAAGCCAAAAAAATCTTACGCACTAATCGCCGAATTCGGATCCACCATTAATCTGAAATAAATCTATGGCCAATCCAGCGCCACAAGATACTATTGATTCTAATGCCAGGTCGCCTTATGACGACGAGCCCACCGACCTTGAAAGACGTGCCACTGAATTGCAAAGACGCAGGGCAATAGAAAAAAGAGCAAAAAAAGAACCCGACTATCTGGCGAAGCAAGATGTCGGTCCGGCAACTGAATTCGCCGGTATGGAACATCCGGAAATCGGCGAATTGCCGGAAAAACCAACAGAGGAAGAGCAGGCCGAAGAAGGCGAAGAGGGTGCGGAAGAAAGGGGTGGAAGGGAGGGCGAAGAAGGCGGAGAAGAAGAAGGTAGCGAAGAAGAGCAAGCCATGATGGCCCAGGAACAGATGGCCGGCGGTTTAGAGCAGCGCGCACGGGCGGGCCAACCGAAAATTAATGAGCTGCGAACAGCCAGTTTAAAAATTAATCGCCAAATGCAAGGGTTGCAAAAAGAAGTGGAAAAAGGACTTTCTCCAATAAATAAACAGATTTTTATTTCAAAGGCAACCGACCGGACTAAAAATGCCGTAAAATGGATAAGAATCTGTGCTGGGGGTTTTGCTCTTTGGTACACTATAGTTTTACCGCTTCTTTCCATACTCGGCATTATGACGATCGGACTATTATGGCTTGCCGGAATCAGTATGGGGGCCCCGTCACTGAAAACACAGTCTTTAGAAAATAAATTGAAAACACTCCGCAAAACCCTGGAAAAACAACGCGATCAACGTGCCAGACCGTTACGCCAACAGCTCCTGAGAATAAATCGTCAAATTAACCAATTATCAAATCTTGGCGCAAAAACATCTTTTAAATATTAAAAACGCTTATCTTAATATGTCTGATAGAACAAAAAGGATATTGCTCGTTGTCGCGCTTCTGGCCGTGACAGCGCTTCTTGCCTTCGCGCTATACTACTTATTTAAAAAAGCCGGGCCGCTGGCCGGAATTCTGCCTACACCAACTGCCACGCCAACCGTACCGGGCGGGCTGCCGCCTTCCGGCGGTCGTGTCACTACCACTCTTCCGAGCGGAGAAGTCACTACCACTTTACCGGTAGCCGGATATATTCCCGGCGTACAACCGAGTTATTACCGTACCGAAGCGGTTACAAAAATTACCAACACTGTTACCACTTACCCATCACTCGCCCAAAACGGCAACTATCGCTATTATGACGCGACAGACGGAAAATTTTATCGCATATTACCTGACGGAACCGTTAAAACATTAAGTGATCAAGCGTTTTATAATGTCAGCAAAACGACCTGGGCGAACAGCGCGGACAAGGCGGTATTGGAATATCCTGACGGTTCAAAAATAATATATAACTTTGAAACTCAAAAACAGGTTACCATACCAAAGCACTGGGAGGATTTTTCTTTTTCTGCGGACAGCAAAGAAGTGGCTGCCAAAGCGGTGGGGTTGTCTCCGGAAAACAGATGGTTGGTCACAATAAACGATGACGGTTCCGGCACCAAATTAGTTGAACCAATGGGAGAAAACCAGGACAAAGTAATTGTCGACTGGTCGCCCAGCAAGCAGGCGGTAGCTTTCGCCCTGACCGCCCGCGGTATAGGAATGTACCGCAAAGAAATATTCTTTGTCGGCTTGAATGGTGAAAATTTTAAATCTACAATCGTGGAGGGTCTAGGCTTTGAACCAAAATGGTCACCGACCGGAAAAAAATTGGCTTACAGTGTTTATAGCGACCGAAGTGACTTCAAACCCGAGCTTTGGGTGGTAAATTCATACGGCCAGGAAATCGGATCCGGACGGCAGAACCTTGGTCTGGCCACCTGGGCGGAAAAATGCACTTTCAGCGGCGATTCAACAATGTACTGCGCCGTACCTCGCACTCTGCCGCAAGGCGCCGGCATCAAACCGGGAATAGCAGCCGGTACAACCGACGATCTGTATAAAATTGATTTAATAACCGGCTTGAAAACTACGATTAGTACCGGCGGTGATTATTCAATCAATAATTTATCTGTTGACGACACGAATAACCGCTTATTATTTACCGACCCGTCGCAAAGCGGCGTTTTCGAAGTAAAACTATAATTATGACTTCGGGATTCAAAAAATTTATAATTTTGCTGATTGTCGCTGTGGTTATTACAGCCCTGATGTTGGCGCGCCAGCTCTCCATATTTAATAAAGTATCTGTGGAAAAAAGCGAGCGGCCGCTTATTGAACCAACTTCGGTAATGATTCCGCTGGATATAAATGATCCCCTGCTTGGAAATCAGGGGGCGCCTATGACCATCGTAGAATTTGTCGATATTAATTCAACTGAAAGCCGGCAAGCGCATCAAAAATTGGCAAAATTTATTGAAGAACACCCCACTGAAATTCGCCTGATATTCAAGGATTATCCTGACAAAGGGTTTTTTTCATCAAGTAATTACCGGCCGCACTATGCCGCTTTTTGCGCGCAAAAACAAGATAGTAAGAAATTTTGGCCATATCTGAATGAGTTGATGAAATACAGAAAAGGGTTCAACGAGGAGAAAACGCTACTGGCTGTCGCGGAAGTGGTGAAACTCAACACAACAACTTTAAAAATCTGTTTGGATTCATCAGAGGCAAAAGCTCGCATTGAATCAGCCGTGTCTTTAGCTGAAGCTCTTGGGCTGAAAAAAGCGCCGGAAATTTTTGTTAATAACCGGAAAGTAAATTATTTAACAGAGGTTGATATTGATGCTTTTCTCACCGAGCTGATAAAGAAATATTAGCTATGACCAGACTCCGAAAATTTTTAACAATTTCAACAATATTATTTGCAACCGTTTTTTTTGCACCGGCAGCAACACGAGCCGCAGTGTGTTGTGTTTGCGGTAGCGGCGATAGTGCCACTATCCCTGTGGGTGCAAGTGGACAGCAAATTTACGATATGATGGAATGCGGAGATCATGGCTCATGGGGAACACCGTGTAGTATCCATGATAATCCGGGCTGCACCACAAACCCTATCGATACCGAAATGCTCAATTGGTGCTGCGTCTGCACCGATGGCGCTAATAAATCAGTTCCGCGCAATGCCAATGGCGAAGTGATACGCGATCAAAGTGAATGCAACTCTCACGGCGAATTCGGGAAACCATGTACAAGGGCAAGTTATCCAGAAGAATGTAATAAGGCGCCAACAATGACAAAACTGGAAGAGGAATTAAAACTCAAAGACGTTGTTTTGGGAATATCTATCCCCAACCTACAATTCAGCCCGCCTCCAACTGAAGCCGACGCTGAAGGAAATATATATATTCCCTGGCTGGCTGAATACATCAAAGCTATTTACAATTTTTTAGTAGTGACGCTAAGCATTGTGGCCGTTGTCATGATTATCGTTGCCGGAGCGCAAATTATTACTTCGGCCGGCGGGCCGGCAAAAGCGGCCGGAAATAAAAGAATATCGCAAGCGGTAATCGGACTCCTGCTCGCCTGGGGGTCATACTTCATCATGTATACTATTAACCCGAATTTAACTACTTTCAAATCTTTACAAGTCCACTACATCGAGGAGGAGGTTATTGAGTTCGACGAAAATTATATTGGACTGGAAAATGAAGGCTCATCAGCTTCATCAAACCCCGCACTTGAAAAAACGGCTCAGGAAGTTGCCTTTAAACTAGGAATTAATGGCTGTTTATTTTCCACGCAGATAGGAAAGGAATCAAATTGGAAAGTCAGTAATAGCACGGGGTGTTGCCATGGTCTAGGCCAAATAATGTTGAGCAACGCAAAAACTTTACTTAGCAAAAGAAGAGCTGAGATAGTGTCAATTCACTCTCAGGGATGCCCTTTATGTCCAAAATCAGGCGATTCGGACGGTGTCTATATCTCTTGGTTAAACTCCGACGCAGAAGGCAACTTAATATTGGCCGCCATGATTAAAAAAAACGCATTGAAGGGCGCCGCCAATCCCGTTGCTGGGGCCGCTGTCTATGGCATGGGTCTGGCGAGTTGGAAAAGCTATGTCAGCCGTACGGGTTGTCAACCGAAAAGTTTTGACGAAAATGCACTGTTAACAATGCTTAAAACCACCAGTGCGGAGGATATATTGAAACAATCATGCATTCCACCGGTAACTTGGCCGCTCGCAAATCAAAAAAGAGGGTTTGATTGTCCTCCAAATAGTGAAAAAACAGCGCCTTTATGCTGTAAATCGGCGACTGGGGCTTGCGAACAACCGGCATTTTCTCCAAAAGGCAGAATTGGTTTTTGTCAAGGGGGCACCCGTGATGGACAAGGATGTGCTGCTGTCGCTGGCGGTGAGACATATATTAAAACCTACTTGAACTCGATAAAAAAATGCGCTCAATAAATATCAGACAAAATATTGTTTATTCCTGCTCTCACTGCGGCGCGCAATTCCAAAAATGGGTTGGGCGCTGTTTAGAATGCGGACAATGGGGCACGATTGATAAAAATCCGACAACGGTGTCTGTAAAAAATGATGATGCTCAAGAACTTGCGCCGGCGAAAATTTCCACACTTTCAGATATTAAAAGCGAAGATTTCGCACGGGTGAAAACGAATATCGGAGAACTGGACCGCGTGCTTGGCGGCGGGCTTGTACCGGGAAGTTTAATTTTACTTGGTGGTGAACCGGGTATCGGCAAATCAACGCTGGCGTTACAACTCGCTTCTTTTTTACCAACCGCCCTTTATCTCTCCGGCGAAGAATCGGCTGAACAAACCAAGTTGCGCGCCGACAGACTAAGCATTAAAGCGCAGAAACTTAAAATCGGCAATGAATCAAATATTGATATAATTATCGCAACCATAAAAAAAGAGCGGCCTGCTCTGACGATTGTCGATTCGATTCAAACAGTTTATTCTGCCGACTCCATAGGTGAAGCCGGAAATCTGGCGCAAGTGCGCGCCTGCACAGTGAAACTGATGGATCTGGCGAAAAGCGAGCGCTTAACAGTTGTACTCATCGGGCAAGTGACCAAGGAAGGAACTGTCGCCGGACCAAAAACTTTAGAGCATTTGGTTGATACTGTCTTATATTTAGAGGGCGACCGCTTTCATCAATTCAGAATACTACGCGCCGCCAAAAACCGTTTTGGTTCAACCGATGAAGTCGGAGTTTTTTCCATGGAGGAAAACGGCTTACAGGAAGTAAAAAATCCATCAGCCGCTTTTTTGGGTGAACGGGCGGAAAACGCTCCAGGCAATGTAGTAGCTTGTTTAATGGAAGGATCGCGCCCCATCCTCTGCGAAGTGCAGGCACTGGTGAGTAAAACATCTTTTGGCTATCCGGTGCGCAAATCAAGCGGCTTTGACCTCAATCGCCTGCACATGCTAGTAGCCGTGCTTGAACGCCGTGCCGGATTAACACTCAGCCAATATGATATTCACTTAAATGTGGTTGGCGGTCTTTCCGCCGATGAACCGGCAGCTGACCTCGCCGCGGCACTAGCCATAGCCAGCGCGTATAAAGATAAGCCGCTTGGTTCTGATATGGCCGCTTTCGGAGAAATCGGATTATCGGGCGAAGTACGGCCTGTTTCATTTACTGAAAAACGCCTTAAAGAATGCGAACAGCTTGGGCTAAAGCGCGCCCTGACCAATTTAGGAAAAAAGAGCGCCGGTTTAACAATGAAAATACTTAAAATAGTGGATATAAAAAATATTCAGGAAATTATTAAGCACACTTAAACTATCAGAGTAAAAAAATAAAGCCGCCTTGGAATAAATCCTTGGCGGCTTTTTCAATCAAAGAAGAATAAGCATGTTGGCAGCGCTAAACGCGGTGGCTCAAGACCTCGATGAACTTCTTCTCGTCGACCTTGATGCAGGGGTGCTCGGAGATCTTCGTCGCGATATGGCGGCGTACGCGCCCGATGTCAGGAACCTTCTCCTGCACCCTCATCCGCGAACAGGTGATGCTGGCGTCGCAGTCGTAAATCTGCTCCAGATCATCGATCTTCCGGAAAATGACCTCGCAGGCCTCCACGTTCCTGTCGGACGCGCCCCGCTCGGTCCTACCGAACACCGTCACCGTGTGGCCGTTGAGACGCAGCGGCGTACGACGCGAGAAAAACGGTTCGAAACCGGTCTTCCCCGCCCGCTGTACGAATACCTTGACGAAATCCTTGTCCCCCTCTTTGGAGCCCTTGGCCGTTCCCTCTTCCAATCTGTTTTTCATGCCTCTTCTCCTTGATGAAAGCCCTGTTCTACCGGCGCGGAACATCCGCACAGACGGTAAAAACATGACGAGAGAATAGCATGACTCAGCCAAAAAGTCAATACTTTTTTACTCTAAATGCACGCCCTTCTCCCATTTGGCAATGAAATGCCTAATTTTAGGGAATTTTTTTAGATTTTGAGCCACGAATACAGCCGCGCTTCTTGTCTTCACAATTACCTCTTTATCCGTTAGCTTAGCCAACCTTAAGTTAGCGAGCCCGCTTTGGGCGGTTCCATATACTTCTCCGGGGCCACGCGTTTCCAGATCCTTTTCCGCCAAATTAAAACCATTTAGATTTTGTTCAAAAAAAGTCAGCCGATCTTTAACTTTTTCCGATTCAGAACCGGTAAATAAAAAACAATATGATTGATAAACCGACCGGCCGACGCGTCCGCGAAACTGATGAAGCTGTGCCAAACCGAAACGGTCCGCTCCTTCAATCATCATCACAGACGCGTTGGGGATATCGATTCCAACTTCCACAACAGAAGTAGAAACAAGAATATTTATTTCATTATTTTGAAATTTTTTCATTGTCGCCTCTTTTTCCGCGGGCTTAAGTTTGCCGTGCAAATATCCCACCAAAAAATCTGGAAAAATTTCTTCAGATAACTTCGTGAATTCATTCATGACGGTTTTTTTGTCGCTTTGACCCGCCCAAGTAAAATCATAATTTATCGGTATAAAATCTTCAGTTGGCGCCTGTTCTATCAGCGGACAAATTACAAATATTTGCCTCCCCTGCTTCACCTGACCACAAATAAATTCATACGCCTTTTCCCTATTTTTCGGCTCAACCAATCTGGTAATAATCGGCTTGCGTCCCGCCGGCATTTCATTTATCGCCGATAAATCCAAATCTCCGTAAATCATTAAAGCGAGCGACCGGGGAATCGGTGTGGCGGTCATGCTTAAATAATGGGCAGACACGTCGTCGGTTTTATCTTTAATCGCTTTTCTTTGGGCCACGCCAAAACGATGCTGTTCATCCACAACTATTAAGCCTACATCGCTAAATAATATTTTCTCTGAAAGCAAGGCGTGCGTTCCGATAATTATTTTTACTTCCCCCCGACTGATAAATTGAGCCATTTTTTTCTTTGTTAATTCTTCTTCTCCGACAAATATCTGTGACCTGGTCTGAAGCCCAATTTGTATTTTCCCGCCAAATAATTTCTTAAATGATTCAAAGTGCTGCCGCGCCAAAATTTCTGTCGGCGCCATCAGTATCGCCTGATAACCATTTAAAACCGTATTTAATATGGCGATTGCCGCGATAACCGTTTTCCCGGAGCCAACGTCGCCCGACAACAAGCGATTCATCGGCGCATTATTTTGCAGATCTTTCAAAATTTCCCAAGCCGCTACTTTCTGCCCCTTGGTCAGTTTAAACGGCAAACCGGCAACGAATTTTTTGATAGCGTCCTCCTTAAATTCCATGGCCGGGGCCTTGGTTGAGCTCATTTCCCGGCGCGCTAATTCGGCTTTAAATTGAAGAACGAATAATTCATTGAATTTTAACCGGTCGGTGCATTGTTTTAAATCAATTTCATCTTTTGGTAAATGAATTCCCTGCAAGGCATCCTTAAGCGGAGCAAGGTCAAACCGCTCCAAAATCTCATCAGGCAGCCAATCATCGGCAGATTGCGCCAGGGGCATTACTTGGGACATCAAGAAACGTATTTGCTTTTGAGTAATGCCGTCGGTTAAGGGATATATCGGTACCATCCGCGCCGTATGCGTTGTCTCTGCGTTATTCATTCTTTCGTACATCGGGCTGACAAACTGCGGGCCAAGCATATCCGCCTTAACCTTGCCGGATAAAAAAATCATGTCGCCCGGCTTCAAATTTTTAGTGATATACGGCTGATTAAACCAAACCACGCGCACACTGCCGCTTTCATCGGAAACCATGGCAGTAGTAATTATTTTTCTGCTGCGAAAACTGCGCCTGTTGGCGATAAGTTCCAACCGACCGCAAACGGTAATGGCTTCTCCCTCAACTATTTTCCCGATAGGTATGATGCGGCGATAATCTTCGTATCGGAAAGGAAACCAGTTTAACAAATCACCGGCGGTTTTCACGCCTAAACGCCCAAAACGCCGGGCAAGTGTTGCTCCGACGCGATTAAGTTTTATTATTGGTGTAGAAAAATCCATAGTTCTTGTTTGTATCATTATAGCATAAACAACAAAAAGCCAAAGGAAAAATATATCAAAAAAACACCATTGATAATGATGTTTTATTGAATTTGCCGATCGGTGACTAACCGATCGGCGAGATGTATTTGGAAAGAACTTCGGCCAGTTGTCAGCTGACCCGAGTGAAAGAAACCTTGTTGTCTTTGATGTGGGCGAAGTAGATGTCCACGCCGACCTTCATCTCCTCGCGCAAGATAGCGGCAACTTCTTTGAGGTCAGCTATCTGCCGCTGCTTCAGATCGATATGGATCGGACCGAAACGAAAGTCCTTATACCAGGAGCAGTCGTCGTGGCCGATGATCACCACCTTGGTCAGGTTATGATGCTCGACCAGGAAGCCCAGCCACTTGCGCATGAGTACGCGCACCTTCGCGATGTAATGGGCCACCGTCAGCATCTGAACGCCGCCGGGGACAGCCACCAGGTCATATTCCGCGAGCTTCAGGCCGTTCGCCGCGAAATCGGCGAAGTACGGTCTGAGGTCAAAAGCGCTGCAGTGGATGACCAATGTGTTGGCCTTCCGCTCCGCTTTCCATGGGATCTTACTCTCGTACGTGAAATCGTTCGCCATGGCGCGCCAGCTCTACTTCTTGGCCGGCGCGTCAGCCGGCGGCTTGCCGGCGGCGGCGTCTGCGGCGGGTGATGCCGCCTCGTCCTGTCCTCCGGTGTCGAGAGCGCCGAACGCTGCCGAACCGGGGATCACCTTGACACCGACCTTCTTGAGCAGATCGGTCGGGTCGATCCCCAGGGCCTTCGCCTTCTGCATGAACTCGAAGAAAATCGTGGGGGCGGTATTGGCGAAGCGCCCGACCGCCGATTTGCCATCCCCCGACCCGGTGTCGACGATGGTGATGTTGTCCACGTTGGCCAGCCCGCGCCCAACGGCATCGAACGCCGGGGTAAGGGCCTTGGAGGCAGCGTCGCCGAGCGCCTCGATGATCTGCGGGGCCTTCTCGAGGATGAACATGAACTTGCCTGCCTCGTCGAGCTTCTGATAGGCCTCGGCCTTCTTGAGCACGCCGGCGGCCTCGGCCAGCAGCTTGGCCTGGATGGCCTCGCCCTCGGCCAGACCCATCTGGCGGACCTTGGCGGCCTCGCCTTCTGCCTGGGCGAGCAACTTTGCCTTGTTGGCATCAGCTTCTGCCAGGCCAACCGCCTTGGTCTTGGAGGCCTCGCCTTCGCCTTCGCGGATGGCGACATCGCGCTGACCCTCGGCCGTCCTGACCGCGGCGTCGCGCGCGCCTTCTGCCCGCTTCACCGCGGCCGCGGCCGCGGCTTCCGCCTCGATGACCTGCTTCTGCTTTTCGGCTTCAGCACCCTGGATCACCGTGGCGTTGAGCTCGGCCTTCTTGCGCTCGGCCAGCTTCTGCTGGAGAGAGATTTCCGCCAAGGCCTTGGCCTCTTGGGCCGCGACCTGGGCGACGAGCACATCCTTCTCGGCCAAGGCCTTGGCCTTGGGACCGGCTTGGTCGCGCGTGGCTTCGGCTTGAGCGACTTCGGCGGCGAATCCCGCCTCCTTCGTCTTGAGGTCGCGCTCGGCCGCGGCGATCTTGGCCAGGTTTTCGTTCTTGGCCACCGCGCCTTCGCGCTGGGCGTTGGTCGATTCAATCGTTGCGGTGCGCGTCGCTTCCGCCGTCCTGATGTCCGCGTCGCGCGTCGCTTCGGCTTCGCCGATCTTCGCGTCACGTTTGACCTCGGCCGTACGCTTGAGGCCGAGGGAGTTGAGGTATTGCTGCTCGTCCTCGATGTGCTGGACGACCAGGGCATCAATTACGAAGCCCAAACGCCCCAAGTCGACCGCCGCTTCGCTCACCATCTGTTGGGCGAACTTCTGGCGATCACTGTTGATCTCCTCCACCTTCAGGGTGCAGCAGATCGAACGCAAATGCCCCTCGAGCGTATTGAGAATGATTTCCCGCATCGCTCCCGGGCTCATACCCAGGAACCGCTCAGCGCCGTTGCGCAGCGACACATCGTCGCTACCGAACTTGACGTTGGCAATGGCGGCCACGTTGAGCGGCACACCTTCTTTGGTGATTGCCTTCTTGATCTGCACCGGGATGCTCAGCACTCCGAGATCGAGATAGTCGACCCGTTCGAGCAATGGCCACTTGAAGGTGGCGCCGCCGCGGACGAGTCTGAACCCGATTGCCTCGCCGGTGTCGAGCCTGTGTTTCCGTCCAGAGATGACCGCCACCTGGTTCGGCGGAACCTTGATGTAATTCCGCAGGAAGAGCGAGAGGGCGATGAGGATAGCGAGCACGCAGACCACGACGATGACCGGAATGAAGAGCCCCCCGAGATCGAAGGGCAAGTTGCCGGCCGCGGCGTTCCCGCCTTCGGCCGCGAGCAAGTTGCCCGCGAAGAACATGGCTGCAAACATGGCGGCGAAACCGGACAGTGTTTTCATCTGTTTTCTCCTTTTTCTTTGTTTTGGACCGTTAGTCCGTTTTCAGCCGACGATGATGTAATCGCCGACGATCTGCTTGATCAGAACCGTCGCACCGTTTTCACGCGATTTGCCGTCCTCCGACTTGGCCATCTTGGTCAGGGTCGCGCCCTTGAGTGTGAGCGTCACCTGGCCCATCCCGTTATCCGGAATCGCAACACAGACGATCGCCTGCTTGTTCAGACATTCGCTTGTGGTAACCCCGCTCGTCGCCTGCTGTTTGTAGAGGAACGCGACGATGAAGTAGACGACCGCTGCCACCGCCACGGCCAAAGCGAGCCCGAAAAGCGAACTCGCCACATAGCCGAAGTCGAGGTAGCGCCCGATCGCTCCGCCGCCTCCGAAACCGGTGGCGAAACTGGCGAGCATGCGCAAGCTGAGGAAGCTCGGCCCGCCCTGAGAATGCTCCACGTCACCGCCCTGACCGAGCACGTCGTGCTCGACAGCGATGTCATGAGCGATGTCGCCTCCGTGCTCGAATATCTCGCCAAAAAGCAGCGAAGCTCCGAGCACAACGAAGCCGACCACCATGATGCAGATAAATACGGTCATCCTTTCACCTCCTTTGGTGAATTGTTGGTAAATTGTGAAAAAACGCAATTTTTATTACCCTCAAGCAACATACTTGAGGAATAGAGAAAAATAGCATAAAGTGGTATTTTTGTCAATAACAATACTTCAAACATAAACTTATAAAAAATGCCCTATTTTTTAGCTAAAATAAGCAAAAATCTGAGGTTTAAAAAACACGCCTTTCCGGCGTATTTTTTTGTGACCCCGCAAGGAGTCGAACCTTGATCTCCAGCTTCGCAGGCTAGTGTCCTATCCATTGAACGACGAGGTCGAATATATTGTGGAAAAAAATATCTCACCCGCAGGTGAGAGGCGGCATAAACACAAATTATTGAATCTTGAACATCCGTCCAAGGCGGTCGCTAAGGGGTTCATCTTCTTTTTCCAGATCCTCAATTAAAAACTGATTCAAATAATCGCGCAGGGTAAGAGGATCCGTATCCAAAAGCGGGATATGCAACCTGTGCTTCAACGTACTCTTTGGTTCAAAGTACAAAACCTTTACCATTGGCGGGTTGTATACAATCCAATATTTTTCCAACTCGCTGAACGGATAATATTTTGTGCCCACTACGATACCGGTGTCAGTAAGAGCAAAGTCCAATTCCGCCGGTTCATTCATGTCCTGCAAAAAAATAATAATACCAAACAGCACAATGATAAGCGCAAATAGGTAATTGGCGGTATAGACAGCATAGGCGATCAACAAAGCGGCGAGCAATCCGGTTATCCAATACCAACGCTTTCCACGGTTGAATTTTTCGTATTCCCTAAAAGACCAGCTGTAAACAACATTGCCAAAATTTACATCTTGTTTTAGTAAATCTTGCGGCATAGTTTAAGAAAAAAATTAACCCGGTGGCCACTACAGGACTCGAACCTGTGGCCTCTTCGATGTGAACGAAGCGCTCTAACCAACTGAGCCAAGTGGCCGATTAACAAGGCCGATCCTTCAAAAACGGCCATTTTTATTAGGTTATATAGAGTATAACACGCAAATTACAAAAAATCAATACCCCAGTTGAAAACAGCGAAACCCTGTGATATAATCCCCCTGTTATTATATATGAAAGAACTGAAACAGGAAAAACCATCAGTGGACTTTCTGTCGCCAGGCAATGAAAAGAAATTATTGGTTCCGAACGACGCAGCCAAGCCAGGAAAAAATAGGCCCTGGCTGCTTTATTTTCTGCTGGGATTATTCGCTGTCATGCTGATGGTGCTTGGCGCGCGCACCTTAATGGCCTCACAGCAAAATGACACAAATGCACCAACCGACCTGCTCCGGCCGAAAAAAATCGGTTTTTTTCAAACTGTAAAAAACTTTCTTTTTGCCCAGGATAATCCGGTCATCGGCGAAGAAAATGACCGAATAAATATTTTGCTTCTCGGTATCGGCGGGCCTGGGCACGATGGCCCGTATCTAAGCGATACCAATATTATCGTAAGCGTCAAGCCAAGTACAAAAGAGGTGGCAATGATTTCTATTCCTCGCGATTTGGGCGTCAAAATTGACGACTACGGCGTCTACCGCATAAACTATGCGGACGCACTCGGTGAAAGCAAATACCCTGATCAAGGGGGCGAGTACGCCAGAAAAGTATTTTCCGAAACATTCAATTTGGATATACCCTATTATGTGCGCGTGAATTTTAACGCCTTTGAACAGTTGGTCAATGCTGTCGGCGGTGTCGATATCGAAGTAACAAAACCGTTTACCGATTATTCATTCCCCGGTCCGGACTATTCATACCAAACAGTATCTTTTGCTTCCGGCACGCAACATATGGACGGCACTCGCGCTCTTCAATACTCGCGCTCGCGCCACGGAACCAACGGGGAAAACTCCGATTTTGCCCGTTCACGAAGACAGCAACAAATAATCTCCGCTCTAAAAGAAAAAGTTTTTTCTTTCGGAACAATTACCAGCCCGTCTACTCTGCAAAAAATTTGGAGTTCGCTAAGCAACAACATTGCCACAAATCTGGAATTCAGCCAGATGCTCTATATGGCTTCTTTGGCAAGAAATATTGATACCGGCAAAGTAAAAAATCTTGTCCTTGACAGCGGCCCCACCGGGTATCTGTATTCATATATCGCCCAAAGCGGAGCTTTTATGCTCGCGCCAAAAGGAGGAAATCTCAATGCAATAAATTTGGCTATCGCTAATATTTTTGAACCGTCTTTCGTGCCGTCCGTTCCAATTGAAATTATGGCGACGGCTTCAGAAAAACCGGCAAATTCCGCTTTGGCGGCGAGCGGCACCGCACAGAGCGACCGCATACCAACGAGTACCGAATCAAACACCGGTCAGCGCCTTGATTTTGTATCTGAAGCAAAAATTGAAATCCAAAACGGCACCTGGCGCGCAGGTCTGGCCAGCCGTCTTCAAAGCCGTTTGGCCGATCAGGGTTTTAATATCATTACTGTCGGGAACAGCATACGGCGGCCAATCGCCACCACCACAATTTATCTGATCAACCAATCGGTCTCAAATGAAGTGGTTAACTATTTATCAAAACAAGTTCGCGGCAAACTGGATATGTCATTGCCCGATTGGTTGCATGATGATTATGATGATTCAAAGACAATGGAAAACGAAATGGGAGCGAAATTTAATCCTGACACGGATATTTTAATAATTCTGGGAGCGGACTCCACGGAATAACCACAACCTTATGGCAACACCGGCAAAAATAATTGAGACAAATGCTCCAACCGCGGTTCTCGTCGGTCGGGTTAATGTCGGCAAATCAACATTGTTTAACCGCCTAACGGAAACGACGCACGCTTTGGTTTCTAAAATCCCCGGCACCACGCGGACCAGGAACGTAGGCGCTGTTCGTTGGCGCGGAAAAACCTTTCAACTGGTGGATACCGGCGGTTTAACTTTTGACGAAGCCGTGCCTTTGGAAAAGGACATTATCGGACAAACTGAAACAGCGATAAAAGGAGCCGACCTGATTCTATTTATTGTCGATCTTCAGGATGAACTGTTGCCGCAGGAAAAAGAGCTGGCTAAAAAATTACTGACAAAATACCGCGGTAAAAAGCAAATAATTTTGGTCGGCAATAAAGCCGATTCAGCGGCCGACAGGCAAAATATTTACAACGCCGAATGGAAAAAACTAGGCCTGGGCGAGCCGATCCCGGTGTCGGCGGCGAATGGAAGCAATATCGGCGACCTGATTGACGTAATATACAAATATCTTCGCAAGAGCAAAAAGCGTCCAAAAAAAATCACGGAGAAAAATGCGCTCAAAGTCGCAATTATCGGCAAGCCAAATGTCGGCAAATCATTGCTTTTTAATAAACTCATCGGCGAACCGCGCGTTATTGTTTCGGATATGCCGCACACCACGCGCGAACCTCACGACACATTGATTGAGATTGACGGTTCGTATATTATTTTTGTTGATACTGCCGGCATCCGCCGCAAAACAAAAGTATCCGGGGATCTTGAAAGACAAGGAATTGGAAAAAGTTTAGATGCAATTAAAAGGGCGAATATCGTACTTTTTGTAATCGACGCAGGAGAACCAATCACCGACCAGGACAAGCAGCTCGGCGGCTTTCTGGAAGAACACGCAAAAAGCGCGATTATCGTTGTAAACAAATGGGATCTGTCAGAAGACAACGAGGACAGTTTCCGCAATGATGTCAGGCAAAGAATTTATAAATACTTTCCTCACTTAAGCTACGCACCGATAGTTTTCGTAAGCGCCCTTACCGAATACCGCGTTCATCAAATTTTCCCGATTATTGAACGGGCGGCATCGGAAAAAAGAATGGAAATACCCGCAGCCGACCTTAATAATTTCTTTAAGCATGTCACCAATCTGCACAAACCTGCGCGAGGCAAGGGCGTTCGCCATCCAAAAATTCTGAGTTTCACACAAATCGCCTCTGACCCGCCGGTATTCGAAGCGGTCATCAAACACAAAACCTCTTTACACCAGTCATATATCCACTTCCTAAAACATCGACTACGGGAACAATTCGGTTTTTTTGCTTCACCAATTATTATCAAATTGCGAAAGGTAAAAAAATAAACCCGATTAACCCTGTTAAATAGTTTACAAAGAAACAGGAAATTATTTGATAGCGGTTAAGAAAATTCAAAAAATAAATATTTTGTAAGATTATTTTTAGCAGGGTAAATATGAAACTTGTAGTTGGTTTAGGCAACCCAGGCGTCGAATATTCAGACACACGCCACAACGTCGGATTTATCGCCGCCAATATGATGGCCGGAAAATTCGGAGTTTCTTTTAGTAATAACAAAAAATTCAACGCGGAAATAGCCGAAGCAAAAATCGGAAGAAAGAAAATTATTCTTGCTAAACCGCTGACTTTTATGAATGAATCTGGAAAAAGCGTACAAGCTATAATTAATTTTTTCAAAATTAAACCGTCGGATATTATTGTGGCGCACGATGACAAAGATATTGCTTTGGGTGAATACAAAATACAGTTTAACCGGTCTTCGGCCGGACACAACGGTGTGCAATCAATTATTGATCATCTGGGAACACAAAATTTTTTCCGTCTTCGCCTCGGTATTAAGCCATTAAAACAAATTTCTGATACGGCCGATTACGTGCTTGGAAAAATCTCAAAAAATGAAAAACAAAAACTTGATGAAATATTACCGGACGCGACCGATAAACTTTTGCAGTCGCTATAGATACCTACACAACCGGATCCGCACAGTAAAAAAAATTATTGAATTTAATCTATGAGGCTGCCGTGGAATCGTGCTGCGGCATATATTACCTCCTTGGCTCGGAAATATCCGCCGTTAGCGGATATTTCGCTCACCTGCGTTCGCTTATGAACCCACTGGTTAATTTCTCTTTCTTCCCAAAAATAACTAACCGCCGGTTGAAACAACTGGCGGATTATTTTTCCGACTATTCACAAATTGGAGCAGCTGAATTCAGCGATTTGGTCCAAGCCGGCTGGGAAGATGGCGTGGCTCATGAATTTGTCAGCTGGCGCGAAAATTTCCCCGCCGAAAAAGCCGCTGTTATTCTGGAGCAGGAAGGCATTTGGCCTGTGTCGATTGACGAGCCGGCCTACCCTGTACTGCTCAAACAAATTTCCGACCCGCCATATACTATTTTTGTGCGCGGAACACTGCCAGATGAAAGTTGTCCGTCGCTGGGTGTGGTAGGCACGCGAAGAATTTCACCATATGGCGCAGCCGCCTGCGCGGCGATTGTACCACCCCTCGCTAAGTCCGGCATGATTATTGTGAGCGGTCTCGCTCTTGGGCTTGACGGTTTAGCTCACGAAGAAACACTGAAAGTTGGCGGCATAACTGTCGCCGTGCTTGGCGGCGGCATTGACCGCAATACTTTGTATCCGGCCAGCCACCGTTCTCTTTCCGAGCGCATCATTGCTTCCGGCGGTGCGATTGTTTCCGAGTATCCTCCTGGTTTCAAACCGACACCATATACATTTCCCGCCCGCAACCGTATTATTGCCGGTCTGACGCTGGGCACTTTGGTTATTGAAGCGCCCGAGGGGTCGGGTGCGCTTATCACCGCCCGGATGGCTTTGGACTATAACCGAGAAGTTTTGGCCGTACCACATCCGATAGGCGTAATAAACGGGGAAGGTAACAACCGGCTAATTAAACAAGGTGCACGATTGGTAAGCGAAGCATCTGACGTTTTGGAAACATTAAATATAGCGATTGTTTTTGAAAAAAGGCCTAACGAAGCAATCCAGTCAGAATTGCCGCCCGACCAGTCGGCCATCTATCAAATTTTAAGCTCTGAAGCGAAAACCATTGATAGAATTGCGGCGGATTCCGGCAGGCCGGGAAATGAGGTAAGCTCTGCATTATCAATGCTGGAAATAAAAGGGCTGGCTAAGGGAATTGGAAATGCGAGTTATATAAAAGTATAGGGCTAAATTTGACATATTCTCCCCTCTCGGCTAATATAATGGGCATCAAACATATATATTGACCCTGCGGCAAAGGCCGAAAGATCATATATGAACTCCTCTGCTCGGAAATATCCGCCTTCTACGGACATTCTACTCACCTGCTTTCGCTTATGAAAACACTTGTAATCGTTGAGTCTCCGGCAAAAGCCAAAACAATATCCAAATATCTTGGCAGCAAGTATGTGGTCAAATCTTCATTTGGCCATATTCGCGACCTACCGAAACGCGAACTTGGTATTGATATTGAAAATAATTTTGAACCGCAATATACGGTCAGCCGGGAAAAAATGAAAATAGTTAAAGAGTTGAAAACAGCGGCGGCTAAAGTTGATAAGGTCTTATTCGCAACTGATGAGGACCGCGAAGGCGAAGCTATCTCTTGGCATCTTTCAATTGTGCTTGGCATTGATCCGAAAAAAGTCAGCCGTATTGCATTTCATGAAATTACCAAGGACGCCATTGAAAAAGCGCTGGAGAACCCGCGTAAACTTGATATGAAAATGGTGGACGCGCAACAAGCGCGCCGTGTTCTTGACCGCTTGGTCGGCTACGAATTATCCCCTTTTCTCTGGCGTAAAATTGCCAAAGGACTATCGGCCGGACGCGTACAATCAGTGGCAGTTCGGCTGGTTGTTGAGCGAGAGCGTGAAATAAAAAATTTCAATCATGAAGAATACTGGTCCGTTGAGGGGGAATTTTCCGCCGCAAAAACAGATCCGTTCGCCGCTAAACTTACCTCCACGCCAAAAGGCAAGCTGGATAAAATGGATTTAAAAAACCAAGCGGCTGTTGATGTAATATTGGCTGACCTTAAAGGAGCATCTTACGCGATTTCCAATACCGAAGAAAAACTGACCAGTCGCCAACCCTCTCCTCCATTTACCACTTCCACTCTGCAGCAGGAAGCTAACCACCGCTTGGGATTTTCGGCAAAACAAACCATGCGTGTAGCTCAGCAATTATACGAGGGTGTTGAGCTCGGGCCCGAAGGTTCTGTCGGTTTAATCACTTACATGCGCACGGACTCAATGAATTTATCGGAAAAATTTCTGCAAGATGCAAAAACTGCTATCTCCGGCGAGTTTGGCGAAAAATATTACAACGGCGAAGCGCGCGTTTTCAAAACAAAAAGCAAAAATGCGCAGGAAGCTCATGAAGCGGTCAGGCCAACCGAAGCGGCCCGCGATCCGGAAACAATAAAAGATTTTTTGGATAGCCACCAATACAGACTATACGATCTCATTTGGCGCCGGGCGCTCGCTACACAAATGGCGCCGGCAAAAATAAATAACGCCGTCATTGACATTGAATCAAAAAATAATTATACATTCCGCGCCAACGGGCAAAATATTGTGTTTGAAGGATTTTTAAAATTGTACCCGGAAAAAACCAAAGAAAATCTTTTGCCGAAAGTTGAAAATGGCGCCGCAGTAGACTGTAAGGAACTAAAGCCGGAACAGCATTTTACCGAACCGCCGGGACGATATTCGGATGCAACGCTGGTAAAGGCGTTGGAAGAATTCGGTATTGGCCGCCCTTCCACATACGCTCCAACCATCGCCACCATTGAAGACCGCGGCTACGTTGAGCGCGACGAAAAGAAAAAACTTTTTCCGCGCGAAATCGCTTATCTGGTAAATGATTTACTGGTCGCTCACTTCCCCAATATCGTTGACTTTAAATTTACCGCGCAGATGGAAGAAGATTTGGACCAGATCGCCGATGGCGAAAAAAAGTGGCAACCGATAATTGCTGATTTTTATAAGCCATTTAAGGACAATCTTATAATTAAGGATAAAGAATTGTCAAAAAAGGAATTGACCGAGGAAAAAACAGACGAGGTCTGCGACAAATGCGGTTCCCCGATGGTTATCAAGGTTGGCAGATTTGGTAAATTTATGGCCTGCTCCGGCTATCCGAAATGTAAAAACACAAAACCATTACCGGGAGAAGAGGGCGCAGAAGCTTCCCCGGCTGCAGAGCCAATCAATGAAGCCTGCGACAAATGCGGTGCTCCGATGGTGAGAAAAATCGGCCGTTTCGGTCCGTTTATCAGCTGCAGCGCTTACCCGAAATGTAAAAATATTAAAAATATTGAAATCAAGCTGAACCTAAAATGCCCAAAATGCGGTACTGGAGAAATCATTGAAAGAAAAACCAAGCGCGGTAAGAAATTTTACGGCTGCAACCGATACCCGGATTGCGACTTCGCTCTATGGGACCGCCCGAATGGTGAGGCCTGCACGACGTGCAAAAAGCCAATGGTATTCGGTAAAAAAGGAAGCACGGTTTGTTCAAACAAGGAATGCCCGGCAAAAAAATAAATAGTTATCAATTAAAAAACCATTACAAAAAGTAATGGTTTTTTAATTGCAGGGGCAAAAGGCGAACCTTAATGCCTATGGTGATGCAAAGGGCCGATTGCCGCCTGCAAATAACAATATAGCACGTTTTACTCAATTAATCAAGGATGCAATCGCGACGGACTAAAATAAAAACGCGGCTCCCCCAAAGGCGAGGAGCCGCTACCCGTTACATGTCTCGAGGAACAGAAATCTTTTTTGCCGAAGCTTGAGGGCAGGGCAGATGCTCATGGGAGCCTTCTTCTTCGACCCCCATGATCAGTTGATGCGAGAACATGCGCAATCTTTCAAGCCCCTTGAGAGGAGGGGTCAGGAGCACACGCCCCGGGTTTGGGCTGTGCCTATGTAAAGGAACGCGCTGACAGAACAGGAGGAGGCGCCACGGACAGAACCGAGCTACGACATGTGCCCAAGCCTGCTGCGGATATAATATAACATGGCGATAAAATGTCGTCAAATTATAAAGGATCCACTTTCCCCCGGGTCCGGCACATTTCATTTACCGCTAAATAAGCCTAAAAAGCAAAAACCCCGTGTCCAGAGGGCACGGAGTTTTGCAGCACTAAGTTCTTTACATCACGCGAATACTATAGCACAAATTATCCATCTTGTCAAGACCCGGAATTAAGGATAGAATAAAAAATGGGCCATATATGGCTTCAATTTTAAGGCATATGAAAAATCAAATCGTACTGCCAAAAAATGTTTCGCTTGATTCTTTAATCGACGAACTAAAAAAATACTGCGTAAAATCCGACCTGGAAATGGTACGGTTGGCTTATGATTTCGCGGCAGACGCTCATAAGGGACAATTGCGCTTCAATGGAGAGCCATACATTATCCACCCGCTGACAGCCGCTTTCATTCTTGCCTTGATGCGCATCGATATCAGCATCATTATTGCCGCTCTATTGCACGACGTTCCGGAAGACACCGGGATCACCTTGGATGAAATTGAAAAAAAATTCGGCCAAGATGTGGCCAACATGGTGAAGGGAATAACCAAGTTGGGAAAACTAAAATACCGCGGAGTGGAACGCTATCTCGAAAATCTGCGCAAAATGTTTGTGGCCATGGCCGAGGACATCAGAGTGATGATTATTAAATTTGCCGACCGCATCCACAATTTGCTTACTCTCGAAGCTCAGCCGCCAAATAAGCAATACCGGATAGCGTTGGAAAGTTTGGAGATTTATGCGCCGATTGCCAACCGTCTGGGCATGGGCGAATTCAAAGGCATACTGGAGGACTTATCATTTAAATATGTTTTTCCGAAAGAATACGAAAAAGTTAAGGAACTTAGCGACGCAACCATTGCTGAAGAGGGCCCGTATTTGGAAAAAATAATGGTGGAAACAAAAAACGAATTGAAGAAAGCCGGATTAAAAGTGATCGATATTCACGGACGAAAGAAAAAATTGTACAGTTTTTTTCAAAAACTTAAGCAAAGAAACTGGGAAGTCGACCAAATTCACGACATTGTTGCTGTGCGCGTATTGGTTCCGGAAATCAGCGACTGCTATGCTGCCCTTGGTATTATTCATAAACTTTGGCGGCCTCTGAAAGGAAGAATAAAGGACTTTATTTCCCAACCGAAACCAAACGGATACAAATCACTTCACACAACTGTTTTTTGCGATGACGGTAGAGTAGTGGAATTCCAAATTCGCACTTTGGGAATGCATGAGGAGGCTGAATTCGGCATCGCTGCACATTGGCATTATGACGAAAAGAAAGGACCGCCGAGAGCCTCGGCTAAAGATGTCGGCTGGGCGAAAGAACTGGCGCGAATTCAAAAGGAGGTATTAAATAATCTTTCCGACTTAGATTCTTTAAAAATTGATTTTTTTCAGAATAGGATTTTTGTTTTTACCCCGAACGGCGATGTTATAGATTTGCCGGAAAATGCCACACCGGTTGATTTTGCCTATCATATTCACACCGATATCGGAAATAAATGCAACGGCTCACTGGTGAACGATCAAATGGTGTCGCTTGATACCGCGCTTCGAAGCGGCGATGTAGTTGAGGTTATTGTCGATAAAAACCGCAAAGGCCCGAGCCGCGACTGGCTGAAATTTGTCAAAACTCATGTGGCTAAACAGCATATCAGACAATACTTCAACACACAAAAAAAACATTGGCTGGCGACGATCCTGCCAATGCCGCTAAAGAAATAATTTAAAATCGCCCCTACATACGTCGGGGCGATTTTTTTATTCTCCAATAATTTTTTTTATCACTCTTGCCAGCTCTTCCTTTGAGTAATAGTTTATCGCCACTATCCCCCGCTCTCCTTTTTGCGATATATTCACTTTTGTGCCAAGAGTAGCACGAAGTTTTTGTTCAATATACGCCAAATTCGGATCACGGCGGGCAAAACCATTCGGTTTCATTTTTTGCACAACTTTTTCCAATTCACGCACTGAAATTTTTTGGCCTAACATTGAAGACAAAGCATCAAGCTGTTCCTTTTCATTTTTTAACGACAGCAAGGCGCGGGCTTGACCCGTGTTAATTCTTTTTTCAATTAAGGCCTTCTGCACTTCATCCGGCAACTCAAGCAAGCGGATAGTATTAGCCACCGCCGGCCGGCTTTTTCCGATCTTATCCGCCACCTGTTGTTGAGTCAAATTAAATTCATCAGTCAGACGCTTATAAGCAAACGCTTCCTCAATAGAATTTAAATCAGCCCGCTGAATATTCTCTATCAGGGAAATTTCCAATTTAGCCAGCTCCGGCAGTTGTTTAACCAAAGCCGGCACAGTAGACAACCCAGCCAATTTTGCCGCCCGCCAGCGCCTTTCACCGGCAATAAGCTCATATCCGCCATCGCGCTTTTCAGCCACAAGTATCGGTTGCAATATGCCATATTCCTTTATCGAAACTGACAATTCCTGCAATGCCTCCGGATCAAAATGCGTACGCGGCTGTTTGGCGTTTGCTAAAATTTCAGACACCGGAATAGTCCAAATTTTTGAAGAGTCTGCCACAGGACTTTGCCTGGTTCCTGTTTCATACTCCTTTTTTTGCCTTGATATCGGGGTGATAAGCGCCCCCAGTCCGCGGCCTAATGACATAAAATAAAAAAATAGTATTATTCAAAACGCTCTAAAAATTCACGAGTTAAACGCTCATACGCTTTTGCTCCCTTCCCGCTCGGTTCATAATGAAATATACTCTGACCATAGCTCGGCGCTTCGGCCAAACGAACAGTACGAGGAATAACGGAGCGGAATATATTATTAGGAAAGTATTTGTAGAGCTCATGCAATACTTCTTCCGACAGACGATTGCGGGAATCAAACATGGTCAAGACAGCGCCCAATACATTTATTTCCGGCTTAATATTTGTTCGCACCAAATCAATTGTTTTTAATAGCTGACCCAACCCTTCAAGGGCATAGTATTCAGCCTGAACCGGAATGAGCACATGGTCGGCTGCAACCAGACCGTTCAAAGTTAAAAGGCCAAGCGAGGGCGGACAATCAATAATAATGTAATCATAGGCATGCTTCGCTTCGGATAAGACATCGGTCAATTTTGATTCTCTGCCTTCCATATTTACCAATTCAACATTGGCACCTGCTAAATCGGGCGTTGCCGGTGCCACCCGCAAACCGGTGTGCGCCGTATTTCGCACAATATCATGAATGCGGGAAGTGCCGACGATCGTATGATATAAACCCTCTTCAATCTCATCAATTTTCACTCCCAAGCCGGAAGTGGCATTGCCTTGAGGGTCCAGATCAACCAATAAAACAAACTTACCGGCTTCAGACAAACCGGCGGCCAGATTAACAGCAGTAGTGGTCTTCCCCACCCCGCCTTTTTGATTGACAATTGATATTACCGGAGGCATAATTAGGTATTATTGTACCATAAATATATATTTAATCAAAGAGAAATTATTGTTCATTTATTGGCCAATATTTGACAAAAGGTCCTATATTTACTACAATGTGAGCACATTTTGCCCGGGTGTCGGAATTGGTAGACGAACACGACTCAAAATCGTGCGGCTTCGGCCATGAGAGTTCGATTCTCTCCTCGGGCACAAGTAGCCACTCACAGTGTGTTCCTGTAAAAAACGAACAAACAAAGGAGGTGCGGCAAAATGAGATGCCTGATTGAAATCACTGAGATTCCAGACGGCGAGGCCCCACTCGAGGTACGGCGAAAATGGGTAGGGTTGGTGCTACCCTGCCAGTATATCGACGGAACAGGAAGTCACTCAGTCGAAGTGCTCTCCGGTAAACTGGCGACAGGCTACCAGAATGCTCGGGCTGTGGCGCAGCACGAAGCCATCGCCGCGCTGTCCGAAATGGCGCCCGAAGCTGCTCGATGGTGGACAGACCACGGCTACCCCAAAAACGGGCGCGTTTTTCTCTTCAAGGAACACGAAGCTAGAATATGCGCTTGACGCCCGCCGCACCTTGATAAAAAAATATACCCGCACATTCAGGCCGGCGAGCGTTCAGTTCGCCGGCTTTTCATTTTATATTGAAATAATGGCCTGCCTGTAGTAAAATATCGTCACTATGAATATAGTTTTACTCATCATTGTTTATGGTTATGCCTTAGTCGCCGGCCTGGTGATCTGGTATATTTTTCGTGACCGCAAAAATCCGAAATTATTTTTCGGCCGTTATAAATTTTTTAGCGGAATATTTATTGCCATTCTGGCAGTCGGCATTCTGACGGTAATATATTCAACTCTCACAGAACCGTTTATCTTAAAAACAACATCTGTTGCTCTTCAAAACAGCAAAATTAACAATTTAAAAATCGCCTTAATCAGCGATATCCAGGTCGGTAATCACAAGAAAACGGCCTGGGTTGAAAAAATAGTAGCTCGTATTGAATCGGCTAATCCGGATCTGGTGATTTTCGGCGGCGACTTAATTGACAATGAAGCAACTTTTGAAGACGAAAGCCAGTATCTTGAACCCCTGCGGAAATTGATCGGAAAATTTTCCATGTATTATGTACTCGGCAACCATGAATATGGCATCGGCGGAACGGTACGGAACAAACCGGAAAAATATACCGGAGACCGTTCACAGCTTTTGATTGACCGGATGAAGACTCTCGGCATTCCTCTTTTGCGTAATACGCTTGATTGCCCGGAAATTAAGGGACAAAAAATTTGTCTCTTCGGCATAGATGACATTTGGAAATATAAACCAAACTTTTCTGATTTAAAAAATTGGGATAATGAAACTCCACTAATATATATCACTCATAATCCGGACGGCATTTTGTATTATCCGACAAATCTGCCGGCACCGGATCTCATCCTCGCCGGCCACACGCACGGAGGGCAGATATGGATTCCCTTTTTCGGTCCGCTCGGCGACGCACAAATAATTTTAGGCAAAAGCTTCTATCGCGGGTTGAATTATTTCCACAACATCCCAATTTATACTTCCGTTGGCGCCGGCGAATCCGGCGCCCCACTGCGCTTGTTCGCCAGACCGGAAATTGTTTTATTAAATATTGACTAGGGTGTTGACAATACACCTATAATTTGCTAAGATTTTCTATCAAGTACGTTCATTACAAACCAACCGCAATTAGTGCGGAAAACGAGAAAGGAAATACAATGGAGATGAGACTCGGACCAAGTTTGAGGCAGGGACTGACACAGCGCTTGGAACAGCGGCTGACCATGGTTCAAAGCCTTGCCTGTCTCGAGATCATGATCGGAAGGCAACAGCAAATGCTCCGTCAACTCACCGGTGGCGACTACCACCCAAACGGAGTCTGCCCGCGGTGCGAGCATCGGCTCACGCCGGCGGAAATCATCAAGGGCTTCACGAGCGATCCGTTCGATTACACCACAAAGTGCCCGGTCTGCAATTACCGTTTTCAGCCTGAACTCACGGCCTTAACCGCATCTGGCGGCCGCATCAGCTACCACTTTTACTGTTCCACGCAAACGCTTGAACAGTTACAGGATGTCTCTCCCAGCCTGACCAAAGAGGAACTGCGGAGAGAGCATGGCGCCATCTTCTACTCGGCCGTTTTCCATTTCGGCAGTATCGGCGCCGCCTTCAAGAAAATCGGCATCGAATATCAGCATCCGGAAAAACCGAGCGAGGTAGATAAGCTTGAACCATTTTTCGGCCAACTGCCGGACACCGCAATTGCAAGCGCCGCCAACGTGCCGGTACGCCTGGTCAGGCGCCGCCGCAACGAATTAGGCATCCCCCCTTTCCGCAAGAGTAGCCTCGTTTAGAAATTCAATGACCAACTACGATCTTTTCTCACGGTCGCGCTCACCTAGCGCGGCCTTTTTTTAACAAAAAAATCCCGCCGACTAATGGCGGAATTTTTTATAATTAAACAAATCTTGCGGCATCTATGGTTTCAATCGTCCAATCGTTCTGGGAAAAGCGATGGTCTCGCGCACGTGTTCAACCCCACAAATCCAGCGCACAGTCCGCTCAAGGCCAATACCGAAACCAGAATGTGGCACACTGCCATATTTTCGCAAATCCAGATACCATTGATAATCTTCTACATTCAATCCCTCGACTTTAATTCTCTCAAACAATAACTCCGCGTCATCCTCGCGCTGGGATCCGCCAATCAGTTCGCCCCCGCCATCGGTCGCAATCAAATCATCATTGCAAACCAAATCCGGGTTGTTGACATCGCGCTTCATATAAAACGGTTTGATTGTCTTTGGCCACTTTTCAATAAACACCGGCACCTCGCTGTCTTTAGTCAACAGCCCCTCGTCATCATTACCCAGATCATCACCGTATTTTATATCAGAGCCCATGGCATTTAATTTTTTAATCGCCTCGTCGTAAGTATATCGGGTAAACGGCGCGTCGGCCTTTTTTAATCTTTCAGTATTCCGTTCCAAAATTATTAATTCCTCTTTACAGCGTTCCAGACAATAACGAACAATATAACGCACCAGCCCTTCCTGAATTTTCAAATTCTCATCATGTTCCACAAAAGCCGCTTCCGCGTCCATCATCCAAAATTCGGTCAGATGCCGTTTGGTTTTGCTTTTTTCGGCGCGGAAAACCGGGCCGAAATCATAACAGCGGCCGACTGACATTATCGCCGCCTCGCTATACAACTGTCCGGATTGCGAAAGATAGGCCGTGCCCAAATCAAAATATGGCACTGGAAAAAGAGTGGTCGTGCCCTCACAGGCATTGGGCGTAAAAATCGGAGAATCTACTCTGATAAAATTTTCTTGGTGCAAATATTCGTTAATCGCCGTAATAATAGCGTCACGCACCCGCATTATCGCCCATTGCTTACTGCTCCGGAGCCAAAGATGCCGATTGTCCATAAGAAAATCCGGACCGTGTTCTTTATTGGCGATCGGATAATCGTGAGCCAATTGTAAAATTTTAAGATCCTTAATCTGTAATTCAAACACATTTTCCTTCTTGGGATGCTTCGTCACCACACCGGTCGCCTCAACCGATGATTCCTGAGTAACCGACTCGGCCGCCTGCCAAACGGCTTCACTGGCGTCTTTTTGCACCACCACGCCCTGAACAAAACCATAGCCGTCGCGTAACTCCAAAAAAGAAATCGGCCCGGATGAGCGCTTATTGTAAAGCCAGCCTTTTATGGTAATTGTTTCACCAACATGTCCGGATAAATCTTTTGTTAAAATATTCATATATTTCGAAAATAAGTACCAAAAAATTGTATCAAATTTCGCTAATTTTAGCAAGTTTTTTCCCAATATGATATTCAGCAAAAGACCAGATTGATGATTCCATAGCGCGCGATATTTTCCCCGGCCATTGATCAGGAATATTACTAAGAAACATTAGCCAAACCTCCCTATCCGGCATGCTAAACTTTACCGCTGAGGCCTCATCATTTTTTTGCCTGCAAACAGCACATTTTAAACCGCCATCTTTTGGTGAAAAAACATAGAACGAATTTTTTTGCTCTTTTGGCACTATCTTGCCGCATGCAATGCATTTATCAAGAACCGGCGAAAATCCAAGAATTTTGAATAACTTGGCGACAAAACCAAAAAAATATCCTCGTCCATAATCTTTCTCGTTCACTGTCTCAAGCCAGTTTAGCAGCAATGAGAATACCGGCGCATCACGTTCATTTTCCTCAATTAACTTATCTACCATAGAAACGGCCTTTTGAGCTAAAATACATTTTTGTAAATCAGATCTGATATTTTTAAAACTGTTCAAACCGACAACTTTTGTAATGTGATTAATATTTTTTCCCGGTATCAATTCCGCCTCAATCAAAAAAAACGGCTCTAAGTAAGCCGAATTCTTGCTGGCAATCTTCTTCACTCCGCGGGCAAGCGCCGTAACTTTGCCTTTTTCTAATGTTAAAAGGGTGACAATCTGATCTGATTCCCTAAAACCTGCCCGTTTTAGCACAATTGCCTGCATATTATTTTTTGGCTGCATTTAACCAGTCATCCAATATAATCAAGGCCGATTTTTCATCCCGGCTCACGCCGGCTCCCATTCTGTCAGCCGCTTGCGAGCTAAATCTTTCATCAGAAAATTCAACTTCTACTTCGGTTGCCAGCTTAATATCATTACCGAATTTTCTAACTCGCTCGGTATTCATATTTTCCTTGCCGTTGATCCCGACCGGCAGTCCGATAATAACTTTATCAATTTTTTCATCGCTAACTATTTTTATTATTTCACCGATATTTTTTGCCGCGCCAAAAGGCAGTGCAACTCCAATACCGGTATTGCACCAGGCCAAACCGATATTTTTTGTTCCGTAATCTATGGCTAATATGTTCATAATCGAAATGGGTGAGGGAAATAAATGGGATAGCGAGGCGAATCGGATTTTTGTTGAAGACAACCGCGGAGCGACGGCATCATAGCCGGAGTGAGCGTTAGGGCGACGAGCCCGCTGGCGAGGAGACCCGTGTCTGAACAAATATCCGATTCGGCGAGCGACAGAATAAACAGTTAAATTTCCTCCGGTCTTCGTGTGATAACTTCGCAGCCTTTTTCCGTGACCACAACCGTATGTTCAAAATGCGCACAAAGAGAATTGTCCGCGGTTTTTATCGTCCATCCGTCCGGCGCGGTCACAATCCGCCAACCGCCCAACGTTATCATTGGCTCAAGAGCGAGCACCATTCCCGGCTTCACAATAAAACTATCCAAACGCTTATCATAATAATTGGGTATCCAGGGTTCTTCATGAACGGCATAACCAACCCCATGACCCGATAAGTCGCGGATAATACCATATTTCCCTTGCGATTTTACGTAATTCTCTATCGCCCTGCCAATCTCTGAAATGCTTACACCAGGTTTCACCGCCTCTATGCCAACCTCAAGAGCCTGCGAGGTGACGTTCAATAAATCGTAATTTTTCCTTGCTGTTTTGCCTACCACCACGGTAATTGCCGTATCAGTAAACATACTCACTGTCCTTTTACCGATCGGATATTCCATGCCGACATCAATACTGAACAAATCTCCATTTTTCAGCAATAAGTCTTTTTTTGGAATTCCATGCACAATCTCCTCGTTGAATGAGGCACAGATTGTGGCCGGAAACGGCGGCTCAGTCGGATGATTTTTATAGTACTTAAAAGCCGGTTGCCCCCCGGCCTTAATAATCATTTCTTCAGCGGCGCGATCTATCTCCCAGGTAGAGATGCCGGGTTTACACATTTTTACCAGGTCCGATAAAATACGGCCGAGAATTTTTCCGCCTTTTTTCAGTGTTCGAATATCTGCCGGCTTCTTGATTAACATATTTACTATTTTACCACCGCTTTTTCAACTTCCCCGGCGACCTTCTCAATTTTTTGTTCGCCATCTATAATCTTCACAATGCCTAATCTCGAATAATAATCAAGTATCGGAGCCAAAGCTCTGTTACCCTGTTCAATTATACGGGCTTTAATAGTCTCTTCTTTATCATCCGGCCTTGATTTTAGCGCCCCCCCGCATTTTGGACATTCGTTCAACTTCATTGTCTCCTTAAGCCATGGAATAATTTCCCTGCATTCGCCGCAAATCCGCCTTTTAGTTAACCGGTTAAATGATTCTTCATCGCTGATCACTATTGCGACGGCAGTGGTGTCACGGTTCAAATCCTTTGTTTCCAAATATTGGTTTATTCTCTCCGCTTGCTCTAAAGTGCGCACCGCTCCGTCAAAAACAATACCGTGATAATTTCTTTCTTTGATAAACTTTTCTACCGCCCTGAAAACAAGCCCGCAAATAAACCAGTCGGGCGCCAGCTGGCCGGCAAAGTTAACATCGTGAAGAATTTGTTTTTCTTCCGGTGTGGCATCCGGATCAATCGCTATAGAACGAATCATGTCACCGGTAGAGACATGCCGATAATGATATTTTTCCGCAATTTTCTTTGCCTGAGTGCCTTTTCCTGAGCCGGGAGGACCGACAAAAAATAGTATTTTTTTCATTATTTTATCTTTAAAATTAGCCAAATTTTGAGCGTAATTATTATATCAAATATGCGGGATTTATTCAATATTGCCATAATTAATGTCACGAATTTGTATAAAAAAATGCTCCGGCCAAATATTGTGCCGGAGCATCTCAATAATCTTTTATATATGATCGTATTCGTGCATGGTAAGCTGAGATTCGAGCTGTTTGGCTGTTTCAATCGCCACAGACACAACGATAAGAAGCGACGTGCCGCCGATCGTTAAAACCTGCGATCCGCTAACTGACCGAAGTAAAAGCGGTAGTACTGCAATCAAGCCCAAAAAGCTCGCGCCGATCAAATTTATACGGCTGACAATCGCCGCCAGATAACTTTCTGTTTCCTTACCCGGCCGGATGCCTGGAACAAACCCGCCATTTTTTTGAAGGTTCTCCGCAATTTTTTGCGGATGAAAAATTACCGAGGTATAAAAAAATGTAAATCCAAAAACCAATAAAAAATACGAAATGCCGTAAAACGCCTGATTGTTAAATAATCTTATAATAAACGCGGCTCCATCTTTAAGCCACTCCGCCTTTGCAGATACAAAAAATTGCGCGACCATTGGCGGAATAACCACCAGTGAAATGGCGAAGATAATCGGGATTACGCCGGCCATATTGACACGAAGAGGCAAGTGGGTGGACCCACCGCCAAAAACGCGCGAGCCGCGCACTTGCTTGGCATAATTTACCGGAATCTGGCGCTGGCCTTCATTGATAAACACTACGCCTACCACAGTGGCGATGGCGATAAGGCCAAACATTAAGAAAGTATAAAAATCAGCCGAAGTGTAATTTACCACTGCTCGCCCAATGGCAGACGGTAACGATGCCACGATACCTGAAAAGATTAAAAGCGAAATGCCATTACCGACTTTTCGTTCGGAAATCAATTCTCCGATCCAAACGAGGAACATCGTTCCGGCGGTAATGCTCACAATGATAGTAAACATATCCAAACCGGACAGATTTGTCGGAAGAATATCGCGTGAAGAATTCGCTAAAAATTTAACCATGGCAAACGACTGCAAAAAAGCCAAAGGCACCGTCAGCCAGCGGGTATACATATTTATCTTGGCCTGTCCCGATTCCCCTTCTTTTTGCATTTCTTCCAATTTTGGCACAATCATGGCCAACAATTGAAAAATAATTGACGAGGTAATGTATGGAGCGACACCAAGCATGATCAGGGAAAAATTCTTTACTGTTCCGCCGGAAAACACGTCAAGCAATTGAAACACCTGCTGACCGGACAAAAAATCACGCAAACCTTGTACATTAACGCCCGGCACCGGAATATGGGCAACAAGACGATATATCACCAAAAGACCGAGAACGATTAAAACATTCTTTCTAATGTCTTTAATTTTCCAGACTTGTTGAATTTTTTCCCACATATATTCATTATATGCTTAGCCGGCTTCATCGGTAATATACCAGCAATATCTTCGTTTAACAATGATTATTTGACTTCCCCACCCGCTTTTTCAATCGCCGCTTTTGCCGCCTTTGTGCAAGAGACACCTTCAATAACCAGTTTCTTTTCCAGTACGCCTTTGAGTAAAATCTTAGCGGTCAAATCGCGTGCGTTAATAATTTTCTTTTCTTTCAAAGCGGCCAAATTTACCACAGCGCCATTATCAAAATATTTTTCTAAATCTGAAAGGTAAACTTCAGCAGGTCTGTTGAAATGGCTCTTAAAACCGCGCAATTTCGGCGTTGACTGCATCATGCGTTTAAAAGCTTTCAAACGCAGCCGATGGCTGCCACCGGCTCTGGCCGTTTGACCCTTGCCGCCGCGGGTGGAATAAGTGCCGTGTCCCGAAGCATTGCCGCGGCCGATGCGTTTTGACGTATGCTTAGATCCTTTCGCCGGCTTAATTGTATGAACTGCTAATTTCATATATTCGTCTTATTTATTTTCTTCCGCCACCACCGGCTTTACTTCAGCCGGTTTAACCGCTGCAGCCGCCGTCTTCGAGCTCTTCTTAAAACTTTGGAGAGCAACAAAAGTAGCCTTAACAATCACAATTTTATTTTTTGTTTTTGATAAAATTTTTGACGATACATTCGGAATGCCGGCGAGATCAAGCACTACGCGCACAGCACCGCCGGCAATAATACCGGAACCGATCGGGGCCGGTTTGAGAAGCACCCTGGCCGCTTTAAACTTGGCCAGTACTGCGTGAGGAATTGTTTCTTTTACAATCGGCACATGGATAATATTTTTCTTAGCCTGCCGGGCTGCTTTTTCAACACCAATTTGGACGTCTTTACCCTTGGCAATGCCAAAACCCACGCGTCCGGCGCGGTCTCCCAAGATAACACAGGCACGAAAACTCAAATGCTTTCCACCTTCAGTGACGCGGGTGACGCGGGCAAGATCAAGAATGTATTGGTCAAATTCCTTGCGCTCTTCCTTTCCTCTATTGTCTTTTCTACGCGTGGGCTTCATATTGCGTTGTGTTTATGGAAAATATTATGATTAAAAAGATAAACCGCCTTCACGGGCGCCTTCTGCCGCTGCCGCAACCCGGCCGTGATATTTATATCCGCCGCGATCAAATACGATTCGGGTAATTTTTTTGTCTTTCGATTTTTCCGCGAGCAACTTGCCGGCCAAAAAAGCCTCAGCTACTTTTGCGGAACGGCCTTCCAGTTTTACCTTGCTTTTTTTCACTTCGGCTGTGGTCGCTTGGCAAATTGTTTTGCCGGAGACATCATCGATAAGTTGCAAAGTCATACTCTTCAAACCACGAAATACGGACAAGCGCGGCACGGCTGAAGTGCCTTTCAACACTGCTCGTACGCGGCTATGGCGCACGGTGCGGCGTTCATCTCTGGTTTTAGTAATCAATCTTTTCATAAAATTAATATTTATTGCGAGAATTAGGCGGCTGTTTTAGCAGCTGTTTTCCCGGCCTTGCGCCTTACAATCTCGTCAATATATTTTATACCCTTGCCCTTGTATGGCTCCGGCTTTTTAATGCTTCTAATTTGAGCGGCTGTTTCACCAACCAGCTGTTTATCAGCTCCTTCAACGGTAATCAGATTTTTATCAACAGAAATTTTTATTCCTTTCGGCTCTTCATATTCAACCGAATGTGAATAGCCGACTTCCAAAACCAGCGTTTCGCCTTTCATATTAACCTTAAAGCCGACGCCGTTTATTTCCAACTGCTTTTTATACCCCTCGGATACGCCCTTTAACATATTGCCGGCAATACTCGAAAATGTGCCCCAGAGAGCACGGTCTTTTTTAAGGTTTTCGTTCGCTACCGTTAAAGTGAGTTCACTGCCCTTCACTGCCACAGTAACTCTCGGATGCAATTTCAAACGAAGTTCTCCTTTTGGGCCCTTAACTATCAGCTCGCCATTTATCACTTCTGCTGTGACGCCATTCGGAATCAATCTAATTTTTTTACCTATTCGTGACATACTATTTATGGTTAATGTGGTTCATTTTAATATATCTCACACAAAATTTCACCGCCAATTTTTTCCTTTTTCGCCTGAATACCGGTCATAATACCCCTGGGCGTGGAAAGAATCGCCAAACCAAAACCATTTAATACTTTGGAAATGTCGCTATTTTTTACATAAGCGCGGTGACCTGGCTTGCTGATTCTCTTAATAGAATGAATAGCCGGTTCGCGTCCGTCATATTTTAGAGATAATGCAATCTGAGGTTTCTTTTCATCAACCAATTCCGCCTTTAACAGATATCCTTCGCGAATCAAAATACCAGCAATAGCCATTTTAATTTTTGAAAATGGAACAACCGCCTCGCTTTTGCGGACCATTGAGGCATTGCGTATTCTGGTGAGCATGTCGGCTATAGGATCAGTCATCATAGCGTAGTAAATTTATTTTATATGTATTGATTTATATATTTATTTAACTCGGGCGGGTTACCAGCTTGATTTTCTAACACCCGGAATCTTACCGTCATTGGCCAACTCCCTGAAACAAATTCTGCACAAGCCAAACTTTCTAAAAAATCCGTGCTGGCGGCCGCATTTCCAACAGCGTCGAACAATTCGGGTTGAGAATTTCGCTTTACGATTCGACTTTGCAATTTGTGATTGAGTGGCCATAAACAATTATTATTTTACAAAAGGAAAGCCCAATTTCATAAGCAGCGCTCTTCCCTGTTCTTTATTTTTTGCGTTAGTGGCGATGTTAATCTGCATGCCATGGGTTTTTTCAGCTTCCCCCGCTTTAATTTCCGGAAATGCCACATTTTCTTTAAAGCCCAAGCTATAGTTACCGCGGCCGTCAAAGGCCTTGTCTGAAATTCCGCGGAAATCGCGGGTACGCGGTAAAGTGATATCCAACAATTTTTCCAAAAAGTAATACATTTTTGCACCCCTCAATGAAACAACCACGCCAATATCCATATTCTCACGTATCTTAAAATTTGAAATTGCCTTTTTTGATTTGGTGCGCACCGGTTTTTGCCCGGTTATCTTCGCCAGATTTTTTTCAACATTTTCAATAAAGTTAGGCTCTTTAAGAAATTTACCAACTCCAACATTTATCACCACTTTGGTAATTTTCGGTACCTGCATCACATTCTTAAAACCAAACTCCTTCTTCAGAGCCGGCACCACTTCCTTTTTGTAATAATTGTATAAATTTGGAGTCATATTTTTATTATGCAATGAATTCTTTGCATTTTCTGCAAATTCTCTTTTTCTTGTCACCGTCTAGCCGATAACCCACCCGGGTCGGCTTACCACACTTTTCACAAATTATGAGGGCGTTGGCAGCTGAAAACGGCGCGGCCAATTCAATAATTTGCCCCTTTTCACCGTGCTTTTTCGGCCGCAAATGCTTTTTCATGATATTAATTCCTTCAACCACAATTTTATTGGCAGACGGAAAAACCTGGATTACTTTTCCTTCTTTTCCGCGGTCTTTTCCGGCGACCACTTTCACCTTGTCGTTTGTCTTAATTTTCATAAAAATATAATTACAATACTTCCGGAGCTAAAGAAATAATCTTTTGAAAACCCTTGGTGCGCAATTCGCGCGCCACCGGTCCAAAAATACGGGAACCGCGCGGCTCTTTTGTTTTTCTATCAATGACTACTGCGGCATTTTCGTCAAAACGGATATAAGTGCCGTCTTTTCTGCGGGTTTCCTTTCTTCCGCGCACTAAAACCGCATGAACTACCTCGCCTTTTTTAACCATGCCTCGCGGGGCAGCGATCTTAACTGAACAAGTTACGATATCGCCAAGCCTGGCATATCTCTTTTTGTAGCCGCCAAGAACGCGCAAGCACTGCAAGCGCTTAGCGCCGGTATTGTCCGCCACACTTAACATTGTTCGGTGTTGTATCATACGATTATCTGATTAGGCATTGTAATTAGCTCGCTACGCTTACCAATCTCCACCGCTTTGTCTTTGAAATCGGCCGACACTCAACAAATACAACCTTATCACCGGTTTTGGCAGTACCTTTCTCATCATGAACATGGTATTTTTTATTTACCCGGTAATATTTTTTGTATTTTGGATGCAATTTACGGCTTTCAATATTCACAACAACGGTCTTATTCATTGCTGCTGAAACAACAGTGCCGGAAAATTGGCGTCTAATCGTATTTTTTTTGTTATCGGAATTCATAATATATTTATTAGTTTGCGCTATTTTATTTCGCAGTGGCTCTCAAAGCCGTTTGCAGCCGGGCAATCATCTTTTTTGTATCCTGCATCTTGTGCATTGCCTTAAGCTGTTGACTCTGCAATTTAAAACGCAAATCACGGAGTTCTTCACTTTTCTCTAAAATCAACCCCTTGATTTCGTTAACATTCTTAGTTTTTATTTCTTGATAATCCATAACCAATCAATTATCTAACGATAAATTTTGTTTTTAAACCAAATTTATAACTGGCCAATTTCATTGCCTCAACCGCCGATTCTTTTGTAATACCGGCCATTTCAAACAATACCGATCCGGGTTTTACTACGGCAACATAATGATCCGGAGCGCCCTTTCCGCCGCCCATCGGCTGTTCATTGCCTTTTCTTGTTACCGGCTTATCCGGAAAAATACGAATCCAAATTTTACCGCCGCGGCGAACATAACGGGTAAGAACCCGGCGGCCAGCTTCAATCTGCCGGCTGGTCACCCAGCCGTGAGTCTGCGTTTTTAAGCCAAACTCCCCGAAAGCCAAACAATTGGCTCTGGTGGCAATACCCTTCGCGCGCCGGCGCCCTTTGTGCCATTTGCGATGTAATACTTTTTTTGGCAATAACATATCTGTCGGATTTAATTTTGATAATTCTTCTTTACGGTTTCACTTTCTTCTTTCTTCTCAAATTTGTCGCGGCGTCCGAATGCTTCTCCGTGATAGACCCAAACCTTGACGCCGATTTTTCCGTAAATGGTCTGCGCTTCGGTAAGCGCGTAATCAACGTCGCTGCGCAAGGTAATTAACGACATTTTACCGGCCGATAATACTTCACGGCGGGCAATTTCCACGCCGTTCAGACGACCCGCCATTTTTATTTTCACGCCTTTAGCCCCGGCAGCCATCACTTTTTCAATCGCTTGCTTCATCACCCGGCGGAAAGGCATGCGTTTCTCAATTTCAGCGGCACAATTTCCGGCCACAATCGCGGCCGAGAGAGCCGGCTGTTTTACCGGTAAAATATTCAATTTAACTTTTTGTTTTTGCTGCAAATATTTTTTCTCAATTTCTTTTCGGATTACATCCAAACCCTGGCCGGACCGGCCGATTACCACACCCGGTTTTGCCGCAAGAATTGTGATTTGCATGTCTTTCGGAGAGCGTTCAATAGAAATAGAATCAACTCCTGCTTCTTTCAATTTCTTGCAAAGATAAGTTCGGATGCCGATTTCCTGTTTAAGATAAAGCGGCAAGCTTTCATTTCTGGCAAACCATTTCGAATCCCAGGCAAAAATGTAGGGAGTGCGGTGTATTCTTGGATGTACTTTATGACCCATATATGTTGGCAAATATTATTTTTTAGCCGCCTTTTTTTCCTTCTTTGCTTTCTGTTTTTTTTCCAATTTTTCTTCGGAAATCAAAACCAAATTGATGTGGGAGGTACGCTGTCTTATCGGTGTAGCACGGCCATGCGCTTTCGGCATCCAGCGTTTTACCACCGGTCCGCCGTCCACGGTGATGCTCTTCACCCTAAGCGTGTCCATTTCATATTTAAAATTTGTCTTCGCATTGGCGACTGCGGATTTTAAAAGCTTAAGCAATGGATACGCAGCCCATTTCTGTGAAAGAGGCAAACGCTCCAACAACTTAACCACCTTATGTCCGCGCATAGAGTCGGCAACAAGCCGGACTTTACGCGGGCCCATTTTCAGAAATTTCAATTTTGCTTTAACTTCCTGTGTCATATTATTTTTTTATTTCTTCTCGGCTTTACCTGCCGGTGCGGCCGGCGCCGGAGCTCCGGCAGATGTTACCTTGGCCTCTTGTTCTTTGGCCATCTTGCCGCCGTGTCGCACGAATTTACGAGTTGATGCAAATTCGCCCAATCGGTGCCCGACCATATTTTCATCCACATATACGCTGATAAAATCTTTTCCATTGTGGACAAGGAAAGTCGTGCTCACCATTTCCGGTGAAATAACACAAGCGCGCGACCAAGTCTTAATCGGCAATTTCTTTCCGCTCGCTTTCATTACCAAAACTTTGCTTAGAACTCGCGGATCAATATAAGGGCCTTTTTTCAAACTTCTGGACATATATATAGTATGCGCTTATTTATTGCGGCGCGATTTAATAATAAATTTATTGCTCCATTTCTTTCTCCCGCGGGTGCGCACGCCCTGCGCTGTTTTACCATAAACGGTCTGGGGACCCCTTTTCTGACCGATTGGAGAATGCCCCTCACCACCTCCATGCGGGTGATCCACCGGATTCATATTCTTACCTTTTACCGTCGGTTTAATGCCGCGGTGGCGCATTCGTCCGGCCTTGCCCCAGCGAATTAAACGGCGATCGGCATTGCCGAGCGCGCCAATTGAAGCGGCGCACTGCTTGCGTACCGAGCGAATCTCACCTGACGGTAATTTTATCTGTGCACATTCACCTTCAAAACCGACCAATTGAGCGCTAAGACCTGCTCCGCGCACCAACTGCCCGCCTTTTCCGGCCGTCAATTCAATATTATGTATAAACAAGCCGATTGGCATGTGTTCAAGCGACATTCTCATCCCGGCTTTTGCTTCAATGGCGTGGTCGGAAGAAATAACCTTATCGCCCACCTTCAAACCTTCAGGGCAGAGAATGTATGATTTCACGCCATCGCTATATTGAATCAGCGCAATTCTCGGACCGCGGTTCGGATCGTATTCAATCGCCAAAACCACTGCTTCAACATTATATTTTTGAAGCTTAAAATCAACCAAGCGATATAATTTTTTTGCTCCGCCGGATTTATGGCGTACGGTAATAACACCCTGATTATTGCGGCCTGATTTTGGCTGCAAAATCGTCACTAAAGATTTTTCCGGTTCGGATTTTGTAATATCTGAAAAAGCGTCAACGCTTGAATGGCGGCGCCCCGGTGAAGTTGGTTTGTAAATTCTAATTGGCATATTCTTTTTTCTATACTCTTTTTATACGCCTTCGTGAATGGCGATGGTCTTGCCTTTTGGCAAAGTAACAAACGCTTTTTTAAAATCCCCCCGGCGGCCTGTGTATTGTCCGTATCGGCGCGCCTTGCCTTCCACATGGATAACATTTACCGAAACTGGCATCACTCCATAAATATCATTTACCGCCTTTTTTATCTGTTCTTTTGTTGCTTCCCGGCGCACAATAAAGGCGTACTTATTTAAGCTCTGGGCCACGGCGGCCTTTTCAGTTACCAATGGTTTCACGATCACCCGGCTTGAAGAAACGCTTGAAGCGGAACCCTTTTGTATTTCAGCGGGTGCTTCAAACTTTTCCGGCGGTTCGACCGGTTTTTCTTCCTTCTTTTTGCGGTTGAGTAATCCCATATATCTTTGCAATTAGGCCTTCTTTGATAAAATATTTTCCAACTCGGCAATACCGGATTTACTTGTAATGATTGCCTGCTTATTCAATACTGAAACAACACTCGCCTCGCGCGCCGGAATGGATTCTATCTTTTTCAAATTTCTTGACATGCGATAAACCTGACCATCACTCTCGCCGGTCAGAATCAAAAATGATTTCTGCGCGACGGGTATTTTCTTCATGAAAGAAGCGAAAATTTTTGTTTTCGGTTCAGTGAATGAGAAATTTTCAACCACCCACAAAGCGCCGGATTGGGCTTTATCGCTTAAACACATTTTTAGCGCCACGCGGCGGGTATTCTTATTAATTTTGCTTTTATAATTACGCGTAGAAAGCGGGCCAAAAGTTACACCGCCGCCAACCCAGATCGGCGAACGAATGGATCCATGGCGCGCGCGCCCGGTGCCTTTCTGTTGCCACGGCTTTTTACCGCCGCCGCGCACTTCACCGCGTGTTTTTGTGTCTGCCCACGGTTCACGGCTGTTATTCATTTGAGCGACAAAAACCTCGTGAACAACTTCAGGCTTAATTTTAACGCCAAAAATTTTATCATCCAAATCCATTTCGGAAGATTCTTTGCCTTCTAAATTGTATACTTTTATTTTCATACTTATTCGTTTATCGGAGCAGTTTCTGCCGGCGTCTCAGCCGCGGCCGTTTCAACTACCGGCTCTTCTGACGGTTTATCTTCTGTTTTGGCAATAACCAACTCGCCCGGACAATAAATTTCTAAAATTCCATTTCTGGCGCCAGGCACCGCGCCCTTAATATAGAGCTCATTGCTTTCCGGATGCACTTCCACAATTTCCAAGTTCTTCACAGTTACCGGGGCGCCGCCCATCCGGCCAGCCATACGCATACCTTTAAAAACGCGCTGGACACCACCCGCTCCGATTGAACCTGGAGACCGCAAATCATGCTTGTGACCGTGTGTTGCCGGAGCTCCGGCAAAATGATGCCGTTTTACCACGCCGGCAAAACCTTTTCCTTTAGATACGCCCTCCACGGTAACGATGTCGCCGACGGAGAATATTGCCGCTGTAATAGTGGTACCGCGATCTAATCCCTCGGTTTTTTCAACATTAAATGAGCGCAACTCCCGTACCGGTGTTAAACCTTTCAGATGTCCGGCGCGAGGCTTGTTCATGCGAAAATCTTTAATCTCGCCAAATCCAATCTCAACTGAACGGGCATTGTTTTTGTCCGTATTTTTGATCTGTACAATCTGACACGGCCCGGCCTTCACCCGAGTAACCGGAGTCATTTCGCCCAAGGACGAAAACACCTGTGTCATGCCAATTTTTTTTCCGATAATAAACTTCATATTTTTCATGTCATTGCTCCGCACCCATCCCATTTGGCGGAGATAACCGATTAGTTTAACAAAAAACTAGAAGCAATAATACTGAAAAATATTTCAATCCTATTGCTTCTAGCCATGAACAATCCGTCAAAAAACTGCGGATTAAAATGGCCTGTTTACTTGATTTTTCAATATTTATTCCCCTTGTCGCCAAAACCCGCTTAAATGTTTTTTTAGCCCATAGGGCGCACCCGCAAAAGGCAAGTGCCATTTCGACAAAGTCGAAATGCCAAATCTTATTTACTTGGGTTTTTTCAACAAATTACTATGTGGCGATTTTACTTGAAATCTCCTATCTTGTCAAGTCCCTGGCCCGGCCTCTACCGGGCCAAAACAAACTTACATCTTAATCTCAACATCCACGCCGGATGGCAGGCTCAAACTCATAAGAGCATCTACGCACTTTGGCGAAGCGTTCATAATGTCAATCAACCGCTTGTGCACGCGCATTTCAAATTGCTCGCGCGCATTTTTATGCACAAAAGTTGAACGATTAACTGTAAATTTGCTTTTTTCCGTCGGAAGCGGTACCGGTCCGATTACTTTGGCATCATTTCGTACCGCAGTATCAATAATTACTCGCGTCGCCTGATCAATAATCTTATTGTCATAGGCGCGAATTTTAATGCGGATTCTGGTTGCCTCAACCGCTTTCTTGACTGCCGCCGGTGCCGGAGCTTTAGTTGTCGCTGTTGCTGAAGTCATGGTAAAGAACGTTATTCCACGACAAAGGGGGGTGAAAATTTCACCCCCCTTGTCAGGACTTATTTATTAATTTTTGTTACCACGCCAGCGCCGACGGTTTTACCGCCTTCGCGGATGGCGAATTTCATTTTTTCTTCAATGGCCACCGGCTTGATTAATTTCACCGAGAAACTAATTGTATCGCCCGGCATAACCATTTCTGTGCCTTCCGGCAGGATCACTTCGCCGGTTACATCAGTAGTTCTGATGTAAAACTGCGGTTTGTAACCCTTGAAAAACGGTTTGTGTCGGCCGCCTTCTTCTTTGGTGAGCACAACCACCTGGGCTTCAAATTCGGTATGCGGATTGATAGAACCCGGTTTGGCTAATACCATACCACGCTCCACTTCTTCCTTTTTGGTACCGCGAAGCAAGATGCCTGCATTATCACCGGCTCGGCCTTCTTTCAAACTCTTGTTAAACATTTCAATACCGGTCACCACGGTTTTCATTTTCTCTTCTTTCAAACCGACAATATCAACTTCATCATTGACGTGAACCATGCCACGATCGATACGTCCGGTCACCACAGTACCCCTGCCTTCAATGGAGAAAACATCCTCCACAGGCATAAGAAACGGCTGGTCAACGGCTCGAACCGGTTCAGGAATATATTCATCAACGATTTTCATCAATTCTAAAATCGGCTTTGAAGCAGCTTCATCAGTCGGATTCTGCAAAGCTTGCAGGGCGCTGCCGCGGATAATCGGAGTTGTATCGCCAGGGAAATCATATTTCTTGAGCAAATCTCGAATTTCCGCTTCAACCAAGTCAATCAATTCCGGGTCGGAAACCTGATCAACCTTGTTCAAAAACACAACAATGTACGGCACGCCTACTTGACGGGCAAGCACAATGTGCTCACGGGTCTGCGGCATCGGACCGTCAGCGGCGGAAACCACTAAGATAGCACCGTCCATCTGAGCTGCGCCGGTAATCATGTTCTTCACATAATCGGCATGTCCCGGACAGTCTACGTGCGCGTAATGGCGCTTTTCTGTTTCATACTCAACATGGGCGGTGGAAATGGTAATGCCGCGGGCCTTTGACTCCGGGGCTTTATCCAAATCATCAACGCCTTTGCTTTGAGCAGTCATTCCGTGAGAGCTCAATACAGCAAGTATCGCAGCGGTAAGAGTTGTCTTACCGTGGTCAACATGGCCAATTGTACCAATGTTGACATGTGGCTTGGTTCTTACAAACTCAGCCATATGGTTTATTATTCACGGCACTGCCGCCGAGTGGTCGGCGCAGATTTGTAGACCAGCCGCTTCACTAAATATATATGTAAATATATTATTGTTCAGTATACGGCACTAAAAACTTTAGAGCCGTCTACTCCAATTTACATTAGAAGATTATAGCAGATTTTAGGAATTTGGCAAGGGGGTGGATTGTGGATTACTCAACCGGTTCCAAATAGAACTTTTCCTCTTCATGCGGGACAGTAGACAAATCCTCTTCTTCTACCCAGCCGACTCTTGGTTTGTCATCAAATTTTCGCTCACGATATACCTCGTCATTTAGCACGTCGGCTATTCTAGGCATTGCTGTTTTTTTGGCTGAATCAGGCGCTATTTCTTCAACTGCATCCTCTGCTTCGATATTACTTTCCACCATGTCTTCAACTGCCATTTCTGCTTCATTTTTCTTTTGCACACCTCTCCAATCAGCAATGTCGTGGTTTATCTTTTCCAACATTTCCTGTTCGTTTAAATCGCCAATTTGGCGCGGAATAAGAGCCGGCACTTCGTCCGGAGTCCAATCCATTTTCCTTAATTGGGCCAAATTTTCATATTCGGGAAGAGACATAACGGCAAAAACATCATCCGATTCATTGTCGGCAATTATTAACCTGTCACCTGTTTCACGGATTAAGTTAAACAACCGTTTTAATTGTTTTGAATTCATGAAAAATTATTATATTAGCAAGTGCCACTATATTATCAATTTATCTGAAAATGTCAATTAAAAAAATAAAAACCCCCTGGACCGAGTAGCGGTACAGGGGGTGGGTTTCTAAGTCAAGAAAAAAAGCGGTTAACCTTTAGCGGGCACGTGCTGCTTCAGCGAGGTCATCGCTGAAGAGATCTCCTGCTCGAGCGTCGTACGCAGGGACTCCCGAGCCTGGGCCATCCTGGCCTGGGCGTCGGCGATCGCCTTCTGCAGGTTGAAGGCCTCCTTCTCACACTCGGCCACGACAGCCAGCTTCTCGTCCTCCTTCTGCTGGAGGGAGGATCGCCGGGAAGAGAGATCCGCGAAGAGTTCGGCAAGCACCGCCTCGATGTCTCTGATCTCCTGCATCACCCGGGCCTTCGTGGCGCGCAGGTTCTCGAGCTCCTTGCTCTGGGCGACCAGATCCTCGCGTTCGCTGGCCAGATCGCGGGTCTCGAGGGTCAGACGGGTGATGACGTCGCGCAACAGTTGGTTCACCAGCTGTCTCGCTACGATCACCGCGTTGTTCTCGTTGACCTCGTCGGCCATGGCCGCGAGCGCCTCGTTGTCAGGGAAGATGACGCCGACCTCGGACAGTGCCTGTTTGACCAGGCGGTTGTCGCGAATGCGACCGCTTTCCGCAGCCGTATTCGCGGCCACGATCCGCATCTCGGCCGACTCCAGCTGGCGGAAGGCTGCTGCCTCGGTCATTTCCGCTTCCTGCAATCTCGCCTCGGCCTGATGGGTCCGCGCAGTGGCCACCTCGAGCTTCCCTTGAGCGAGAATCTCGGTCGCAATCGCATCGCGCTCTGCGCTGTCGACGTCCTGCTTCATCTGCTCGATCTGGTGATAGACATCGCCGAGCTCAGTACGCTTCTGTTCGATGGTCTGCTGGCCCTGCATGATCTTATTGACCAGCGCGTCCAGCTCCTGTCGCTGCTTCTCCGCGTCGCCGAGCGCTTGTTCGCGCTTGATCTTCGGCGACGACCCGGCCATCTGCCGAGTGACTGTTTCCTGCAGCGGTTTGTACTCGTCCGAGCCCTTGTCGATCTCGAGGATGTAAGAAATGTACGAAGCGACCTGATCTTCTTTCACGAGACGCACACTCATCGTGATGAACTGTGTGACCGCCCCAACCGGATCGTTCTTGTCGATTCGCGCCTGTGGAAGTGCGTGACCGATGGCCTCACACAGGAGGGCCACGTACTTCTTGCTGGCGAGTTCGAGCAAACCGAGTAGTCGCTCCACATCGTCGTCGTTGGGTGGCCGTGGCACGCGCGCGAGGAGCATCACCAGCAAGCTGATGATTTCATCACGGGCAAAGCCCACTTTTTTTTCGCTCATTTCCCAATCCTTTCCGCAAGTTTTTCTTGCTTTGTTTAAAGGTCAAATTTCGGCCAAAGGCCGAACGACTAAACCTAACACAACCGCGATTTTATGTCAATATATGACAAACCGGGCATACAAAGAAAGCATTATTTTGCTGAAACTAGACAAAAATGAGCATTGACCCTGTTAAATATTATTCAATAATTAAATATTATTCTAAAAAATTGCGAAAGTAAAAAGAATAAAAAATGGCTAACCTTGGCTATTTAATAGGGTTGACAAAAACGCCAAAATGTGCTATAATATCTTTTGTGTTTACCTAATATTTAATCTATGCCCACACCTGAAACGGGCGGACAAGATTGGTCAAAATGGCGCGCTAAAACTTCCAAAAAAGAAACGGACCTGGAAAAACAAGTTGACGAAGCTACAGCACAGGCGACTTTTGAAGGTCTCGTTACTTCCCGCAGCAGCTTAGGAAGAAAAACCAATTTGGATTATGACCCGAATGCGAAGGGTATTGAAATGGTTGACAAAGGAGCGATAAATATAAAGGATAAATCATTTACTGAAATGCAAAAGGATAAAATCAGCGCTCTAAAACATGAAGTGGATATGAGCAATGCTGTTGAACTCGGTGCCACCGGAACAGATGATGAGCCGTTTGAAATTGAACATGAACCGCAACGATATAAACAAACCGGATAAAAAATACCAAAAAAATCCTCAGCCCAAGGCTGAGGATTTTTTTATTTAACAATAAACTATTTCTTCTTTCCCTCAATTATCTGCTGTGCCACATTATTCGGCACATCGGCATAATGAGAAAATTCCATGGTGGAACTTGCCCGGCCCTGCGTCATATTGCGCAGAGATGTAACATATCCGAACATACTTGCCAGCGGCACTTTCGCCTTCACCACTTTCATCTGGCTTCGGTCGAACATTTCTTCCACTTGTCCGCGCTTGGAGTTTAGGTCGCCAATCACATCACCCATAAACTGTTCCGGAGTCAAAACTTCCACTTTCATAATTGGCTCCATAATCACCGGGTTGGCCTTACGGCAAGCTGATTGAAACGCCATAGAACCGGCCATCTTGAAAGCCGCTTCAGACGAATCAACATCATGATATGACCCGTCATAGACAGTCACCTGAATATCCACCACCGGATAACCGGCCTGGATACCGCGGGTGAGCGCTTCCTTCACGCCTTTTTCAATCGCCGGCAGATATTCGCGAGGAATAATGCCGCCTTTAATTTCGTCAATAAATTCAAAACCCTCGCCCGCCTTACCAGGGATTATTTTTAGCAAGACATGGCCGTATTGGCCGCGGCCGCCGGATTGTTTAATATA
>JAPLWQ010000002.1 GCA_026396515.1 Candidatus Magasanikiibacteriota bacterium | reverse complement strand
ATAACAAGGTTGTCTGAGGCAAAATGTAATTCAATTTTATCGCTCATTGCCATCTCGTATAAATAAGCAACTCGCTTATCAAAAACGTTTCGTGAAAATCTATCTACCTTATCAAAGCAAACGATAATTTTTTCTTTTGATTGTTTTATGTAATCAATGATTTTATCAAAGTCATCTCGTTTTGTCTTATAAGCGCTTTCGTCAAAGCTAAGCGTTTTTGCAACCTGAAAATTTCTTTGCTTGCAATATGTTTCCATACGAACAACCTGAGCTGGCAAAGAATTACCCGCATCTTTTTGTTCTTCGGTTGATACTCTCGCAAGGATTATCGCTTTCATATTTTTACTTAAATAAATTTTCCATTGGTTGCCAATTTTTATCTTGGCTAATTTTTCCTTTTTGGTAATTATATTTTTCCGAGCCGTTGTAATTCCAAATTCCGTTTTCAAATACAACTATACCGCCTACATAGTTTTTGCCCAACTCTTTTAGCTTGATAGCTAAAGCCTTAGTTTTATTGGCCGTGATAACATCTTCGGCTGTTTGGTCTTTTTTGGGGTCAAAGATACCAATCTTGCCACTCTTAAATTTTATTATAAAATCTGGATAAAATAGCGCTTCTTTATTATCAATACTATTGAAATACTTTATGGCAAAATAGTCTTTTCCTTGATTGCCATTTTTAAACCACCAATCAATCTTGTCTTTTTTAGCTTCAAGATATTTGATAAAGTTAAGTTCATTTTCTTTTCCTCTGTAATCTTTCAGTATAAAACACTTATCCAGAGCGCAAAGTCTTTGAGGAACTTCTTCATAATCAGAGGTAAAATCGTATTGCTCTAAAATAGTAAAAATTGGAGCTTCTTTTTCTTCTTCTTTTTCTTTCTTTTCTTTTAGAATTTCCTTGGCCATTGGTTTAAATTCAATCAATGCTTTTGTTATAGCTGGTCTGAATTTACTACTTGCGCCCTTTTGTATATCTTTAACAAATACTCGATAATAGTAGTCGCTATCCTTACCCAAAACAGAGCCAAACCAAACTCTTATTGCTGATTTAAATACGCCCCAAGCACGAGCGACGTTAGTATATTTAGCTTGTTCTTCGGTTTGCTCTTTTAATAGTGTAAGGCAGAAGTAATTAAATGTTTTTTCAACATCATTTATAGACATTTCAAGCTCAATATCAACACCTCTTTTTTTAAATTCGTATGCCATTTGTTCTAAATCTTCAAATTTAGCATTTGCGATAATGCTATTTGTTAATTTGTGATTTAAATCTACTCCTGCTTTTTTTAATTTTTCCTCAGCCGTTGAGCCAGTTTTAGTTATGCCAAAATAGGAGTTCATTGATTTTGTAAAGCTATCTTGAAATTTTGAAGAGGCAGGAATATCGCCGTAGTCAATACGTGAAATATAGGCCGATTGTAATTTAACATTTTTTATTTCTTTCTTTATGTAAGCGTGTTGACTTGGAATTTCGTTTTTATTTAAATCTGGTAATTCGACTTGATTGCGTTTGTAGTTGGTGTATAAATACCCAGTTCTTAAATTCGGGGTATTTTTATAATCCTCTTTAACCTGCGGTTCAGGCATTCTTAAAATTCTTCCGACTGTTTGCGTGTAAAAAGTTTCTTTTTTTATTTCTCTAAACATTACTAAAACACTTGCACGTGGACAATCCCAACCAGTTCCAGCGGCTTGCTTGAAAAGCATATAATCAACCTTGCTATCATTATCAGCTATATAATCTAAATTCTCTTTTTTTCCATCAAACCATTTTGCTATTTGAGAACCCTTTACGCCCTTAGTGGCTAAAAATTGGCTAACAACTTCTTCTTTTGTCTTATCTCCTTTAGCAACAAGTTCTTTGTCGTCATTTGGGAGCTGAATAAGTAGTAGTGGATTTATATCTTTTCCAATTGATTTTAGTTCTTTTGCAAGTTCCTGTCTTTTATCCATACCTAAAGTCAGTAAAACTTCATCCAAGTCTTTATTTTTATGTTTTAACAAATCTTCCTCTGTTTGAACTAAAATTTTTTCTTTAATTAACCCCTCATCAACAACCTTTTCTCTTTCTACTTGGACAAAACTGCTTAGTGTAGCGGCTTTGGCTATATCTTTGTCATCTGGGGTCGCAGTAATATGCACTATAATTTTAGGGTCAATTAAGTTAATTACCTCTTGTGCTAATTCTGTGGCTTTATGAGTGTGTGCTTCGTCAACGAGTAAGATAATTTCTCGGTTATCTTTTTTTGTTTCAGCTATTACATCTTCAAAATAACTACCTTTTTCTTTTTTAAACCTTTCATCTTTAGGTGTGCGTATTTTTAATTTTCTTGAAGCGGCGCTATCTTGCACAACTTTTTGCCAGTTTAAAAATAAAATATCGTTTTCATATAATTTACCCCTGTTAATATCGCTTACGGACAAAAGAGCATTTTCTAAATTGTTTTCAAAATACTCATTGAATTTATCTTTACTTTGCATCGCCAAATCATCACTAAAAGTAATCCATATAAAAGCTTTATCGATATTCCATTGTGGAAGATGATTTAAGTTTTTTACGAAATGAGCAATTGTTAGGGTTTTTCCGCTACCAGTAGGGGATTTAAAAACCAGTGGTAATTGTCTTTCTTGTTTTTTCCAAAGATGCAGAAGAGCCTCATTTAAGTCATTTACTGCAGTTTTTTGAAAAGGAAGAAGATTAAATGTCGGCATATTAAATAAGATTATAAATTTGTTTATAAATTTCTAAGATTGGCTGAGGGATGGTTTTAACTTTTATATTTCTATCATCTTCAAAATCATTAAAATCAAATTCTTTCTCCCAACTAAAAATATAAACTATCGTAGGTCTTTTAAACTGTTTGACTTTTTTTATGAAATCATCAAATTTATTAAATTCTTCTCTAAAATATATTGCAAGATACTGTTCGTTATTTTCAAAGATTTGCCAGAAGTTATTTGACTCAATTAGATTTAGCGTATTTTCTGCTATTGATAGCATCGCTCCAGCATTATGGGCTAATTCAATTTTATCTGAGTCAGTAGCTTTTAATATATTGTTTTTACCAACAAAAGCAGTTTTAAAGTATTCAATTGAATTGCCTAATCCATTTTTGTGATTGTAATATCCTTTAATCACTTTTTTTATTCTTGGATAACAAACTTCAGTCATAATTCGATTTTCATTGTTGGTTGCTAACAATACTTGTCTATTACCTTTATCTTCTTTATTCAACTCTAACACAGCTTGGCCTGTAGTTCCTGAGCCAGCAAAAAAATCTAATACAATAGAATTTTTATTTGAAGCAATCCTGCAAATCTTTTTTATTAGATATACAGTTTTTGGGTAATCAAAGATTGTTTTACCGTCAAAGAAATTTTTTAATTCTTTTTTTGCATTTTCATAATTCAATTCCTTGTCATCCCAAATAGATTTAGCTTTCATTCCTTTTTGTTCGCCATCTTTTACGAGATAATCTCTTTCAAAAATATCCCATCTTTCTTTGTTTACAAGGCGACCAAATAGTCTGTCGTGAAATAGCTCAAATTTTTTCTTACCCCATCTCCAACGACCATCCTCGCCATTACTTAAAACTGGTAAAGCCTCTTTTGTAAAAATAGTATTTTTTTTCAATGCGACTTCGCCAGTTTTCGGATTAACGTAAATTGGGTAATATAAATTTGGAACATCAACTCTCCTTGAAGCCGCACCTCTTTTTCTTAATCCCATTTCTCTGTAGTTTAGGCCACTTCCGTCTAATTTAGAGTAATCTTTTACTTGGGCATTAGATAATTCTTCGCTGTTTATTTGAACCTTATTTATATTCTTGGCATATGCCAGTAGATATTCGTGTGTGGTGGCTATTTTCATTTGTTGTTTTCCTCTTGGGTTGCTTTGAACTGTTATATTGGCTATAAAATTTTCTGGTAGAAAAATCTCATCCATCAATAGTTTTAATTGCGCTATTTCATTTTCATCAATGCTCACAAAAATAGAGCCTTGCTCGGTGAGTAGGTCTTTCGATAATTCAAGACGTTTTTTCATAAATGAAAGCCAATAGCTGTGTCGTAATGGGTGGTCTGCTGGGACTTCTGTTCCATCTGGATATTCCGCTAAAATTCTTTTATCTTTATATTTAAATCCATCAGTTCCCGTGTTGTATGGTGGGTCAATATAAATAACATCAACTTTTCCTTTGTGAGTGTAGTTTAAGCAAGTTAAAACGTGATAATTATCACCCTCGATTAGTAAGTGTGTTGGTTCTTTATCTTTGCTATTGATTGATAGTTTTGATACCTTTTCTAAAATTGGTAATTTGTTTTCAACATCATCTTCAAAGGCTTCTGGAACATCTAACCAAACTAAACCAAAGCGGTTTTGCTTTAATTCTATCGCTTCGTATTTTTCCATTTTCTTTTTCAAACGAGAAATTTCATTTTTTAATTGTTCTTTTTCATTTTCCTCTGGTTTGCGTTTAGTGTTTTGCATAGTTATTTTGTTCTTACTTTTTTTAAGAAAGATTGAAATTCGGCATTATCAATCCGAAAATCTTTACCAAATTTATAGGCTTTCAACTTACCAGACTTAATATATCGGTAAATAGTCATTATATTAAAACCAAGTAGTTCGGCTAATTCTTGGGCGGTGTAAAATTGTTTTTTATCTTCGCTCATAATTTTTTGATTATCTTATAGTTTTTTTGTAGATACATAAGCTCGTCAATTTTGCTTTTTAGTATTTCAGATACTTTAAATTTCTTATACTCTGATAAGTTTTATTCTTGTAGGCTTAACACTGTAGCCAAAGTGCCGAAGTAATCATTGCTTTCAATGTGGAATTTTAGGTTATCCTCATTTTTGATTTTCATATTGATATTATACTTTACTTTTCTTTACATATCAAGTTTTCAGTCTTGGTTAGTCGGTAAGGCTTAAAATCCCTTAATTCTCGGCGTATATCTTTTATAAATCCCCAGGTTGAGCTTGTAAAAATCTCGTCTTCAAACTGTTTTAAATTTTCTTTTACTGTTTGCCAATCAGCTCGATTGCGCCTGTGGCTATCAATGATTTGTCTAAACCCCTTAATGCCGTCATTGTCTTTGCATAACATATAAAGCCCAACCGCTTTTATTGCCTGTAGAATTTTAGTTTTTGGATATTTCATAAAAATAAGCTGTAAGATATATTGTGGACTACTATTAGTATTAAAGATGAAAAGGTTATTGCCAAAGAAATTATCCCAGTAAGAATTGACGATTTTTTTACATAGTTTTTTGCTAAAAATATCTTTAAACGTAGGGTTTGTTTTTTGCTCCAAAAAGTCCATTACATTGTTGAGCTTTTGCTTTAAACTTAGCCTAATCTCCAATCTTAATATCTGGAGTGCCTGTTCGTTTGTTTTTATGTAGTCAAATATAGATAATTGCTGTTTAGTCTGGTCTTTATCAGTAGCCCTTTTTTGTGGTTTTACTAAGTCATTTATTTTATCGTAAATAACGAAAGAATGGGAGCGAGTGTAAAATTGCAGGACTTCGCCGTTATTTCTGTAGTTCTTTTCGTCAAAATCAAAGCGCTTGCTACAGTCTATTTTATTAAGTTCTTTAATTGCGAGATTAGCAGTATATCCTTTGCTGAGTGGTATGTTTTTCGATGGATGAAATGATATAACTTCTGAATTTTCGAGGTTAGCACTAAATATCAATACTCCCATTGATTGCAGTCTTTCTCTTAGTGTTTTAATGACTAAATCAAAATCGCCATCATCAAGCTCATCAATGTTATTCCCAAAAATTAACTTGGGAGCTGAAAATTCTATCTTTAGAACAAAACGAATACCTCGTTTTATTAGTGTTAGTCTTGGCTTATAAATTTCATCTTTCTTGCTTGGGTTATTTATCCATTTTTTGAAAGGACTTTTTGAACTTAAAATCTGTTCTTTGCTTGCGCCAAAATTTTCATATTTCTGAATATAAAATTTATTATAATCAACTTGTAGTATTACAGTATCCAACATTTCATTACATTTTTAGAAAGTGATTTTTAGGCAAACAGCCTGTTCACTTTTTTTATAATCTCATCTTCAATGAGCTTACTTACTTCTTTATTTATTGGATGAAAGATATTTATATCTTTTTCGCCGATTTTCTTTGTAGGGTAGGTTATTCGATAACCGCTCCCATCGAGCTTTTTGTGTATGCCGATTGAGCCTAAGAATAGGCAATCGTCAAACAATACGCTCCCAAAGGCTATTAAGCCGTTATTGGCCTTAATCGGTATTATCTGGACTTCCGTTATCTTCATAAAGATGTGGGTTATTTCGCATATCAATTTCCAAGAGCAACTTAAAAAAGCCAGTCAGATTATGCTTGGCTTCGAGTTGCTCATTAGTCAGTTGTTCGTTTTGATTGCAAATAAAAAATAACCTTAGTTTGTTATAAGGTTATTTTACAGAATAAGTGTTTATCTAACTTTACCTAACTTTAACTTACATATTTAGGGTTAATTTGGACTTGTTTTGTGCCTTTTATTAAAAAATCTCTAACGCCAGTTTCCAAGGCTATCATTTTATTTATCTCATCGCTGGCCGTATAAAATTTTAATGTCTTATTTTTAAAATCTTCCTCGCCCCAGTCTTCCCATATCTCATCATTGCTCCAATTATACTTAGGCTTTTTGAATAGGGTATTAAGCAGGTCTTTTTGTATTTGCTTTCTATTAAAGTTAAATTGCTTATCTTCAAAATATAACGTGCCGTCTTTGAACTTTGTGCTTACTCTTGGCTTTGACTGCCTGGGCGATTTTGTATTGCTAACAAGGCTTTCAATTGTAATCGGGGTATCTATAAAATCGACTTTCCAAAAAGCTTCATCGTTCCATTTGTTTATTCTAATTCTCTTATTAAGCTCAAGAAATTTTAAGATTTTAACTACTTCAAAATCTTTATTGCCTAATACGGTAAAAGGTATATTCACGGTATTTCCAACAAGTGGGAGCGTGTTTAGGTAGGCGTAGAAATTCTCGATTTGTTTGGTAAAATATAAGCGACTGGTTAGGGCATAATCTGGCTGGTAGTCTTTAAGTAGGTCATTGCTAAAGTCATCTAAAAAAGTTTTTATTTCTTTTTCAATGGTGTTTACTTCTTCGTCAATAAAGGTTGCTCGTAAGTATATATATTCAGGAACTATATCAAGCAATAGGGCAATATGCTTACTGTAGTTATCGTTAAAAAATATCGGTTCTCTGGTTTTTTCAAAGGTGTATTCCTTTGCCTTAAAAAGATTTTCATTTCGCTCTTTTTCGATAATCTGCAATTTCATTATCTCGTCAATTACAGCGCAGTAATATCCTGCTTCAGGTGGGAATGTTTTATCGTTATTTATGGCGTATTCAACAACCTGTTCCAACATTACGCTCATTTTGAAAGCGCCTATTTGTCGGAGTTTTATTATATTTAAGTCATCGCCTATTCTGATTATATGGCTTAAAACGTATTCGTTTGGGCTACTGTAATCGTTTGTATCTTCAATTTCGCCTGTAATTTCTTCACATTTGGATAAGTTGCCTTTTATAAACTCATTCAGCGTAAAAGCGCTACTTACGCCGTAGCCATCCCGTTCGCCTGTATGATATTTCTCTAACAAAATCAGAATTATCAAAAACAGGTAATCGTTATTGAAATAGTTAAGATTTTGATTGTCTAAATCTTCTTCTTCGTTCATATTCAATTGGTCATTACATTTTTAGTCAGGGCAATCAAGACTGTTTTACCCTTATTTACATCCTATCATTTTAAAGCAAAATGGCAATCTTCTTGAAAAATACGCAAATCAATGGCTATCTTATCCCAATCTAAAGTTCTAAACACGTGCTTAATGGGGAGCGCCTGCCCGGTAGAGGCCCCTATGCATTCTACCGGGTTGACAAAATAGCACTTTGGTGCTATTTTTTGTTTAGTTCTTAGAACAAACCCCACAGGAGGTGTTTCAATGGCAACAGATGGACCGACCCCATCCCCGTGCAACCCCGCGATCTTCAAGAAAGGAAAAGGCGTCTGCGTCGTCGACGGAAGCTCCAACGCCGTGGAGCGTTGGGTGCGACGCGTGGCCGAAAAGGCCAAGGCGAAGGTCGACTGGCACTACAGCGGCGGCAGGGCTAACGTGCTGCACCTCGGCAACGAGGCCAGCCGCCAGCGGGTCCTGAAAACCATCGAGGAGCTGGAACACGAACTCGACGGCCGCGTCCTCAGCATCGGCGGTCCGGCCCTCTACCGCGCCGGCGACAAGGTCCCGAAAGGTGCAATCGCCGTCGACCCCGACCTCGGTCCTATCGTGGGAGCAGTCTGATGCCAGTCATCATCGTTTACGGAATTCCGAGAAAGACCAACCAGAAGAAACTCAAGGCACTCTGCGATGACCTGCGCGCAGCGACCGCCGCGGTCAAAGAGCTGGAGTTGGTCGCAGACCAGGTCTCCTGCTTTTTCCCGAGTGACATGATGTCCGCCGGCCTGGGCGAAGAGATCATCATCTACGTCGACAGTCTCCTCAAGAAGCCGGATCGCACGCCGGATGTTCGGGACGCTCTCGCCGCTGCCCTGGTTACCACCGTCCGCGCATTCTTCCCCGAGACCGCACTGATCGAGTGTTTCGTTCACCCGGTCAGTCGCGACGATATCGGCTTCTCTACGTTCAGTAAGGAAGTATCTACCTGAGAGACAATCGCTCCCCGCCTCGCCGCCCGCGTTTCCCGCCGGCGGCTTTTTTATTTTTTTCATTTTCTTGATAGAATACCCGACATGTTGACACCCGAACAACAAGAATGGGTAAATCATTTAAGCGACACTAATATAATCAGTGTCCTGCCTTATAATCCGAAAACCAAAACAATATTTAAGATGATAAAAAAGGACCTGATTAATGTCTTGGGTAAAACAAGAATATCGCTTCGCGGTTCAACCGCACTCGGTATTGCCGGACAAGGAGAGATAGACCTCTACATCCCCATCTCCAATAGAAATTTTAATGTTTACCTCGACAAACTCATTAAATATCTGGGCCAACCGGGTAGCGTCTACCCGTTGAGGCGTGTACGCTTTGTTAAATATATTGATGACATAAAAATTGAAATATTTTTGATAAATAAAAATCATTCTGATTGGAAACGGTCAATAAAATTTGAGAAAATACTGAGGAATGACCCAAACGCTCTCAAAGAATATGAAACATTAAAAATACAAAATGATGGCACGTCCCCGAGGAATTATTATGCAAAAAAGATTGAGTTTATAAATAATATGCTCTCTTAATGCTAACTTTCACCCAAAAAGTTAAATCGGTCGTCGCTAAAATCTCCAAAGGAAAAGTTTTAACATATGGCGAAGTAGCACGAAAATCCGGCCGGCCCAGGGCGGCGCGGGCAGTAGGGAAAGTTATAAATAAAAATTATGACCCGAAGATCCCCTGCCACCGCGTCGCCCGCTCGGACGGAAAAATCGGCGACTACAACCGTGGGATAAAATTAAAAATTACAAAGCTTAAAAACGAAGGGATAAAAAATATTATTAAAAAATCATACTAAAAAACACCACGTAAAGTGGTGTCTTTTAGATGTGCCCCGACTGTAGAAAGTCAGGGCTAAAGGAAGGAACTCCAGTGGATTAAAGAGCGGCTAGTTGAAGAAGTACAGCCTGCCCGATTTGCTCCCGACGAGCAAACCGCCGTTTTTCCTCACAGCGATCGGCGTCGGTAGAACAGCAGTCGTGGTGGTGTTGTCGGGGATGTCCACGCTCGGCGTGAAAACTATATCCCACGAGCCAAGGTAACGCATGTACAGCTTGTTGCCTCTTGCGGCAACCACCACACCGTCCGGATCAACGACCGGCGGAGCAAAGCTGTATCCATCCACCTCGCCGAAGACGTATTCGCCGACCTCGATGCCGGTCGCCTGGGACAGCATCTTGATTTTATTCTCGACACCGAAGTACACCAGGTTGTTAGCCACCGACACGCCGCTCGGCTTGGCGCTGTTCGCGGCCATCACCATCTCGGATGAAGTCCAAGCGATGGACTCTTCGTTAATATCGATAGCGTGAATCGCGTAGGTGGCCGAGTTGAGGTCGGGGTCGCTCGCGACCATGTCCACCACATACAGTATGCCGTCTTTCAGCGCGGGCCGTGTCTGAACCTGCATTGCGAACAACCAAATGATTTCGCCATTCACGATTTGCAGAAGCGTGCCGCTGCCGATTGACAGATACAGCGTGCCATCAGCATCCGTGGTCATGAACTGCGGGGACATCCCGAGCGAATCGATCGCCCAAGCCTGTTCGCCGTCCTCGTTGATTGCTTCCACGCTACTCATATCGCGGATCACGACACCGCCATTCGCTACCGGAACCATCTCTTCGACAATCATGACAACGTCGCTCTGGTAAGACCAGACCGCTTCGCCCGTTGCCGTGTTCACGGAGTACACCGTGTTGGTAAGAGCGCCCGAAACGTACAGGTGACCGGCGTCGTCCATCACTGGCTCGCGCGGGCAACCATAGTACGCCGGGTATTCGAACTCCCACCGGTAATCACCACTCTCCGTATACGACACGATCTTAGCGTTCGTCGCACCGGTATCAACAGCAACGTAGATGTTGCCATCAACGTCCACGATCGGGGTATACCAGAAGTGAAGGCCGAGGTCGATCGTACCACTATCGTAAAACCCGGTATGAATGTAGACCGGGCTGGCACTCGCGTGCGCGCCCGACCCGCCCTCGGCGAACCAGCCGGTATACGGGAGCGTGAAGTCGGTTTCGCTGTCGGTGTCCGAACCCGTGTCAGTCTCCGACCCTGTGTCGGTCTCACTGCCGGTGTCCGTTCCCGCGTCAGCTTCGGTTCCGGTTTCACTGTCCGACCCTGTGTCAGACGCCGAATCCGTATCGGTCTCCGAGCCACTGTCCGAATCCGTGCTCGTTTCCGAGCCGGTATCGGTCTCGCTGCCGGTATCCGCATCGCCGTCACTGTCCGCGTCGGAGTCGGAGTCGCTGTCGCTATCCGCGTCCGCATCGCTGCCGGTGTCGTCGTCGCACTCCATGGTGTCGGTGTCGTCCGTATCGTCGGACGCCATGTCGCCATTGGAGCACGCAATCGTTCCGAGCAGACACAGTGCCAAGACCCCGATGATCTTCTTCATTTTTTCTCCCTTTTGCGGGTTTTACCGCATTCGCACCGGTTTTTGCCGTTATTCTTTTTTTTCGCTAATCTAAGTGCTTTTTCAATGAACTTAACTGAATAGTATAGCACAAAAATGGCATTTTGTCAAGGTCTTCCTTTACTATTTATTATTTCAGAAAATCAAATTTTCTGCCGTAGCTCATTGACAAAAGAACTCAAATGTATTATAACTATTACATAATTTTTAGGTGGGACCCCGGACACCCGGGGGTTAAAACCACTAACATATATACATATGTCAAAAAGAATGAGCGCACTTCGCGCCAAGGTGGACAAAACGCGCGTCTATCCGGTGGATGAAGCCATCGCCCTGGTGAAAGAAACTTCGGGCGTAAAATTCGATGCCTCAATTGAGGTACATGCCAATCTGGGCATTGATCCGAAAAAGGGAGAACAACAAATCCGCGCCACTGTGGTTCTGCCGCACGGCACAGGAAAGAGCAAAACAATTGCTGCTTTTGTCGGAGCGGAAAAGGAAAAAGAAGCTAAAGAAGCCGGCGCCGATTTCGTCTATGGCGAAGAAGAGATCAAAAAAATTAAAGACACAAGCAAAATTGAATTTGAAGTGGCTGTAACCACTCCGGACATGATGCCAAAACTGGCGTCTATCGCCAAAGTACTCGGTCCAAAAGGCTTGATGCCTAGTCCAAAAACAGAAACAGTCGGTCCGAACATCAAAAAAATGATTGAGGAACTGAAAAAAGGTAAAATCACTTTTAAGAACGACGACACTTCCAACATTCATCAAATAATTGGAAAGGTCAGCTTCACAAACGACGCTCTGAAAGAAAATTATCTGGCCTTTGTCGGCGCTTTGAACAAGGCAAAACCGGCTACACAAAAAGGCACATATATTAAAACCCTGGTTATTACCGCTTCCATGGGTCCGTCAATAAAAATCGCTGAAAAATAAGCTCCGCAATTAATAATCATTTTCTTGATTATAAATAAGGCGGAGCGCAACCCCGCACCGAAAGCGGATGGGGATTGCGTAAAAAACAAGAAAAATTCGGTAGCTTTCTGGTGCGGGGTAATACAAAAATATTGAACAAAACACCCTCCTAAATACGGGGTGTTTTTTTCTTGCCAAAACGAGCGTTTTGTTGATATGATACTGGAGACATTTACCGTATTTTATGGAAAAATTTCAGCTTTTTGAGGAACATGCGGAAACGCGCGAAAGCGCAAAATTTTACGGACCGTTTGAATCAATGATGAAAAAGGTGGACACTCTGGTAACAAACGGATATGACATGAAAAAAGTCGGAGAAATTATCCGGCTTGTGACATATCTGCAGGATTTGTCACAAGGAAAAAAAGTCAGACCACCGGAACCGGACGAAGAATTGGCGGGGCTGGTCAAAGAAGTCAGAGATCCGCGCCAAAAAGTGCAAATCGACGTTTCACCGGATGAGACTTTCGCCAGATACGTTTACGGCATTATCCCAGATACGGCCAGGAAAAATTTCAACCAGGCACTCGAAGCGATGGACATATTTCTGGAAATCGCGATCGGCAACAGCGAACCTACGCCGCCGAAAACGGCAGAGGCACTTAAGTCGAAAAAACCGGCGCAGGTAAAACCTGTGGAAGTCGCTCCATATTCACCGGATATGTCCACTGACGCAAAAATAAAACATAATTTTGTAATTTTTAATAAAAAAGCTCCAAAATAATATGCCTGAGGAAAAATACGTCCGGCCATCATGGGATGAATATTTTATGGAAATTGCCCGTACTGTTGCATCACGCTCCACTTGCGACCGGGGCAGAGGCGGGTGCGTTGTGGTAAAAGACAAACAAATTCTTGTTACGGGCTATGTCGGCTCACCTCCGGGTTTACCACATTGCGACGACGTCGGTCACCAAATGAAAACTGTCACACATGAGGATGGCAAAACAAGCCAACACTGCATGCGCACGATTCATATGGAACAGAACGCCATTTGCCAGGCGGCGAGGCGCGGCATCAGCATTGATGGCGCCACTATTTATGAAAAATACACCTCATGTCCCGCCTGCGCCAAATTATTAATTGCAGCCGGCATAAAGCGCGCTGTATACGCAAAAAGGTACCATGTGTATGAAGAAACGGAAGCGATGTTTAAAGCGACGGGAATAGAATTGAAGTACTTTGACGACAGCATTGAACCATATGCCAACCAATAAAATAGTATTCGGCTTTACCGGATTAATTGCCAGTGGAAAAGGGACTGCCGCCGGCTATTTAAAAACAAAATACGGCGCCGCGCCCTACCGATTTTCAACCATGCTCCGCGACCTCTGTGACCGCCTTTATCTTGAACAGAGCCGCGACAATATGCAGACCATGTCAACTGCAATCCGCAGCCACTTTGGCGAGGAAACGCTTTCCAAAGTTATGGCTGAAGACGTAAAGAATGACGTTAGTAAAATAGTTTGTATTGATGGGATACGGCGCCCCGGCGATGTAAAATATTTGCGTCAAATTCCCGGGTTTGTATTGATAAATATATTTGCAGACATGGAAAAGCGCTTTGACCGAATAACAAAACGGGGTGAAAACACGGATGACACTAAAAAAACAATCGAGCAATTTAAACTCGACCACCAAAAGGAAGCTGAACTGCAAATCGCCGACATTGCCAAAGAGGCAAATGAAAAAATCGACAACAATGGCACAATTGAAGAACTATACAGTCAGCTTGATAAACTGGTTGATAAATATGCAGTTAAAAATTAAACGCCTGAAACCCGATGCGGTGCTCCCCACCTACGCTCACCCGGGCGACGTGGGAATGGATTTATATTCTCTGGACGATTATATTTTACAGCCGGGAGAACGAAAAGTTTTTGATCTCGGCTTTGCCACCGAATTCGAACCGGGCTATGCCGCTATCATAAAAGACAAAAGCAGCCTGCCGAAAAACGGCGGCATTCATACAATGGGCGGAGTGTATGACGCGGGTTATCGCGGAGAATACAATGTTCAGCTGATCAATCTCGGACAACAGCCATATGAAATAAAAAAAGGAAATAAAATCGCCCAATTAATAATTTACCCTGTTGCTATTGCCGAGTTGATTGAATCCGACGAGCTCTCGGACAGCTCGCGCGGCGACGGCAGATTCGGCAGTACGGGACGCTAAGCGTCCTAAAAAAGTGGCGCTCAGCGCCACGGGAAAATAGTTAAAAATAATTATTTAAATATGTCTCCAGAAACTCCTCAATTTAACCCGTCCGAACGCTTGCCTTTTGGTATGAAAGTGCCGGATAACCCGGAATACCAGGCGGCTGTGGCGGAAATGGACAGAGAAAATGCCGCAAATGCTGAAAAACGCCGGCAACAGGCCGAACTAAAAAATGCCCGCATCCTTTCTCCTGAACAGGCGAATCAGGTTCGCGCGGAAGTTCAGGCAAAAATTGAAGAACAAAGAAGAAAAATTAAAGAAATGAATTAAAAAATATGAAGGCATACCTTGATATAGTCAAAAAAATTCTGGAAACCGGCGAGCGCAAAGAAAACCGCACCGGCGTTGATGCTATTTCCATAGCCGGCGCCATGTTTGAACACGATATGTCGCAGGGTTTCCCTCTTCTTACGACTAAAAAAATGCCGTTCAAAATAATGGCTGCTGAATTAGAATTTTTTATCAAGGGATTAACCGACAAAGAATGGCTCAAGGAAAGAAAATGCCACATCTGGGATGAATGGGCCAACCCGAAAAAAGTTCCATACGGACACGATGAAGAAACCAAGGCGAAGATGGCGGCTGAACGGGATCTCGGCCCGATATACGGTTTCCAGTGGCGCCATTTCAACGCCGATTACGATTCATACGACACCGATTATACCGGCAAGGGCATTGATCAGTTGAAGCAGATGGTTGATAAACTAAAATCAAACCCAGGCGACCGCCGAATGATTGTCTCCGCTTGGAACCCGATTAAAATTCCGGAAATGGCTCTGCCACCCTGCCACTACGCATTTCAGGTGACAGTGATAAATGGAAAGTTAAATCTGCTCTGGAATCAGCGCTCGGTGGATACCATGCTCGGTCTACCGTTCAATATCTCCTCGTACGCCTTGCTACTACACTTACTGGCAAAAGAATCCGGGCTGAAAGAAGGCAAGCTGGTCGGATTTTTGGCAGACACGCATATTTATGTTAATCATCTCGATGGCGCGAAAGAACAGATAACCCGCGATCCGAGCACATATCCTCTGCCGCAAATTATCACTGACAATTTTACATCCATTTTCGACTGGAAGGCAGAGGACACGCGCCTGGAAAATTATCAAAGCTATCCGAAAATTGAATTTCCGATAGCAGTATAAAAATAATATGGACAATGAAGAACTAAAACAAAAAATCCATCAGATGAATCTGGCTATGGATGAATTTTTAAAAACAATTGAAAAAATCAAAGGTGAGAGCAAGGATATTTTAAAAGCCGCCGTTAAAGAATCCGATCAGGAAAAAATTTCTAGAATAAAAGAAATAATAAATACAATCCAACCATAATATGGCAATAAACAAAAGCGAACAAACACCAAAGACAGAAGCGCCGGCAGAAGCAAAACAACCTGAAAAAATACCGAAAAGGCCCGGCTTATTTCGCGAAATAATGGCGAAAGTTGTAAATATTGGGTCAGAAAAATACTGGACCGACATGGACAAGGCTATTTTTGCCGAAATTGAAGCTGGAGAAAAAGAGGAACAGCTCTTAAAAGACGCGGCAAAAGACGCAAAGAAAGAAATATTTAGCCAAGCCGAGGAGGTGAAGTTGAAATTGCAAGAAGATCAACGCCTTATTAATACAATGAAAGAAGGCGGCACTATTGCTCCCAAAATCGCCGAGGCTTCCGTAGATACTTTGGCACGGCTGGATGCTATGATGGGCGACGCTCAAAAAACCGCTGAAACAGGCATTGATGCTGGAATTCCGACTGAAGAATCCTTGGTCGCGGCAAATCAAAAATCCGCTGAAACCGCTCCAGAAATGACCGATTTAGAAGCCAAGATCGCTCAGTTAAAAACTGACGCGGATAATGCAGAAGATGAAAATGAAAAGGCCTTCTATCTATCTGAAGTTGACCGGCTGACCATGCAGGAAAAAGCAGGCGAACTGGTTGCCGGGATGCCTGCGGCAGAACAAAAATTTGCAGAAGATGAAAAGGAAAGAATTGGCCAAGGAATGGAACTATTGGATGCGGTTGAAGAAGGCGCAAAAAAAGATGTGATCAAACCAGCGGAAAAGATAAATCTTAAACCATTCGAAATCCGCCAAACTTCGAATAAAAAATTCGCTGCCAAATTACCTGGTGCAACTATGGAATTGGCAGATGGAAGCCACGCTGTGGTTAGTTGGTTTGAAAAAGAATTTGATTCAAAACAAGAGGCCGAAGCCGCGATAGCGGCAGCGCAAAAAAACATTGAAAAACTTGGGGAAACTGACAATAAACCTTTAATACCAAAAGAAAATCCTCGTTCCACGGGTATTTCCGCCGACGGCTCACTAACAATGAAATTTCCTGACAAAAAAATTGTTCTCGAGAATGACAAATTATTTGTTTTTGATCTTGATGAAAACGGCCAGCAAACCGGCTATCACATTGAACCAATTGTAAATAATGAATCAGCAATCGCAAAGTTTAAACAGGCATTCGAAAGCACCTCTGCCGAGGATCTTAAAAAATATAATGTTGATAAAACAGTAATAGAATTATTAAAAGGCAAACCAGTAGAAGCTGCCGGGGAGAAAAAAATGGCCAGAGAAAAAATTCCGTCAGCTGATCCGGATACAATCGGCTTCAGCGGCGAAGGTGATGTGGGTATGAATTTCGGCAAGGATCCGAGAAAAAAAGCTATCATTTTAAGCAAGGATAAAATAACCATCTTTGATTTTGATGATACCAATATTATCGGGCACACCGTTGAGGCAATCGGTGATGATCCGGCGGCGATCGAAAAATTTAAAAAGGCATTTGAAAATGTTTCAGTCGAGGAAATGAAGAACAATAAAGTGGACCAGTCCGTAATCGACCTCCTCAAAGGCGAAACGGCTGAAACGCCTGAAGAAGAGGAAGAGGAAGAAGAAGAGGACCTAACGACCGCCCGCCGCGAAGCAGGTATACCGACTAACGCCGCATAACATAACCAGATGAAAACAATACTTCTCATGGCCATTACGCTTGATGGAAAAATCGCAAAACATGCAAATCAATTTGCAGATTGGACCAGCAAAGCAGACAAAAAAATGTTTGTGGCTGAAACCAAAAAAGCCGGCGTGATTGTAATGGGCGAAACCACCTATAACACTATCGGCCGTCCCCTGCCCAACCGGCTCAACATTGTTTTATCCCATGAACCGGAGAGACATGAAAGCATTCCGGGCAGTTTGGAATTTATCAAAGCCACGCCGAAAGAAATTGTTTCTCTGCTTGAAAAACGCGGATTTGAAACCGTAATACTAGGCGGCGGCGCCACGGTCAATGGTTCATTCTTGAAGGAAAGTCTGATTGATGAAATCTGGCTGACCATTGAACCTAAAATTTTCGGCGAAGGCCTTCCTCTGTTCAATGGCGCCGATGTAAATTTGAATCTTGAACTGATTTCCGTGGAAAAAATTGACGAGAACGTTTTACAGGTGAGGTACCGCGTTATAAAATAATTCTTTTATAATATGTTTATAATGCTTGACGGTATTGACGGCTCGGGTAAAAGCACTATTCTCCAAGCATGGAAAGATGACATCTCCGCGCAGGGCAACGGTATTTTTGACTTAAAAAATTATTGGCAAACCACCGGGCGCTATCCTGAACTGTCTGAAATGAAGGCTTATGACTTTATTTTTTCCTGCGAGCCGACCTATACCGGCGTTGGCAGTGTTATTCGCAATGAACTGGTGCGACGGCCCGACTATCCGCCGCAAGCAGTCGCCGAGGCGTTCTCACTTGACCGGCTAATTCTCTATACAAAAGTGATAGTCCCGCTCCTTAAAGAAGGCAGATACGTTATCCAAGACCGCGGCGTGAGCTCGTCGCTCGCCTACCAATCACTTCAATCTGCTGAATTAACATTTAATAAAATAGCCGACTTACCGGGAAATCGTTTGGCGCTTGAACACCGGCCGGACTTTCTGGTACTATGCGACCTTCCGGCTGAAGAAGCGCTGGCTCGCCTGGAGGGCAGAACCGGCAAAAAGGACGGCGCAATTTTTGAAAAACTCGGTTTTCTGAAAAAATTACAGGCTCAATATCAAACACCGGAATTCCAAAGTTTGTTCACGGACAAAGGAACAAAAATCAAGCTGTTGCCGACAAACGTAAAAGTTGATACAATGAAGGAGCAGGCCGTAATCCTACTGCGGCGAATTTTATCAAATTAATTATTATCTATGCTTATAAAAGCTGGAGAAATCATTAAAAATAGCTGGCAGACATATTTGGAAAATTGGAAGAAACTTATTCCATATATGCTTTTGCTGTTTGTGCCAAATTTTGTGCTGGGAATTGCCGGCATTGCCAGTTTATACCTTGACCGCTTTGCCACATCCGACGCCTTTGTTCTAACCAACAATCTGATTGTTATCGCCATTTTTGTTGCCAGCATCATTTTTACTGTCTGGGCTTCCATGTCCATTGCAAAAAATCTTGGCTCAATAATCGGCAATAAAACCGCCCTCACCTACAAAGAATCTTTCTCTTCCACCAGCCATCTAATCTGGCCGGTTATATACACCTCCCTATTACTATTTCTGATTGTCGTCGGCGGCACAATCCTCTTTATTATTCCCGGCATTATTTTTAGCATTTGGTTTTCATTTACTTTTTACACAATATTATTCGAGGAAAAACGGGGTGCGAACGCCCTAAAGGCAAGCAAAGAACTCGTAGTTGGCCGCTGGTGGGCAATTTTCTGGCGTCTTTTTGCGCCGGGCTTCTTCTACGCCCTGATATTCATTATACTTAGCTATTCCCTGACATATTTGTTAAGCTTGCTTTTATCCAGCTTTACATTCTTTATCATTAACGGCCTTATTACCAGTATTTTAAGCGCCGTTATTTCACCTCTCACGGCGCTCACTACCATCCTTCTCTACTTTAGCGCCAAAGAAAATCCGGCACAAATTAAACCGTTGGTGGAAGTGAAGAAATAAATTTCATATTTAAAAACCGCCAGCACATGACTGACGGTTTTTTATTTGCCAAAGCGGCGTAACCTCGGCTATAATAGGTTTACTTATATTTATCCACTATGCCCAAATACATCCCCATAATCGGCCTGGAAATTCACGTTGAACTGAATACAAAAAGCAAGATGTTTTGTTCCTGCCCGAATAATCCGGACCGCGAGGCGCCAAATACGAACATATGCGAAATCTGCCTGGCTCACCCGGGCACTTTGCCTGTTCCCAATAAACAGGCAACCGTTGATACGGTAAAAATCGCCAAAGCGCTTGGTTGCGAAATAAACAAATGGAGCAAGTTTGACCGCAAACATTATTTTTATCCCGATCTGCCCAAGGGTTATCAAATCTCGCAATACGACCAGCCGATCGGCGAGCACGGCTCAATTAATCTTGATTTGCGCACCACCGATAATTTACGCGCCGCGCCGAAAATCGGCATTACACGCGTCCATCTGGAGGAAGATACGGCGAAACTTCTGCATGATGACAAAGGCAACACGCTGGTTGATTTTAATCGCGCCGGCCTGCCACTGGTTGAAATAGTTTCAGATCCTGATATTCAAAGCGCTGCGGAAGCCAAGGCCTATTGTCAGGAGCTGCAAATGATTTTCCGCTATCTCGGCGTCTCTGACGCGGATATGGAGAAAGGCCATATGCGCTGTGAGGCAAATATTTCAATACAGGATGAGGGAAAATTTGAAATAAAAAATAGCGTCGTTAATCCGACCGGCGACTACGAACTGAATCCAAAAGTTGAATGTAAAAACATAAATTCTTTCCGCGCTATAGAAAGAGCGATTGATTTTGAAATAAAACGTCAAACGGAAATGATCGAGCGCGGCGAAAGCTGGAAACAGCAAACCCGGGGATGGGATGATGCCAAAGGCGAAACCTACATGCAAAGAGAGAAAGAAACATCGGCCGATTACCGCTATTTCCCCGAACCGGATATCCCGCCGTTTGAACCGGAAAAAATCACCGGTAAAATCAATTTGCCGGAGTTGCCTTCCGCTCGTCGCACCCGCTTCCATGAAGAATACGGCTTTTCTTATGCCGACGCATATCTTCTAACCAGTGACGAAAATTTAAGCGATTTTGCAGAACAAGTTATGAGTGAACTTATGGAGTGGCTGGAATGCTTGCCGGAATCAAAAAAAATGTCAGAGGATTTAACAATTCAAAAACAAAAAGAGCTCGCCAAGCTGGCCGGCGGATGGATTACTTCCAAATTAATGGGAGCAATGAGCGACCGAAAGATTGATATCCGAATCTTAAAATTAAAACCGGAAAATTTTGCCGAGCTGGTCGCCCTAATTTATACAGGCCGGGTTAATTCCACCAACGCGCAAAAAATTCTCGGCGAGATGCTGGATTCTGGCACGGACATGGACCCGACGCATATTATGGAAGACAAGGGCTATGGTCAAGTGAGCGATGAGGGCAAGATCGGGGCGATGGTTGAAGAAATTTTAAAAAGCTATCCCGATCAAGTGGCCGAGTTTAGGGCCGGCAAGGAACCGATAATAAAATTTTTACTTGGCATGGTAATGAAAGCATCGGAGGGTTCGGCCGATCCGGTAGTGGCAGAAAAATTATTAAGGGATAAGACAAAATAATAATTTAAGCACTGAATTTAAAACACTCCGTAAAGAACGGAGTGTTTTTTAAAAAAAAGTGCCCCCGGTGGCTTGAAGCTACCGGGGGCGTGCAGAAGGAGCGCCCGTTCCTTGTAACGCGTGGCCCTGAACAGGGCAAAAAGGCCAAGCGTGGTCTCTGTCTATTGCCCGGGTCGCGAGACCATCGATCCCAGGCTCACCCCTGTTGTTCCCCTACCTGGCCGGGAATCGCCATTGGCAAGAGCCTAGCTGTCCTTTGAAAAGAGACCCAAGGGGATCCTCTCACCCAAAGCCCGCTAGGCGACTTTGGGAAAACAGTAATATATCACACTTTGGCTATTGTGTCAAGGGCCGATAACTAAAAAAAGACGCCGTTCTGGCGTCTTTTTTGGCTAATGTGTGCTATTTACTTAATCTCTTCAATGCTTCCCTTATCAGTTGTTCACTCGGCAAATCCGGCAATCCATTTACTGCCTCCCGGGCATCAGCCGCCGAATAACCAAGAGAAATCAATCCTTCAATCACTTCGCCCACTTTGCCTTTACCTCCGCCAAGCACATCATTAATATCCACCATCTTTGACTTTAATTCCACCACAATTCGTTCGGCGGTTTTTTTACCCACACCACTAACACGTGTCAGAAATTCCACATCACCGCGCGCGATCCCGGCGTTGATTTCGCCCACTTCACCAAGAGACAAAACATGTAACGCGCTTTTCGGCCCAATGCCGCTTACGGATAAAAGTTTCAAAAATAATTGGCGCTCCGCTTCTGACCCAAAGCCGAATAATTCCATGGCATCTTCACGCACAACCATGTACGTCAAAATCTGCGTCTCCGAACCGGTCGGCCAGCGATCACTCCGCGAGGCATTAACCAAAATCTTATAACCGACTCCTCCGGCGGTCATCAACACCACTTCGGGTCCGTTGTTGGAAATAATTTTTCCGCTTACAACTGATATCATAAATAATGAAAATCAAAAATACTTCATTCCGATTATAGCACGACCGGCAACTAACGTGAAATCTTTATCAATACCGCAAAACCGGCGACATCTGCTTCAACACCGCCGCTTGCGTCTCCTTCGGAAACGCCGGTTGCCAGTACACTCGCCTTTATTTTGTCTTCGTAATCAGCGATAACCTTCTTCAGTTCGTCGCTGTCGGCTGAAAAGACCAGCTTCACTTCATCGTTTACCGTCAGCTTCATTTCCTTACGCATTTGATTGACTGTACGGACAAACTCACGAACCAAACCCTCATTTTTCAGTTCCTCGGTAATTTGCGTATCAAGAGCCACCCGCAAAGCACCATCTTCTTTCTCCGCCCAATTTTCACCGGACGGTAATTCCTTGGCCGCTTCCACTGCTTTAACATTTAACTCTTCAGCAATAATATTTCTCATCTGTTCTGACAATTGCTCATTATTGATAATAAGCTTTGCAAGCGGTTGGCGCACCTTCAGAGTTTTTTCAGCTCGAGTAGCCAAACCAAGTTCAACCACTTTCCGAACAGTTATCATATCATTAATGACGATTTCATCAATAAGCGTATTATCTGCTTCAGGCCACATATCCAAATGAACACTTTCTTCCTTGCCACCCAAATCTAAATATATCCGTTCAGCAATAAACGGCGTAAACGGCGCCATCACTTTTGATAAAGTCAAAAGCACTTCACGCAAGGTGGCCAAAGCCGCCTCTTTATCGTTTTCATCACCGGATTTAAAACGGTCGCGCGACCGGCGCACATACCACTGTGACAATTCTGTGACAAACTCGCCGATCGGACGGCTGGCCTCAATAATGCGATAGCCTTCCATGCCTTGCGTCACCTGCCCGATCAAAATATTTAATTTGGCAATAATCCATTTGTCTAAAACATTATCGATCTTTAATTTTTCATTTTCCTTTTTTCCACCATTCTCGGCGTACAACTTATAGAACTCAACCACATTCCATAGGGTGTTGATCAATTTATTGAACGCTTCTTTCACGCCAACCTCGGAAAAATTCAGATTCTCCGCTTCCATTACCGGAGATACAGCCAAATAATAGCGCACTGCATCAGCACCGAATTTATCGAGCAAAATATCCGGCTCGGGATAATTTTTTAAACGCTTTGACATCTTTTTACCATCTTCAGCCAACACAGTTCCGTTGACGATACAATTTTTAAATGCCGGCTGTCCTCGATCCACCGGAATGGACGGATTCGGAGAATGGGTCAAAGCGGCCGCCAAAACATGCAGGGTATAAAACCAGCCGCGAGTCTGATCCTGGCCTTCGGCAATAAATTCAGCCGGATAATTTCTTTCAACTTTCTCTTTATTTTCAAACGGATAATGCATTTGCGCATAAGGCATTGAACCGGAATCAAACCAAACATCAAGCACTTCCGGAACACGGATGAATTCCTTGCCGGACTTTTTTATCACAATCTTATCCACGATATGCTTATGCAAATCCGTCACTTTTTTTCCGGATAATTCTTCCAACTCTTCTACCGAGCCCACGCATAAAGCCTCGCCATCTTCCGCCTGCCAAATTGGCAATGGAGTACCCCAAAAACGGTTGCGGGAAATCGCCCAATCGCGGGCGCCTTCAAGCCACTGGCCAAAACGGCCTTCCTTAATATGCTCGGGAACCCAATGAATGTGCTGATTGTTATCCAATAATTCCTGCTTGAAATCAGTTACGCGGATAAACCAACTGGCGGTGGCATAATTTAGAAGAGGTGTGTCGCAGCGCCAACAGTGAGGATAGCTATGGCGAATTTTTTGCTCACCGAATAGCTTTCCATTTTCTTTAAGCCAGTCAACGATTTTAAGATCCGTCCCTTTCGGATTTCCTTTTGGTTTTACTTCAAGCCCGGCAAAATCTTCCACTGAGGGCAAAAGCAAACCATCCATACCGACATGCTGAACAAGCGGCAGCCCTTCACGCTCGCCGATGTTAAAGTCATCTTCGCCAAATGCCGGAGCAATATGTACAACGCCGGCGCCGTCTTCCACTGTCACAAAATCGGCTGCGACCACTCGAAAAGCCTTCGGCGTTTCTTTGAAATACGGGAAAAGCGGTTCATAAGACAAGCCGACCAAATCGCGGCCTAAGGATTCTTTCAATACTTTATATTTTTTGTCGTGCAGTACTGCCGGCGCTCTTTCAAGTGATAAAATATACAGACCTTCTTCGCCCTCTATTTCCACCAGCGCATAATCAACCCGCTCGTTCACCGCCAGTAAAACATTGCCCGGCAAAGTCCAAGGGGTAGTTGTCCAGGCGAGAATATACAAATCGCGGCCGGCATATTCTTCATAAAAATCCATTTTCTCCGGCTCAACGGCCTTGAAACGGACTGTTACGGAAATGTCTTCTACATCCTGATAACCCTGCGTCACTTCAAAGTTTGAAAGAGGCGTCTCGCAGCGCGGGCAGATATGCATCGGTTTGTGTCCCTTATAAATCAACCCTTTGTCCCAAATTTGTTTAAAAACCCACCACACGCTTTCCATAAAATTTATATCCATGGTCTTGTAGTCATTCTCCATATCAACCCAGCGTCCCATGCGATTGATGGTGTGCTTCCATTCATTGGCGTAAGTCATCACCGTGGCGCGACAGGCCTCATTAAACTTATCAATACCGTATTTTTCAATATCTTTCTTATTTTTCAGACGCAATTGGCGCTCAATAATATTTTCCACGGGCAAACCATGACAATCCCAGCCCCAGCGACGTTCAACCCTAAATCCGCGCATGGTGAAATAACGCGGCACGATATCTTTCATGAGCGAAGCCACCAAATGGCCATAGTGAGGCGTGCCGGTGGCATATGGCGGCCCGTCGTAAAAAGAATATTCTTTATCTTTCGGACGATTTTCCACCGACTTTTCAAAACATTTATGTTCATCCCAGTATTTCAATATTTTGTTTTCTTCTTGTGTTGAGTTGTACATATTAAATAAATATAAACAAAAAAACCAATCGCTCTGCCGGGAACCTGCGCCACAGGTGGTACCATCCCAGCTTCGCCAAATTGGCCTCAATTCACGGAGTTACGGTCCGGCCCGGAAGATTCTACTACCCGCCAAAGGCGGACTTCTTTCTTCAGCTCCCCGTTGATAACGGGTGATAATGCTTTTTGATTGTAGAGGTATTCTACCAAAGGGGGACATTTTGTCAATGGCAGAAAACAATGCAGAAACAAAAATACACCACGCTCGTGATGTATTTTTGTGATTGCCGGACCAGCGGAGGTCCGGCTAAAGGAGCGAGCTAATGGTGTGAATTAAGCGGGTATGCCTGCAAGGGCGGCAAGAATGTTGGCTCTTTCGTCCGAAGTCAAACCAACAAACAGTTTCTCGGCTTGGCTTTTGACGGCGTTCATTTTCCTTTCCTCGTCGATCGCGTCGAGCCGTTTGTTCAAATCATCCAGTTCTCCCTTCAGGGCTTTGGTTTTCTCCGCCAGCTTTGTCATTTCTTCGGCGAACACTGCTTCGCGCTTACGCGACTTCTCCACAATCGCGTTCTGCGTTTCCACCTGCCGGAGCAAGTTGCTGAGAGTGTCTTCGTCGCGGGTCAATTCCACCGCCGCGTCGTTGTACTTGAACAGATTTCCGGCGGTAGAGCTCTCGCAAAGCTCAATTTCTTCCTCGATCTCGAGGACGCGGCTGAGCACCTTGTCTTCCTCGGTTTCCTCTTCTTTCGGAACCTTGCGTTCGTGCGCTTCATCTGCCGTAGGATCGTAGCCGGACTGGGCCATGGCCTGGCGGAAGGTTTCAAGCCAGACGTAACTGCCTTGTTCCTTCCCGGGTTTGATGAGGAAGCTGTTTCGCGCCAAGCTCTGAAGCATGCGATCGAGCGCCTCCAGCGTGTCGAAGTCCAATTCCTCAATTGCTTCTTGCGGGACAGAGGTGATCGAAAAATCATCACCCCTCAAAGCGCGGAACAGACGGCGCATCTTCTTCTGCACCCGTTTGCTCTTGCTTTCCACGGCCAGCTGTCCTTCGGCCCTCTGCAGTCGTGTGAGGAACTCCTGCGCATCCTGGCCTTCTGGCACCATCATCTTGAGCATCTGGCTAGTGGTGTTGCTGCCCGGCTGTACACGGATCTTGATCACCCGGCCCTCCACGAGATTGCGGACGCTCAACCCTTGGATGTGCGGCCCGCCTCTGACGAACTCGCCCAGGTACAACGTGTACTCTCCGATCAGGCCGGCGGCCTCGAACAGCTCGGCCACCATCGCCTCTGTGCCCCTCGGTACCTCCATGGTATGGTTCGTGGGAACCTGAATGACGATCCGGACTTTTGATTCTCTACCCATTTTAAACTCCTAAAAAGAACTTGGGGCATAATCGCCCTTTGGCTATACAAAATATCATCGGCCGACATCCTTGTCAAGGCGGACAAATTATGGATATTTGCTAAAAAAAGCCAAATTATTATATAATACACTTGAAATTAACTGATAATTATATGATATACATCGCTTCAGACCATGCCGGCTATCACCTTAAAAAAGATCTGCTGGAATATCTGATAAAAAAACTTGAATTGCAGGTTGAAGATCTTGGACCGACACAATACGATGAAAAAGATGATTTTGTGGATTTCGCCGCAGCCCTGGCAAAAAAAACTGCCGACGACCCGAATAATCGCGGGATCTTATTGTGCAGTTCCGGCCACGGCATGTGCATCGCAGCCAACAAAATTAAAGGCATCAGGGCGATTATTGGCTACTCAATTTCCGGCGTTGAACTTGGCCGGCAGCATAACGACGCCAATGTCCTTTGCCTGGCTGCCCGAACTTTGTCCAAAGACCATGCCGAAGCAATAACTAAAAAATTTCTGGACACTCAATTCAAAGATGAAGAAAAATATATCCGGCGTATAGAAAAAATTTCCGCTTTAGAATATTAATATGGCGCCAATTATTATTCCCGCCATTCTGGTTTCTTCATTTAATGAGTTCAAAAAACGGGTTACTCTTTTATCACCATACTTTTCCTTAATGCAGATTGACGTGATGGATGGCGAATTTGTGCGAAGTAAATCATTTGAAGAAATTGAAAAAATTAACGAACTGGCAAATTTACCGGATTTCGAACTTCATCTGATGGTCACTCACCCGCTTGAAGAAATTGGAAAATGGGAAAAAATAAAAAATATTAAGAAAATAATTTTTCATGTAGAATCGAGCGATGACCCGGCGGTAGTGGCGGGCGCTATCAGCGGCCGTTGTTCACAAACGGGAATCGCCATCAATCCGGAAACACCGCTCGCGGCCATTGAACCGTATCTTGACCGCATAAACGAGGTATTATTTTTAACCGTCCACCCGGGCGAGCAGGGCGCAAAATTTTTACCAGAAGTGGGCAAAAAAATCAGTGAGCTGTCTTTAAGGCCAAACCGTCCACTCATTGGCGTAGACGGCGGCATCAATGAGAATAATATTGCAGAAGTAAAATCTTGGGGCGCGGAAATTTTTTGCATCGGCAGCGCTCTGACTAAGGCGGATGATATTGGCGCGGTTTATAATAATTTATCGAAAAAAATAAAATAATTTTTCTATGTTGGATTTATTGATTATTGGAGGATCCGCGGCCGGCTGCAGCGCCGGGATATACGCCGCCAGAAGAAATTTAAATTTTAAAATTGTTGCTGACAATGTTGGCGGCGAAATGGCTCTATCCGGGCAAGTGGAGAACTGGCCGGGTATTAAACAAATTCAGGGTTTTGAACTGGCTCAGCAATTTGCCGAGCATGTTAAATCATATAATGTGGAAATTGACGAGGGATGGCGCGTGGATAGCGTTTCTAAAAGGGAAAATTATTTTATCGCCACAGCAAAAAACGCAAAAAACGAAGAAAAAACTTTTGAAGCAAAAGCGATAATATCTGCTACAGGCATTCATCCCCGACATTTGAAAGTTCCGGGCGAAGAAGAGCTGTCGCACAAAGGCGTCACTTACTGCACTGTCTGCGACGGCCCGCTTTTTAAGAATAAAACTACCGCCACTATCGGCGGCGGAAATTCGGCTCTGGAATCGGCCATTATGATGGCCGGTATTGCCAAAAAGGTTTATATCCTTACCATTGAACCGAATACTCCTGAAAACAAATCCGGTTTTCCGTCAGGTGAAGATATCTTGATCGAAAAAATAAAATCACTGCCAAATATTGAAATTCTTAATGAGGCGAATACTTACGAAATATTCGGCGAGAGCAAGGTGCAGGGTCTGCGCTACCGCGACACAAAAGGCGAACACGAACTTCTTGTTGATGGTATTATGGTTCACGTTGGCATGATACCAAATTCCCAATTTATTGACGTGGAAAAAGATAAATTCGGTCAAATCATCATCAGTCAAAAATGCGAAACAAATATCCCCGGCTTATTTGCCGCCGGAGATGTCACTAATTTACCATTTAAACAAATCGGCATAGCCGCCGGGCAAGGCATCACTGCCGCGCTCTCGGCAATTGAATATATTAATAAATGGAAAAAATAATATGGGCCCATTATCTTCAATTTTACCAAGCTTGCCCTGGACAACGCTGGAAATAATTATGAATGTGGTAGCCGGGCTCGGCGCCATTATGATTGTCTACGGCGTATTTTTAGAGGCAGAACGAAGACAGGACGCTGTTTTTGCAGTCGGATCAGCTTGTTTATTTATTTATGCTCTTTGGGTTGGCAATACCATCTTTTCCATCGCCATGGGTGGTTTTGCGTTAGCCAGTTTCATCGAGCTAATGGAAATAATGCTTGGCCGCCACCAACACAGCGAGGAGCTGGTGGAAAAATATAGGCATCCCGAAAAAAATTAATATTATCTTATGTACGACATCATCACCATCGGCGACGCTGTAATTGATACTCACGTTAATATTGACAACGCCTCTGTTGAGTGCGACGTTAATACCCGCGCTTGCCAGCTATGTCTTGATTATGCCGGTAAAATTCCGATAACCGACAGCTTCCAGACGCTCGGGGGCAACGCCGCAAATGTCGCGTGTGGCACGGCAAAATTGGGCCTCCGTACGGCCATTCTCACCACTCTTGGCGACGATTCAAACGGCAAACTGATTGTCTCGGAACTGAAAAAGTTTGGCGTTAATACCTCACTCGTTCAATATGATCAAAAAACAAAAACCAGATATTCAGTGGTGCTAAATTTTCGCGGCGAACGAACCATATTATCTTATCATGAAAAAAGAAATTACCGCTGGCCAAAAAAATCACCGCCGACTGATTGGATATACTTCACCAGCATGAGCGAGGGTTTTGAACCGGTGCAAGATCAACTTTTAGAATACATCGACAAACACCAAAATGTTAAACTTGTTTTCAACCCCGGATCATTTCAATTAAAAAGTTCTATTGCGCAGGTAAAAGAAATATTGCCAAAAACAGATTTGCTCATAGTAAATCTTGAGGAGGCTGAGCGCATACTTGGGACAACTTTTAAAAAAGAAAAGTCAATCAGAGCAATCATTCACAAACTGCTATCTCTCGGAGCCAAGGAAGTGGCGATCACGGACGCGGCACGCGGTGCTTCTGCCGGAAATGAGGAAGAAATGTGGACTATACCAACCTACCCGGTGGAAGTGGTAGCAAAAACCGGAGCCGGAGACGCTTTTTCCGCCGGTTATGTTGCCGCCAGATTTAATAATCATGACATCCAAAACGCACTGAAATGGGGCATTGCCAACAGCACTTCAGTAATAACCCAGCACGGCCCACAAAAAGGGCTGGCAGACGAGAAAAAAATAAAACTAATTATTTCCAAAAACTCGTCCGTGGTACCCAAACGAATCGCATAAATAAAAACGCCCCGGATTTACATCGGGGCGTTTTTTTAATCCAACATTATTCTTTCTTCCCGGCCCAATCGCGAATTAACGAACCGCGCGGCGGCGAACAACCAATCGCTTAACCGGTTCACATAGCGATATATTTCGGGCCTTATCACTACCGTTCTTCCAAGCGCCACCAGGTCCCGTTCAGCCCGCCGGCAAATCGTTCTTGATTGGTGCAAAACCGCCCCGGCCCGCATTCCGCCCGGCAAAATAAAATTATTAAGCGGTGGCAAATTCCCCCACCATTCATCAATATGATTTTCGAGCTCACTTACACACCCTTCATCAATCGATGAGTCATTATTTAGCAAACCGGGCAACGCGGCCAACTCAGCTCCAAGTTTAAATAAATTGGTCTGTATTTTTTCAAGACGCGTAATTATTTTTACAACGTCCGGATTTTCCGCGATATAACCATTTATTTCTGATACCGCCAAGCCAAGCGTAGCATTCAATTCATCCACCGAACCAATAACCCAAAAAATTCCTTCATCTTTTCCGGCACGCCTGCCGTCGACCAGGCCGGACTCGCCTGCATCACCCGTTTTTGTGTATATTTTTGTCATACCTCTCCTTTTCAATTTTAGGAACAGCCGGTTGTACTGCCGCAATTCAAACATTTATAGCAGCTGCCGTTCCTGATGGTGATATGACCGCAAGTCGGGCAGGGCGGCGCGTCACCCATCATGCCGGAAAGCTGTTGGTTAGCGCCGGTAACAGCTGCTTCGGCTTTGGTCTCTTCCGCCACAGTATTCGTAACCGTAGTATCCATCTGCGATTTCAAAACCTGGTCTTTAAGAATAATTTTTTCTTTTTCCACTTCATCATCATCCTTTTTCTGCAACTCAAGCATTGATTGGCCCTGCGCCTCAGAAATCATTTTCGCAATCTGCTCAGCGCGGTTTTTTTGTATACCCTGCGGTTTAACCTGAACAAAATCCATCCGGCCTAAATACTCCATGCCCAATATTCTAAAAACCAAATCAATGACCGAAGTGCAAAACTTTATGTTCGGATGATCGGTCATCCCGGCCGGTTCAAATCTGGTAAAAGTAAATTTACTCACATATTCTTCAAGCGGAATGCCATATTGTAAGCCGGTAGAAATGGAAATGGCAAACATATTCAGCAAACTTCTGAAGGCCGCTCCTTCCTTATACATATCAATAAATATTTCACCGAGCTTTCCGTCTGGATATTCGCCAGTGCGCAAAAACACTTTTTGTCCCATTACCTTCACTCGGATGGTCAAGCCGCTGCGCTTGTACGGCAGCTGGCGCTGCTCGCCGTGAATATAAATTCTTGTGCCCTGCGAAGTGCCATCATGCGCGTATTTCACCTGAACCACCGCCTCATCAACAATCTGATTGACCACCGTTTCGCTGCTGCTCGATAAGCTATATTTAAAATCTTTTGACGGTAGAAGTTCGGCCTGGCTGGCGGCCGTGCTGATCACCACCGGCTCCGCCTCTTTTTCCGCTGTCTTCTCTTTTTCTTTTGATGTGGAAAGCGGTTGAGACAATTTACAGCCATCGCGGTATATAGCATTGGCTTTCACTCCAAGCTTCCAGGATGTCATATAGGCGGTTTTGATATCCTCCACCGTCGCTTCATTCGGCATGTTTATTGTTTTGGAAATCGCGCCTGATAAAAACGGCTGCACCGCCGCCATCATTTTTATATGGCCCAAATAATGAATATATCTTTCTCCTTTTTTCCCGTTTCTGTTGGCGGTGTCAAAAACCGGATAGTCTTCCACCCGCAAATGAGGCGCGCCCTCAATCGTCATCGTACCGCAAACAAAATCATTAGCCGCGTTAATTTGTTCGGCCGAGAACCCCAAGCCGGCGAGCACATTGAAATTCGCATCACGCGCCTGTTCGGCAGAGAACCCCAAACGCTTGTAGCATTCTTCACCCAGCGACCAAATATTTAAAGCATATGTCAGATCAAAAACCGAAGGTAACGCCGCTTCAATCTTTGCCAAATCTTCTCCGGTAAAACCTTTTTCCACCAGCGACTCATGATTAATGCCGGGAGAACCCTTCAGAGATCCATGCCCCTTCATGTATGCCGTAATATCAATAATTTGATCATCGGTATAATTCAGATTTTTCAAAGCCGCGGGCACCGCTTCATTCACAATCTTAAAATATCCGCCACCAGCCAATTTTTTGAATTTTACCAAAGCAAAATCCGGTTCCACGCCTGTAGTGGAGCAGTCCATAAGCAGGCCAATAGTACCGGTTGGTGCGAGCACGGTTGTCTGCGCATTGCGGAAACCGTATTTTTCTCCGCGAACCAACGCTTTGTCCCAACTCTCACGTGCTGCGGCCGCGAGATATGCCGGTGTATGTGCTTGGTCGAGGCCATGGGGAGTTACTGATAATCCTTCATAATCAGTGGCTGCCGCGTTGTAGGCCGCATGACGATGATTGCGAATAACACGCAGCATCGCTTCACGATTTTCTTCATACTTGGGAAATGGTCCGAGAAATTTAGCCATCTCAGCGGAAGTGGCGTACGACTCGCCGGTCATAATTGCGGTAATCGCTCCGGCGAAACCCATTGCTTCAATAGAATCATACGGGATACCCGCCATCATCAGCACACTGCCGACATTGGCATGCCCCAAACCGAGCGTGCGGAAATTGTAACTTCCACCGGCGATCTCTTTGCTCGGATACTGGGCCATGAGCACACTGATTTCAAGCACCACGGTCCAAATACGGACAGTATAGCGAAAGCTTTCCACATCAAACTTACCGGTTTCACTATTGAAATAATGCGCCAAGTTTATTGACGCCAGATTACAGGCGGTATCATCTAAAAACATGTACTCACTGCAAGGATTGGAAGCATTAATACGCCCGGAATTCGGACAGGTGTGCCAATCATTGATCGTAGTATCAAATTGCAGACCAGGGTCGGCGCAAGACCAGGCCGCTTTGGTAATTTTATCCCAAAGATCTTTTGACTTAACCGTGCGCGCCACTTCTCTTGAAGTACACCAGCGCAAGTGCCAATCATCTCCCCTCTCCACTGCTTCTAAATAATCCTGTGTTACGCGTACCGTGTTGTTGGAATTTTGTCCCGAAACGGTTTGATAAGCCTCGGATTCATATGATGCATCATACCCGGCCGCAACCAAAGCGGCTACCTTTTTTTCTTCCTGAACTTTCCAATCAACAAACTCTTCAATATCAGGATGATCAACATTTAATATTACCATCTTGGCGGCGCGTCTGGTTGTACCGCCGGATTTAATCGCGCCGGCCGCCCGGTCGCCAATTTTAAGCCAGCTCATCAGACCGGAAGAAGTTCCACCGCCGGAAAGTTTTTCTCCTTTACCGCGCAAATTTGAAAAATTCGTACCTGTGCCGCTGCCATATTTAAAAAGCCGCGCTTCTCGCACCCATAAATCCATAATACCGCCCTCGTTTACCAAATCATCTTTTACCGACTGGATAAAACAAGCGTGCGGCTGAGGGTGGGTATAGGAGTCATCTGACTTTAATATCTCTCCGGTTTCCGGATCCGCATAGTAATGTCCTTGCGACGGACCATTGATACCATGCGCCCAGTTCAGACCGGTGTTAAACCATTGCGGAGAATTGGGCGCTACCATTTGTGCGAGCAATGTATATGTCAGCTCATCATAAAAAATTTCCGCGTCTTTTGGCGAAGCAAAATATCCATACTTCTCTCCCCAATAACGCCACGTGCCGGCCAAACGATGCATCACCTGCTTAACACTGGTTTCCGGACCAAGCACCGGCGAACCATCAATTTCTATTTGGGGCGTTCCATCAGGAAAGTACTGCGGTACACCGGCTTTGCGGAAATATTTCTGTGCCAAAATGTCCGTAGCCACCTGCGACCAGCTTAAAGGCACCTCAACTTCCTTCATTTCAAAAATTACCTTGCCGCTTGGCTCGCGTATCACTGAAGGCCGCAGGTCATACTCAAACATATCAAAAACATTGACCCCTTCCTGGGTATAATGTCGGGAAAAACGCAGGCCTTTTTCGGGGTTATAGCGAAAATCGCTGTCAGTCTCCCAAACCTTGGTGGCAACGGCAGTAAGCATAGGTATAAATACTAGATGTGGGGATTAAAATATTTTTTAGACACTATATATAGTGGGCGAATAGTATTATAGCAAAAGTTGAAACAGCGGGCAAATAGGCATAAAATGGGCATTTTTTACCAAAATCAAGAAGTTATGCACATGCAAAAAGGCCGTCCCGCAAAATGCGGGGCGGCCCCTCCTATTTTTATATCTAACAAAGACGCAAGATCGCTTTCCCCCACTCTTCAGCCGCCTTCGGACCGGTCGCTGTCACCATCTTTCCGTCCGTAACCACCGGCTCACGCACGTATTCGCCACCGCCTGCCTCAATAATTCCTCCCAGTTCATTGTCTCCATCCCAACCGGTTGCTTTCTTGCCTTTCAACACCCCAGCATGAGACAAGATGCGCGTGGCAATGCATATAGCGCCATATAGTAAGCCATTCTCTGCCGCTTCCCGAACCAAACGGTAAACATTTTCATTGTCCAAATGATCGATGGCTCCCGGACCTCCCACCACAAACACTCCGTCATAATCAACTGCCTTAGCGTCGGTGACAGAAGCGTCAATTTTGGCCGGCGCTCCATCATAGGCCGGGCTGGCTTCGCCTTCGCCATCACTCGCTGTCAATATTTTTTGCTCGCCCGTCTCCAATACCGCCTTTGCCGCGTAATATTCAATCGGCTGGAATCCTTCGTGGGCTATTATGAACAAAATCTGCTTCATAGCTAATCTTTTACTCGTAAACATTTGCCAGCGCCGGTTTATCCATCCCCCGCATCAAATTCAAATGCATTTTTCTGTCAATAAAAAATTCTACAGAGCGCATTACCTCATCCACACTGAAAGTCGGACCTAGCAAACACATACCCATTTCAAAACTGCGCACTCGTCCCCGCATTTCATCGGCCAATATCGGGTGATATTGCTCTTCGCTTGCCATATCGCGCAAATGACCAAGCAGCGCCTTTATCTCGCCAATAATTTTTTTAAATTCAGCCACGCGAGCCAGATACTTGTCTTTATTCAAACCGACCAACTCCCTGTCAGTAAATCTGATCAAATCATTTTTTGTTTCAACCAATGCCCGCGACAATTCCTGGCGCTCATCGCTGTTATAATATTCTGCCGCTCTGCCGGAATACAAATCGCGCCATGACAACCCGTACTCCTTATATTTCATATAGTGACTCCCAAGCGCCGGCTCAATGTGCGAAAGAAAAAATTGTTCGCCCAAACGGCCTTCATTTACTCCTAAAAACTCCCGGAAAGATTCGTTCCATGGCCACAGATCATAGCCGAATTTTATCATTGTATCTTCAACCATCTCCAGAGTCACCTGCGGATTGTTTTCCAGCTGCTCCAAAGCGCTTTTCATTTTTCCAGCAATCTCCGCCGGAAATAGCGGCGGTAAGTTGGCGAGCAAAATCCTAAAAATTGATAGTGTGTGTTTTGACATATTTTTTTGTCATTGCGAGGAGCGCCGGAGGCGCGACGCGGCAATCCCATCGGATAGATGAATAATTTATTTATAGACGATGTCCAATATAATACGTAGCAACACCCGCGGCCACACTCACATTTAGGCTCGTTTTACGGCCTTTCATCGGTATAACTACGCTTGTGTCACAGTATTTGAGCAATCCCTTGGTCACCCCGGTTTTTTCATTTCCAACTACGAGTGCCAGCGGAAATTTTGGTTTCCATTTGAATAAATCAATGCTTTTTTTGGTTTGCTCCAAAGCCACTATATTATACCCCTTTTCGCGCAATTGAGTAAGCAGACGCCAGGTCTGTTTGTGATACTCCCATAACACCCATTTTTCCGCTCCGAGCGATACTTTATCTAGTTGCGTATGTGGCGGCCGGGCGGTATATCCGCACAAAAAAATCTTGTCCACGCCAGCGCCATCGGCGGTCCGAAACATGGCCCCCACATTGTGAGCGCTACGAATATCAGGTAGAACTAAAACAAATTTTTCCATATATTTATTGTGAGTCCCTGCGGTTTTTTGGCTATAATTACGAATTATTAGCTCTCGAGCCAGATTATCCAACTTGTTGCCCTCCCCCATAAAATTTGATATATTTAATCCATTATATCCCCCTGGAATATAACCCCAATTTACTCAAAATTTTATCATATCTTGGCCATTTCGGCTACAAGTTATGATAAGGGTAGTTAAGCAATGTATTTGTCTTAACTCCAAAACCCTATGAAAAGAATTTTTTTTCCAGTGCTATCTGCAATCGCAGGCGCTTTAATCTTCGGATTAATAGGATTACTCCGGTTTGCAGGTTACGGCGGTAATAATTGTGATGTAACCGGAAAAAGCTGTGATTGTTTTTGCTGCAATATGTTTGGTCTGCGCGGTTATGAATCTTGTGGTGATTTCGGATTAATCGTGGGCGTTCTTGTCGGCGCAGTATTAGGCTTTGTCACTCATAGATTGATCAAAAGATTTATCACCAAATAGATAATATGACAAAAGAAACACAAGTCATAAACAGTTGTTCTGTGTGCGGTACACCAATACATATAGGGTGTAAACACACGCAGAAAACCGCGCCTGAACATAAAGGACACTCCGAACTCACTCGTGAACGGCTAACAAATATGCAAACGTTGGAAATGGAACTCAAGGCTGATTTCGGGCCTGCCTTAGAAGCAATAAAACAAGAAACTGGCGCAGATTTACAACCTCGACCGGACGGCTATCATTTAACTATTATCGGTCCAACCGAGAGCAAGATTTTAAACACTCTTGATGATGCAACTCTTGCCGAATTACAGCAAATCAACGCCCAAGTCCAAAAAGGTGATGGCGTTATTGTAAAGGGAATTGGTTTTATCGACGGGGCTTCATCGCAATATAAAATGCGGGAAGTTGATAAAGTTAAAAAAACTGCTTTTATCGCCCTTGATATGCCAGCATTGCAAGAATTTCGCTCGAAGGTCGGACTACCAAAAAAGGATTTTCATGTTACGCTTGGATTTGTCGGTGGCGATGTTCATATGCAGATAGTCAGGCAAGAACCGGCAAAGCCGGGCAGTCCAAAATTGAAAGATATTACCGCTCCAATCCCTAAACAGGCAGACCAACGCTTTGCATCAATTACCTTACCGGAAATATCATATGGCGGCTTAGACGGCCAAATGAAAGAGCGAAAATAATTTTCTTTTAATCACATTCACAGCAACTTGTGATAAAATCCAATTAGCTGATGTAAAGTTGCAATTTTCCCGTTAATGAAGTATAAATAATATTCTAACGAAAATTTAATTAAAAATATGAAAATGCCACAAAACATCATAAAATATACCATTGGTCTTTTGACAGTAATCGCTTTGAGATTACTACCACACCCGCCAAATGTTGAACCGATAATGTCGACAATGATGCCTTTCTCAAAAAAATGGGGCTGGCTGTCCGGTATGATATTTTGTTTATTAGCCATATTCAGCTTTGATATCCTAACAGGAACACTTGGCATATGGTCACTGGTAACCGCCGGCACATACGCATTGTTAGGAATTTCTGCAGGCCTGTATTTCAAAAACAAAGAAAATAAAATACGGCATTATGTGGGATTTTCAATTATCGCAACACTAATTTACGATGCAATTACCGGCATAGGAATTGGAATGCTACTTTTTCACCAGCCATTCATGACGACATTTACCGGTCAAATTCCATTTACCCTATATCATCTGGGCGGCAACATAGTTCTTTCTATTCTTGTTTCTCCGCTCCTCTACAAATGGGTTATCACAAATCCTAAACTCGAAACACAGCAAGTATTAAACAAACTTTCTTTTGGGTATAAATAATCTTTATCCACGATAGAAGCTTTGATACGGCTTAAAAATGAATTCTTAACGCGGTAAACAAAAAAGGCGGGATTTCTATCCGGCCTTTTTGTTTACTCGATTTTAGTTATTTTGTATTTTACGGTTTTATCTTTCAATTTTACCTCTACCTCCTCACCTGCGCTCCGGCCCATTAGAGCGACCCCAAGCGGAGAATTGTGGGAAATTACACCTTTAGTCGGATCGGTTTGCGTAGAGCCCAAAATTTGATAAATTTTGGCCTTCCCACCGGTTACCACTGTCACAATACTGCCCAAAACTACTGTTTTGCCATGTTTGCTCATATCAATAATTTGCGCCCGCGTCAACTCATATTCAATATCCAGAATACGCTGATTTATCCCGCGCAAACGTCCTTTGGCGTGTTGATAAGCGTGATTTTCCGAATAGTCACCTGTTAGAGACAAACGCTTAACTTCTTCCATAGCCGGCGGACGAGTAACTTTTTTTAACCTCTCCAGCTTACGGGAAAGTTCATCAAAACGCTCCCGGGTGATGAACGGATCGGGTTTTAAGTGGGTATAAATACCAGGTTTACGGATGGGAACTCGCATAGTGCCTTGTACAGTAAAAGATTTTGGATAATATATCAATAGGCTTAACCATTGATTATTTCTCGTAATTATGCTAAGATGTGATTTGTGGTAAATATAACTCATTTATTGAAAAATATGGGAACTTTTAGTCGAGGAAATAAACCGGACGGAAATAAGAAATTCGGCTTTGGCGGGAGGTCTTTTGGCGGTGGAAACAGGGGCGGTTTTGGTGGTGGAAACAGAGGTAGTTTCGGTGGCGGCAGACCCCAAATGCACAAAGCTACCTGCAGTGATTGCGGAAAAGAATGCGAAATTCCTTTTAGACCTACCGGAGACAGGCCGGTTTTTTGCAGTGCCTGTTTTGAGAAGCAAGGCGGAGGCAAAAGAGATAATTTTGGCGGCAATAAATTTGACCGTCCAAGATTTGATGATAAACAGATGCACGAAGCCGTTTGCGCCAAATGCGGAACAAAATGCCGGGTACCTTTCAAACCGATGCCGGGCAAATCTGTTTTTTGCGATGCTTGTTTTGGAAAAAATAGTGCTGGCGGTACCGGAAGCGGTGAGAAAGGCGGGGCAAATTACAAGCAACAATTTGAAATGTTAAACACCAAGTTGGACAAGATTTTGCATGCTTTGGCGGGTGGAACAAAAGAAAAAGAAATTAAAGAAGTTGTGCAAGAAAAAAAAGAGGTTAAAGAAGCAAAAAAAAGTCCGATAAAAGCAAAAATCTCGACTAAAAAATCGACAAAAAAGAAAAAATAGCACTTCATAGCTTCGACGCCATTATCTTCAGAAAAGACGGCTTCTTTCTTTAATACAATTTCTCCTCCGGTCACAATTGCCTAATACACTCATTTTTGATACAATCAGAGTGTAAAATATTATGCAGAAAGGCATGAAAAGTATAACTCACGAAAACAAAGTGGAGCGATTTTATTCTCACGGTTCAAAAATCCGCGCTCTTGAAGCAGGCGGTTATCTTTCTTTTGGCTATTGGGACAAAGATACAAAAGAGTATTTTGATGCGGCGGAGAATCTGGTAAATTTCTTTCTGGAAGAAGCAAAAATTGAAAATCCGGAAAATGTACTTGACGTTGCCTGCGGATACAGCGCCGAGTCGTTCCGTTTCTTTGATGCAATAAAACCGAAAGAGATGCGCTGTATAGATATCACCCAAGCGCACATTGATTTTGCAAAAAAGCGGGCGGAACAAAAACATCTGGAAGACAAGTTGAAGTTTGAAAAGAAAGACGCCTGCCAGACCGGCTATCAAAATGAATTTTTTAGCCACATTGTCGGCATTGAGGGGCCAGCTCACTTTAATACCCGGGCCGACTTTTTTAAAGAATGCTACCGCGTGCTGAAACACAAGGGCAAGTTAATGCTAACTGATATCACTTTTGATCCGGTTGCCGCCGGCAAAAACTATTTAGTGAAAAAAATGACTGAATTGGGTTCGCAACACTGGCACATGCCAAAGGCAAACTGGGTGAACGTGGATAAATACTGCGAACAATTGCACCAGGCAGGTTTTAAAGTTGAAAAATGTCTGCGCATTGGCGACAAAGTTTTTCCGGCATTTGCCAGGTATAACACGCGGATGAAATCTATGTTACGCGCTGTGAGGACCAGAGGGCTTCCGCTTGGAGTCGGCCTTTCCTTCATCTCGTGGCTTCTGGGTTACGGCTACCGACACGGTGTTATTGACTATATTTTTATTAAAGCGGAAAAAAATTAATTATTAAATATTATGCCAACACTTAAAGGATCTAAAACAGAGCAGAATTTGCTCAAAGCGTTTGCCGGCGAATCGCAAGCACGCATGCGCTACGATTATTTTGCCAGCCAGGCAAAAAAAGACGAGCTGGAGCAAATTGGTGCGCTGTTTACTGAAACTGCACTCAACGAAAAGGAACACGCTAAGAGGTTTTTTAAATACTTGGAAGGTGGACCGGTGGAAATTGTCGCCACTTATCCGGCCGGAAGAATTGGAACAACTTTGGAAAACTTGAAAGCAGCCGCAGCCGGTGAAAACGAGGAATGGACCAAGCTTTATCCGGAATTTGCGGACATCGCCGAAAAAGAAGGTTTCGAGGAAATCGCCAAAACATTCCGCGCTATCGCCACGGTAGAAAAAGCGCACGAAGCAAGATATATAAAACTATACGGTAATCTGGAAAACGGAAAAGTATTTGTCCGCGGCGAAAAGATGACGTGGAAATGTGAAAACTGCGGCTATCTGCACGAGGGTGAAAGAGCGCCGGACAAATGTCCGTCTTGTCTGCACCCGCAAGCTTTCTTCGAACTGTTTGTGGAAAATTACTAGATATTAAAAAACATCCGCCAACTGGCGGATGTTTTTATTATCAAGCAGAGTGAGAGAAAAAGAAAACATTATTTGCTTTTTCCGAGCGAAGCGCAGATAAAATACTCCGCAGAGTTTATTTGAGTAATTTCTTTTTCCAAAGCGACTGCCCTGCACAGAGAGCGACGGCGAGCGCGTCGGCCGCATCGTCCGATTTTATTTTCCCGGGAAGCCCTAGTATCGCAGCAACCATTTTTTGCATCTGCCCTTTTTCGGCTCTGCCATAGCCGGTAATTGCCTGCTTAACCTGAAGCGGGGTGAACTCATCCACCGGCAAATTATTTTCCACCGCTGTCAAAAGAATCACCCCTCTCGCCTGTCCAACTTTAATGGCTGTTTTGACGTTTTTGAAAAAAAACAAATCTTCCACTGCCATCCGCGTCGGTTTATATTTTTTGATAAGATGCACCAGCTGCGAATGCAGTTCAGCAATTCTCTCCACAAATACTCCATTCACCGGCGTTTCAATACAGCCATAAGCGCGCGGCAACCATCCCTTCACGCTGTCTTTAATAATCACGCCGTAGCCAATTCGGCCATAGCCAGGGTCAATTCCGATAATTATCTCTTTCATAGAAATTTATAGGTCTTCTAATCGTGACAAGCGAGCCGAATTTTTATTGAGGACAATCGCAGAGCGACGGCGTCATATCCGGCGCGAGCGTTAGGGCAACGAGTCCGCAGATGAGTTGACCCGTGTCCGAAATAAATGTTCGGTGAGTGAGTCATAAAAATTCACTCCGCATTGGTATACCAATCTTCGATATCGTCATTCGCCTCAAACTCGCCAAACAAATTTTCCAATTTTGTTTGCAGTTCAGGACTCGCGATTACCTTATCTTTTGCCTCCCAGATCAAACCGGAATCTTTTGGTTCTATCCCCAGCTCATTCAATTTATCTAAAACTTTCTTGAAATTCTCAACCTTGGTTTTTATATCAACCATTCCTTCTTCGCCATTTTGTATATCTTCGGCACCGGCATCAATCATCGCAAGCTCAAAATCGTCGCGGCTCATCGAGCCCAATTGTTCGCCGGATATTTGCGCCCAACCGAACTGGTTGAACATCCATAAAACCGAACCGGAATTTCCGAGCGAACCCCCGCTGTCCGACAACATATGCTTGATATCTGGAACGGTGCGGTTCTTATTGTCAGTCACTGTCTTAATTAGCAGAGCCACTCCGGACGGTCCATAACCCTCATACATTATTTCCTCCATCCGCACACCATCGCCGGATTCACCCGTGCCCTTCATGATTGCCCGCTCAATATTATCTTTCGGCATTCCGGCGGCCTTGGCCTTTTCAATGGCCAAACGCAATGAAAAATTCATCACCGGATCACCGCCGCCCTTACCGGCCGCAACCGAAATAACCTTCGCCGCTTTGGTGAACATATTACTGCGCAAAGCATCCTGCTTCCCCTTGCGTGCTTGTATATTGTGCCACTTGGAATGACCACTCATAGAAATATTTTGATTTGTTTCTATATCTTACTGTTAAGACCGTTAAAAATCAAGCAAATAAAAAAGCCCCGATTGAGGCGGAGCCTTTTTATTTGAAACCTTATTTCTTGAACCCCGTACCGGACGGAATCAGCCGGCCGATAATGACGTTCTCTTTCAATCCTTCCAGATAGTCAATCTTACCGGTAATAGCGGTGTTAATAAGCACGCGGGCAGTTTCTTGAAACGATGCAGCAGACAAGAAGCTCTGGGTGGAGAGAGATACGCGAGAAATGCCAAGTAAAAGCTCGCGAGCAGTTGCCTCTTTGCCTCCATCCTTGCGTGCCAAGCGGTTAGAAAAGTCCAACTGCGCTTTTTCTACCACCTCACCCGGAAGCAAATCAGTATCACCGGCATCTTCAACATATACACGACTGAACATTTGCTTGATAACCAACTCCATATGCTTATCATTCACTTTCTGGCCTTGAGACGAATAAATATTCTGGGTTTCTTCAAGCACATAGCGCTGAACAGCGGCACGGCCTTTGAGATCAAACAATTCGTGTAAATTCACCGAACCATCGGTAAGTTGATCGCCCTTTTCCACTTTGTCACCGGTCTTCACATACATTTTATACCCGAGCGGAATAATGTATTCGCGCACCTTCGGGCCATTGTATGATAGGATCATGGTATTTTTGCCCACTTTAACTTGGCTGGGATATTTGGCTTTCACTTCATCGCCGGAAGATCCACGCACCACAAGCACAGTATCGGTGTCAACCATTTCTCCGTCTTTCACCAGAACCTCATCCTCGGCCGCAAATTTAATTTTTGTTTCATCCATTCCTTCAAAATGGATTTTAATAATTTTTTGTCCGCGTCGGCCTTCAAAAATTTTCTTGCCGGAAGGCGAAGTGATAATCTTTCCGTCCGCGTCTTCAATCTCTATTGAACCGTCAACATCGGCCAGAAACGCCTGATGTTTTGGATTGCGGCATTCAAATAATTCTTCTACGCGGGGCAAGCCCTGGGTGATATCCGATCCGGCCACACCACCGGTGTGGAAGGTGCGGAGCGTAAGCTGGGTGCCCGGCTCTCCAATTGATTGAGCGGCGATGATACCTACGGCAGTGCCCAGTTCCGCCGGTTTGTTGTAAGACAGGTCAAAACCATAACACTTCTGGCAGACGCCCTTGGGTAATTTGCACTGCAATACGCTTCTCACATGCACTGATTTAACCTTGTTTTCATCAATCAACCGAGCCGCCTTTTCATCAATGACCTCACCCGCTTTAACCAACATTTTATTGCCGGCTTTAATATCTTCCAAAGTATAACGACCCCAGATGCGTTCTGATAATTTTTCTCCCATTTCCTGCGACTGGTCGGCGGTAAATATTTCGCCGACATTGTCGCCGCAATCTTCTTCTAATACAACTACATCTTGAGCGACATCCACCAAGCGTCTGGTTAAGTAGCCGGCGCCGGAGGTACGCAAGGCAGTATCGGACAAACCCTTTCTGGTACCGTGTGAAGAAATAAAGTATTCAATTGCGGAAAAACCCTCTTTGAAGTTGCCCTTGACCGGGAGCTCGATAACGTCGCCTGACGGAGAAGCCACCGGACCTTTCATACCAATAACCTGGCCAAGCTGCCCCCAGGAACCGCGGGCGCCGGATTCAATCATGGCGTATACCGGACCGTTCACATCCAAAAGTCCCTGAACGCCGGTAACCACCTTGTCCTTTGTCTCCGCCCAAATTTCAACGATTTTTTGATGGCGTTCGGCTTGAGTAAGCAAACCTTCCTGGTATTGTTCTTCCACCTGCTGGACCCTGCCGTCGGCCTCTTTAATAATCGGGTCTTTTTCAACTATTTTCGGGAAGTCGTCCATGCCGAGAGAATAACCGGCTTTTGTGGCATAGCGAAAACCAAGATTTTTCAATTCATCCAAAAACAACGCAGTCTTCTCCTGCCCATAATATTCCAAATGCAGGGAAATAATCTTTCCGAGTTTCTTTTTATTAATCAGTTCGTTGTAGTATGGCATCTTATCAGGCATGGCGGCATTCAATAGAATGCGTCCGATAGATGTTTCAATAATTGACCCCTGCTCTTCAGTGAACTTGGATAAATCTGTGAAACGAACTTTAATTTTTTGGTGCAAAGCTATAACACGACTCTTATAAGCAAGCACCGCTTCTTTTTCGGTCGAAAATGTTTTCACTAATTTTGTCTCAGCATCATCTGCCCGAGTCAAATAATAACAGCCGAGAACAATGTCCTGGTTCGGCGCAATAACCGGGGCGCCGGTTGCCGGCTTCAAAATATTTTTTTCAGCGGCCATGAGATTGTCCGCTTCCCAGCGCGCTTCTTTTGAAAGTGGCAAGTGCACGGCCATCTGATCGCCGTCAAAGTCGGCGTTGAACGCGGTACAAACAAGCGGGTGAAGCTGGATAGCGTTGCCTTCAATCAGACGCGGATGAAAGGCCTGAATACCAAGGCGATGCAGGGTAGGCGCACGGTTCAATAGCACGCGGGTGGTCTGAGTCAATCCTTCCAAAATATCCCACACCTCATCACGCTCTGATTCAATAAATCGGCCGGCACTGCGCACATTGTGAGCCAGCTCGCGCTTAATAATCTCCGCCATGATAAACGGTTTAAAAAGTTCCAGCGCCATGCGTTTGGGCAAGCCACACTCATCAATATTCAAATTCGGGCCGACCACGATAACCGAGCGGCCGGAATAGTCAACGCGCTTCCCGAGAAGATTCTGCCGAAAACGGCCCTGCTTGCCTTTTAAAATATCAGCGAGCGAGCGCAGCTGTCTCTTTTGGCCGGTAGAAGCGGTTACGGTTTTTGCGTGGCGCGCGTTGTTATCAATCAAAGCGTCAACGGCTTCCTGTAACATGCGTTTTTCATTGCGGCAGATAACCTCTGGCGCATTGAGTTCAATCAACCGAGTCAAACGGTTATTGCGGTTGATAACGCGACGGTACAAATCGTTAAGATCGGATGTGGCAAAACGACCGCCGTCAAGCGCTACCATTGGGCGCAAATCCGGCGGAATAACCGGGATGCACTTCATCACCATCCATTCCGGGCGAATCTGGTTCATCATTAAGCTCTTGAGCAGTTTTTTTCGGCGGATAATTCTCTCCAATTTTGCCCCCTTCACGGTGGCCTGCTCATCAGTTAAATGTTTTATTGTTTCTTCAAGGTTTACGCGGGAAAGAAGTTCAAAAACCGCTTCGGCTCCGATCCCCGCTTCAAACAAATGGCCATAGCGCAAAGAAAGCTCCTGATATTTGTTTTCGGAAATAATGTGAAGAACGCTAAGCTCGCGCAGTTCTTTGTCGGCAGCTTGAAAATCGGCTTCCAGCGCTTTTGTTTTTCGGTCGGTTTCCTCACGGATTTTTTCCAAGGCAGCAGCGCCGGCCTTCTTTTCATTGGCCTGTTTCACTTCAGTATTATTTTCATTCTCAATTTGTTTTTTCTTGCTCTTAAATTCTTGGCGCAATAAATCAAATGTCTGTTTCTTCCCGGTTTCATCCACTTTAGTAATAATAAAAGATGCGAAATATATCACCTTTTCCAATGCCTGAGCCGAAAGATCCAAAACTAAACCAACTTTACTCGGCACGGAACGCAAGAACCAGATATGAGCGACCGGGGTAGCCAATTCAATATGCCCCATGCGCTCGCGCCGGACAAGCGAGGTGGTAACTTCTACTCCGCATTTGTCGCAGACAATGCCTTTGTATCTGATCTTTTTATATTTTCCGCAATAGCACTCCCAATCTTTTGTCGGGCCAAAAATTTCCTCGGCGAACAAACCGCCCTTTTCCGGTTTTTGAGTGCGGTAATTTATTGTTTCCGGCTTGCGCACTTCACCGTGCGACCAACCACGGATAACTTCCGGCGAAGCGATTTTGAGGCGAATGGCGTCGAAGTCTAAAGTGCTTTGAATATCTCTGTACATATATTTGTATTTTTGGTTATTACGAATTATTCAACCACTTCGGCTTTCTCCGCTCTCGCCGGCGCTTCGACCTCTTTTTGCGCCTCAGCCGGTTCATTTTTTGCCGGTGCATAATTCCCGGCGCCATCTCTCTTCAAGAGTTCAACGTCCAAGCCCAAACCTTTAAGTTCGCGGACAAGAACATTGAATGATTCTGGAACATTCACCACTTTTATATCTTCACCTTTTATAATCGCTTCATAGGCTTTGGCGCGGCCCGGTACATCATCTGATTTGATGGTTAAAATTTCCTGCAAGATATGCGCGGCGCCATATGCTTCAATTGCCCAAACTTCCATCTCACCAAAGCGCTGACCGCCGGATTGCGCGCGGCCGCCGAGCGGCTGCTGTGTAATAAGAGAATACGGACCAATCGAGCGCTGGTGTATTTTGTCTTCAACCATGTGGTTGAGTTTCAGCATGTAGTTATAACCGACCGTCACCTTGTGATCGAACGCCTCACCGGTGCGTCCATCATAGAGGGTTGACTGTCCATCGAGCGGAAAGCCGGCTTTTTTTAACTCAGCCTTAATTTGTTCTTCGGTCAAACCGTTGAACGCCGGAGTGGCCACTTTGTAACCGAGTTCATTGGCCGCGAGCCCCATATGATTTTCCAAAATCTGGCCGAGGTTCATACGGGAAATAACGCCGAGCGGCGAGAGGATAACATCAACCGGAGTGCCATCATCCAAAAACGGCATATCTTCAACCGGAACGACACGTGAAATAACACCCTTGTTGCCGTGGCGGCCGGACATTTTATCGCCCACCTGCACCTTACGCATATCGGCCACGCGGGCACGGACCTGTTTGATCACGCCCGGTTCCAACTTGTCGCCATTTTCCGCGGAGAATACCTGCACATCAATTACCTTGCCATGCTCTCCATGTTCAAGATATAAAGATGAATCACGGACATCACGCGCTTTCTCACCAAAAATGGCGCGCAATAATTTTTCTTCGGCGCTTAATTCCGTTTCCCCTTTCGGCGTAATCTTGCCGACCAAAATATCGCCGGATTTTACTTCAGCGCCGATGCGGACAATACCTTCAGCATCAAGATTTTTTAATTTTTCTTCTGAAACATTCGGAATATCGGAAGTTACAAGTTCAGGACCCAGTTTCGTCTCGCGCACATCCACAGTATAGTCCTCAATATTTATAGATGTGTACCGGTCCTTTTTCATGATGCGGTCTGATAATATAACCGCATCTTCATAATTGAAACCGTCCCAAATCATATAGGCAACCAGCACATTCTGACCGAGTGCAAGTTCTCCGTCTTTAATACACGGACCGTCTGTCAGCGCTTGCCCTTTTTTTACCTTATCGCCGATGTTCACTACCGGATGCTGGTTTACGCAAGTCGCGGCATTGGACCGCAAAAACTTTTTAAGCTGAAATTTATGAGCTTGGCCTTTTTTATCCGTGAACACAATCTGGCTGCCATTTAACTCCGTAATCTCGCCGTCCATCGGAGCTTTGACAATATATCCGGAATTTTCCGCGGCAGCGCGCTCGACTCCGGTGCCAACCAGGGGCGGCTCCGGTTTTATGCACGGCACTGCCTGACGCTGCATATTCGTTCCCATTAAAGCGCGGGTTGCGTCATCGTGTTCCAAAAACGGAATACAGGCGGTAGCCACGGAAATAATTTGATTTGAAGATACATCGATATAATCAACATCTTCCGAAGGAACAACGCCCGGTTTTCCAAAAATGCGGGCGGAAACAAGTTCATCAATAAAATATCCGTTTTCATCCACTTTGGTGGTGGCCGGAGCAGTGACGGATTTTTCTTCACGAAAAGAATTTAAATAGACAATTTCTCCGGTCATTCGCGACTTCACCGGAATAATTTTGTCTTTTATAACACTCAATTTCTTCGCCACTTCTTTTGTAATTTGAGTTCCATCTTTAAAACCGCCAACATCGCCACGCAAAGTTTCTCCTTCAGTAAGCAAGGCGTCATTTGCAACTTCCTTTAAAACTTTTCTGTAGGGTGTTTCAATAAATCCGAATTCATTCACCCGGGCAAAACTGGCAAGGTGGTTTACCAAACCAATATTCGGACCTTCAGGCGTGGCAATCGGGCAAATACGGCCATAATGAGTATTGTGTACATCGCGCACTTCAAAACCGGCGCGGTCGCGGGATAAACCGCCCGGACCGAGAGCTGACAAACGGCGCTTGTGCTCCAATTCCGACAATACGTTAATCTGATCCATGAATTGCGACAATTGCGAACTCATGAAAAATTCTTTAATCGCGGAAATAACCGGACGGGCATTAATCAGTTTATTAGGCGTGAGCTGCTCAATCTCATAAGTGCTCATGCGATCTTTTACCACGCGCTCCATACGGGCCAAGCCGACACGAAAACGGTTCTGCACCAATTCACCTACTGCGCGGATGCGGCGATTTCCCAAGTGGTCGATATCATCCGGATCTTCCTGAGTTGAATTTAAACGGATAACTTCTTTTACGACAAGTAAAAGTTTTTCCGGAGAAAAAACACGATTCTCTTTTTTCTGATAATCTTCGGATGACAATCCAAGATCAAATTTTGTATCAAACTTGTAAACGCCGACCGGAGATAAATCGTAGCGGTCAAAATTAAAAAACATGGCGTAGATGAGCGACTTGGCATTATCCGCAGTGGCTAAATCGCCCGGACGAATTTTTTTATACACTTCAATCAGCCCATCATCGGTATTTCTGGACAGATCTTTAGCCAAAGTGGATTCCACATAATCAACATGCGGATTGACATTGGCGTCCTTGAGAAGCTCGCGTAATTTATCATCGCTGTCATAGCCAAAAGCCCGCAAAAGCGAGGTGACAGCCACTTTTCGCTTGCGATCGATCTTTACCCAGAGCACATTATTCATGTCAGTTTCGATTTCCAGCCATGCACCGCGGTTCGGAATAATTTTAGCTCCGTAATAGCGCCGGCCGCGGACATTTTCACCGGTAAAAAATACACCGGCCGACCGAATAAGTTGCGACACAACCACGCGCTCAATACCATTGACAATAAAAGTGCCGCGCTCAGTCATCACAGGCATATCACCCAAATATATTTCCTGAGTTTTGCTCTGTCCTGTTTTTTTATTTGTCAGACGGGCGTTTACCCGAAGCGGCGCTTCAAAAGTCATGTTGCGGTCGCGACAAACCATTTCATCGAACTTCGGCTCGTCCAAATAATATTCTTCCAGATATAATTCTAAATCTCTCTCCGAAAAATCTGTAATCGGAGATACTTCTTCAAAAAGTTCCTTCGCGCCGAACTTCAAAAAATGGTCATAAGAATTTTTTTGAAGCTCAATCAAATCTGGAAATGACATTGCATCTTTCACCGGAGTAAAAAAGCTGCGCAATTCCGGGGTCACTCCGCGATACTTATATGAAGGCATAAGAATAAAAGTTTATAAAGTAAATGATTATTATTTAAAGTGAACAAAAAAATCCCCCTGTGTTCAGGAATTTTTGCGAAAAATATAGTATTTTAGTTTACCAGCAAGGTTGACATGGGGTTGTTTTTACCTTGCGCGCAGCTCATCTATTTGAGATAAATGGCCACACTTAGCCAAAAAACGGCTATTTTTATCCGCTCTGCCAACCGGCAGAAACGGTAAAATTATTGAAAGTAGGTTGATTTTAACGTAAAAATGGCTAATTGTCAACTTTGAACGGTGGATAAATATTTGTCAAGAATATGTCACTTTTTGGCTTAAACTAGCGAAATATCAAAATATATGAATAAAGTTATCCACAGCTAATGCACAAAATGCAACAAAAAATTGTGCAGAGAAGACAATAAGCGACCGTTTACCTCAAATACTTCCATTCTCTGAAGTATGCAGGGGCATCCGCCAAAATCAGCAATAACAATATTTATCCACATTTGACATTAACGCTATTCACTACTAAAATATTTAACAACATTCACAATTTTTTTCTTCAAGAAGCTGCGGTGGAGCTGATGTCTTAATCGAATCATCTTTTAGAAGCAATCTCTCTCCACCCTTCTTCAACTTTTTTAGTTGTTTTTGGGTGACGCATCTAAAAAGATTCGTCACTTAATACATGCAGCTCTTTTCGCAGCTTCGTGGAGAAAAAAGAAAGAACCGCTCCAACATATTTTGGGACGGTTTTTTTAATTGCCTGTTCGGACGGAAAATGGTAAAATAGTTTCAATTATGGCGCGAATACCAAAAGATAAAATTCCCTCTCATCACCGTGAAAATCTTGGCCCGCAAATTAGCCACGGTCTTTTATCTATTCTTTTGTTTGTTGTAGCCGGACTCGCCACATTGAGTTTCTTTGATATGGCCGGAGTGGCCGGTAAATTTATAGATTCTCTGCTCGCCCTCACTTTTGGACAAGTACGCTATGTATTCCCGGTTATTCTGATCATTATTGCCATACTCCTGATCAAAGACCTTGAATATGAATACCGGTCAACGCATATCCTCGGTTCAATATTATTTTTTTTAAGCTTTAATGGAATCGTACATCTGTATAAACCGGCCAATGAAATGGTTGACATAGCAATGCAAGGCTATGGCGGCGGGCTCGCCGGGCTCGCACTTGGCTGGCCGCTTGGAAATTATGTCGGCTTCTGGGGCGGATTTATTATTTTGGCGGGCCTGCTTTTAATGTCGGTAATTTTTATTTTCAATACTTCGCTGGCGGAACTTGTGGCCATGAACAAAAAAATATTGTTGGCATTCGGCTGGTTTGGGAAACAAATAGTGGCATTTTTTGGCGGTTTCAAGAATGATGAAAAACTGGAAATGCGCATCGAGGGCGAATATGAAACGGCAAAAACAAAAAAACCTCAATCATTAAATGAAGTTGACGAAGAAAGTGAGGAAGAAGGCGAAGAAGATCGGCCTGTTTTCGAAAAACGTTTAATTGCTAAGGAACAAAAAACTGAAAATGAAAAAGAAGAAATATCAAACAAAGAAATTTCCAGGCCAACTACTTTAGATTCAAATTACAACTGGCCGACGCTTGATTTGCTTTTCACTTCAAAATCTAAGCCGACAGCCGGAGACATAAAAAGCAACGCAGAAGTAATCAGGGACACTTTCCATAATTTTGGAATTGATGTGGAGATGGGGGAAATCCGCGTTGGCCCGTCAGTAGCGCAATATTCAATGAAACCGGCAAAAGGCGTCAAACTTACACGCATTACCGGCTTGTCAAATGACCTGTCTCTGGCGCTGGCTGCACACCCAATTCGCATTGAAGCGCCTATCCCGGGCAAATCTTTGGTCGGTATTGAAGTGCCAAACCAAAAAGTGGCTATGGTCACGCTGCGTGAACTACTCGAAAGCAATGAACACAAAACCCGCAGTCATAATATGACGATAGCGCTAGGCAAAGACGTGGCCGGAAAAGTATGGTTTGCCGATTTGCCGAAAATGCCTCATCTGCTCATCGCCGGCACCACCGGCTCAGGAAAAACAGTGTGTATTAACACCGTAATATTAAGTTTACTATATCAAAATTCGCCGGAGACTTTGCGCTTTATTATGGTTGATCCGAAACGCGTCGAGCTGACTTTGTACAATGGCATCCCGCATTTACTTACTCCGGTTATCACCGACCCGGCAAAAACCGTGGCGGCTCTAAAATGGACAATCGGAGAAATGGAACGCCGTTTCGATGCACTCGCCGCAGCCGGCTGCCGCGATATTACCTCATACAATAAACGCTCCACGGAAAAAATGCCGAATATTGTTTTTGTAATTGACGAGCTTGCCGATTTGATGGCCATGGCCGCCTCTCAAGTTGAAGCCGGGATCATCCGCATTGCTCAGATGGCGCGCGCTGTCGGCATTCACTTGGTTGTAGCCACACAAAGACCGAGCGTGGAAGTTATCACCGGCCTGATGAAAGCGAACATTCCCGCGCGCATTGCTTTTTCCGTAGCTTCGCTTATTGACTCCCGTACCATCCTTGATTGTCAAGGCGCGGAAAAACTTCTTGGCCGCGGCGACATGCTATTTTTAACCGCTGAATTGTCCAAACCAAAACGCATTCAAGGCGCATTCGTATCTGAGGAAGAAATGAGGCGCGTGGTAGATTGCGTTAAAGGCGATGAACCGCCTATATATGACGAAACGATTGTCTCAAAAGATTCCTCCATCGGGGGCACTCTAAATCTATTTGGTGGGCCGAGCGATGATCGCGATCCTCTTTTTGATGAAGCTAAAACCCTTGTATTTGAGTCCGGAAAAGCCTCAGCGTCGCTTTTGCAGCGCCGTATGAAAGTGGGATATGCGCGAGCAGCGCGCCTGCTTGACGAGATGGAGGAAGCTGGTATAGTAGGACCAGCGGATGGCGCTAAACCCAGGGAGGTTTTTACCGAACATCTTGCCCCGGAGCCGGAAGAAGAACTATCTCCGGACGAAGTAACAATGGATGCCGGCGGCACGATTTTTGATGAAGCGGAACCGGAGGTAGGGACAACCGAACAGGTTTCGCCAGAGGAGGAAGATGAGGCGCCAGCCGAAGGGGGTAACGAGGAAACAAAACTATAATTTGTGTCAATATTCTGCTTCAAAAAATTGAACCCGCCCAAACCGCGGCTGGGTCAGAAATTGCGCGAAGCGCGCGAAACTTTTGGCGTTAACGTCTCCACCGCCGCCCATGCCATACGCGTGCCGGCAAAATATATTGAAGCACTGGAAAAAAATCATTTTAACGAATTGCCGAAAGCCAAGGTTTTCAGACAAAACTACTTAAAGGAATACGCAAAATTCCTACACTTAGATGAGGAGGCGATCGCTACACAATTTATGAATGAAAATGGATTTAAAGGGCTTGACGTGGTGCATCCAAAACAGTCCGTGCGAAACGCCCCGCTTTTCTCCATCTCTATTCTCGCCCGCAACCTGCTGATTGCCTGCTTTATTTTGCTTTTTGCCGGCTATCTGGCCTGGCAAGTTAAGCGGGTGCTTGAACCGCCGCGTCTCATCGTGTACAATCCGGCAGAAGGTATCACTATGACTGAGCGGACCGTAGCTGTGCAGGGTGAAACAGAAAAAGAATGCAAACTGGCCATTAATGGCCAGGAAATAATGCCTGATGAAAAAGGACGATTTAACTTACAGGTTGACCTTTCCGACGGATTGAATACCATTGTAATTACTGCCACGAAAAAACACGGAAAAATATCCACGGTTACCCGGCATATTGTGGTGAAAAGCATTGGCTATGGCGCCACACAAATAATGAGTATAAATAATTTTTTTAATAAACGCTAAATGGAAAAATTATGGCAAAACAAGTAAGCGAGGAAATAAAAAATAAATTAAAAGCGGCCGAAAGCGCGATTGAACAAATCAAATCAAGATTTGGTGAAGGGGCAATCATGAAATTCGGCGAATCCAAAATAATGCAGGTTGATACCGTACCCACCGGCTGTTTGTCGCTTGACATCGCGCTGGGCGTGCGCGGCGTACCGCGCGGACGCATAGTGGAAATATATGGCCCGGAAGCATCCGGCAAAACTACTTTGGCGCAACATATTGTGGCCGAAGTCCAAAAATTAGGCGGAATCGCGGCTTTTGTGGACGCAGAGCACTCTCTTGATCCGGATTATGCAAGAAAAATCGGTGTCAAAGTGGATGAATTATTAATTTCTCAACCGGATACCGGCGAACAGGCGCTTGAAATTGTGGACACACTGGTGAGGTCAAATGCCGTGGATATTGTGGTGGTTGATTCTGTGGCCGCGCTGGTGCCAAAAGCGGAAATTGAAGGTGATATGGGTGATTCGCATATGGGTTTACAGGCGCGGCTGATGAGCCAGGCTTTACGAAAACTTACCGGCGCTATCTCCAAGTCAAAAACCGTACTGATCTTTATCAACCAAACCCGCATGAAAATCGGAATTGTCTTCGGCAACCCGGAAACCACAACCGGGGGCGTCGCCCTAAAATTCTATTCATCAATTCGCATTGAGGTACGCCGCTCGGCTCAGATTAAACAAGGCGACAAAATTATCGGCAACCGCGTAAAAGTGAAAGTTGTTAAAAATAAAGTCGCCCCGCCTTTTACTACCACCGAATTTGACATTATGTATAACGAAGGCATATCCATTTCCGGCGATGTGCTTGATACAGCCACAAATTACAAAGTAATTGATAAAAAAGGAAACAGTTATATGTTTGGCGAGGAAAAACTTGGCGTTGGCAGAGAAACAGCCAAATCCTATTTACGCGCCAACCCAAAGTTATTAGAAGAAATTAAGAAAGCTACCATCAAAAAAGCAGAGGAAGGCGAACCGCTGGAAGGCGAGGACACGGTTCCGGCCGGCGACGAAGTTCCGCCGCCGACAGAAGAATAATGGTAAATTATATTAAAACACCCCGAAAAAACCGGGGTGTTTTAATATTGACAAAAACCTAAAAATGTGATATTTTTTTGATAAAATCATTCAACCCCCAAACTAGGGAAAGGAGCATTTTCCATGAATACCGCGACTGGTATCCTTGGCCCCGAGGAGGAAGAAGAGGAAGATGACGCAGTAGAAGACGACGAAGAAGAAGAGGAGGACGAAGAGGGCGATGATGATGACGACGAAGACGATGAGGGGGACGAGGAGGAATAATAATCGCCCCAGCTACGACCGGCTCTTTAGCTGTTCTTAACATAAACCCCCGATATCAATCGGGGGTTTAACATTTTTGATACTTCTAATTATTGAATTCAATAATTTTTTTAACTGTTACCTCCATACTCCGGATATCTCTTCTCTGCAATAAGGACAACTATTATCTTCCAAAATATTTTTTTGCACTGAAAAACCATGGCGTTCTATAAGCACTTCATTGCACTTCGGGCATATTGTTTTACTCATCTCCATATCAGAAATATTGCCGGTATATACATATCTCAACCCGGCTTCTTTCCCTATTTGGTACGCTTTTGTTAAACTCTCAGGCGCCGTAGCCGGACGATCTGTCATCTGATAAGTCGGATAAAATGCGGAAAGATGCCAAGGAATATTTGGCGAAATGTTTCTTATAAACCCGGCAATATTACGCAACTCACCTTCACTGTCATTTTCTCCCGGCACGAGCAAAGTGGTAATCTCCAGCCATACCCCGCGCCTAAAAATCTCTTGAATTGTTGCAATCACCGGCGCGAGTTTTGTTTTACATATTTTTTGGTAATATTTTTCCGTAAATCCCTTCAGATCAATATTGTACGCGTCTATGAAGGGCGCTAAAAAATCCAAAGCTTCCGGCGTTTCATACCCATTGGATACAAACACACCCTTAATGCCGTGCGATTTTGCCAGTCTCATCACTTCAACAGCATATTCGGCAAAAATCGCCGGCTCATTATAAGTAAAAGCAATCGCCGGGATGCGATGTTCAATGCAAAAATTAACAGCCTCCTCCGGAGACAACTCGTCACCCGATTTCACCACATCTATTTCTGCCCCGCCGGCTCTACTTGCCTGCGAAATATCAAAATTCTGGCAAAACTCACAGCCGAAATTGCAGCCGATCGTACCAATGGAAAATATCTTTTCTCCCGGCAAAAAATGATAAAGCGGTTTCTTCTCAATCGGGTCAATATTGGCGGACACTGCACGGCCATAAACAAGCAGAAATAATTTTCCGCCGATATTCTGACGCACGCCGCAAACTCCGGTTTTGCCTTCGGCGATTCTACATCGCCAAGCGCAGGCGGAGCATTCAACCGCTTTGTCGGTTTTTTTTGTATATAAGGTCGCTTCACGCATATATAGGTAATAATACCAGTTATGGATATTATTTCAACAAAAAAGCCAGCCGGACGGCTGGCCAAAGAAAAGAACCTGGGAGGTATCACGGGAGATTAGAGGAAAGATCGGATAGCGGAAAGGTAGTCACCCGTCGACTGCGCTTTCTGAATGGCGCCGACGAAGCCGAACGAGCGAATCTCGTTCTCGCTGAACTGGCAGACTCTGCTTGAATGAAGTACTGCCTTGACATCCTGGTCGACCCTGAGAAGATTGTGGACAGCAATCCTGCCCTCGTTCTTGTCGTGCTTACCCTCCAGGTCAAGCAGTACGAGATCGAACGGTTCACCGCTACTGCGCCCAGCAGCATATACATTGACCGCATCAAAACGGTCTTCCACTGTCACTACATCAAACTCCCGTGACAGCATCCTTTCGAACATACGCCGGATAGATTCTTCATCGTCCATGATCAAAATACGCTTTTTCTCTTCTGTCATGTAATCCTCCTGATGTCGAAATGTTGTTTTTGAACGACTAATATCGCATAGACCATAGCACGTTTTTTGTATTTTGTCAACGCCCGCCTCTTCTTGCGTGGTTCCTGGGGCTATGGTAAACTGAGCATATTATTAATAAATTGTTCCAACCAATATTTGGAACATAAATATCGTTTTGTTCTATGGATAACACAACCCCAACACCTCCGGTAACACAGCCGGTAGCTCCAATGGGCGGTGGTGGAAACAATAAAACACTGATAATCGTGATTATCGCAGTTATCGTAATTGGCGGCGGCTATTGGGCTTTTCACAGATGGCAGCAACAGCGCGCTATCTCTAATCTACTGAAGGGTTTTGGCATGGATGGCAGCGCGGCCAATATGCTTGGTAAGGGCATGGCTGGTTTTGCCGATGAGATGGCTCAGGAGGCGGCAAAAGAAGAAGCTGAAGCAAAAAAGAGTCCTGCTGATAAATTTAAAGACGCTGAAACCATTGAAATCGCCAGTGGTTCACATAGCGAGCTGGCGTCAGAAATTGGCGATGCCATAAAAAAAGTATTTGATGATGCTAAAGTCACCGGTTTCACCAGCGGTTATATGGGTATGAACAGCGGCTCGGGCGTGGTGCAATATACGGTGCCCAAACTCCTTGCTTTAAATGATGTAAATAATCTAAGCAAAGAACTTGAGGATAAAGGATTCACGATAATGACCACCGGGCAACAAAGCGAGTCAGCCACTATCATGGCGCAAAAAAATTCAGTCACCTACACCATCGGCTACAATAAGGATGAACAGGAAATAACAGTAATCATTATTAAAACCGAAGGCGAGGTCGGTGCTTCGGAATAAATCATTATTAATTAATTATTTTATATATGGACGGACAACAACCAAATCAACAGCCGGCTGCGCCACAACAAACTCCGGCCCCAAGCCATCCCGCCGGCGGTCAGCCTAATTCCGGCATGGCAATAGTTGCCTATATATTATTTTTCATCCCACTTCTTACCGACGCCAAGAATGATCCGTTTGTAAAATTTCACGTGAAACAAGGCATTATAATCTTCGGCCTAGCGGTTATCCTTTGGATTATCCGCATGATGATGCCGTGGTATTGGCTCTGGAATTTCTATTGGATATTTAATCTGGTCGGTTTGGCAATTCTGGTATTTGCCATCCTCGGCATCGTAAATGCCGCCAACGGCAAGCAGGAAAAACTGCCTCTCATCGGAAAACTGGGGGACATGTTCAAGTTTTAAACTGTTATTAAAAAACATCCCGACAAATATCAGGATGTTTTTTATTTTACTATTTTTTAACCTGGCTCTTATAAACGAAATACGAATATACCACAGGTATTAGAGCCGCAAGCAGCGAGGCAACTATTACAAGCCAAATAGCGACCGCCGGAAAAAAAATTGTAAGCAGAGAAATCAGGCCGGCAGCTTTAAATAGCTTTGCGCCGAGATCGTGCGTTTTTTTCCACACTTCTTCGTTGCTTAATGTCCATGGTGTGCGTATGCCGATGGAAAAATTCATTTTTGATTCACCGATCATCACCCCGACAGAATAAAACAGCGCCGCAAAAGCCGGAATCAGAAATTTTACCATGTCGAACCTGCCACCTACATTCCACCACAGAGTAAGGCAATATATATACAGTAAAAAGCAAAAAAGTAAAATGATAAATCTGTCAAAATGCACCCTGAATTTTTCAATATTTTCTTTTTTCGGGTCCATGCGCGGCACAATTAAAAATACAATAAACATCACCGCGGATATTATCGGCACTAAAAAAATACCCCAAAACTTTGACATGTACCCATTAACATTACCTAGGGCGTCCCAATGACTCGCCATCTTTTCAGGCAACATCGGATAGAAAATTATACCAATAATAATTGACGCCAATACTATAAGTAGCGACGCGACTTCACCCTTGCTTATTTGCATAAACTTTTTCGATATCGGCGACGATGTCGCCCCAATTAAAATTCTTTTTTATAAAAGTAAGCGCTTTCTCACCATGCATTTTTACCGACTCCGGAAAATCTAACAGATAAACGAGCATCTCGTACAAATCATTAACATTTTTGGATTCAAAAGTAAAACCGGCATGGTCTATGCTCTCCAAATTCTCAGGAATATTGCTCACCAGAACGCAGGTGCCATAACTCATTGCTTCAAGAATGGTAATCGACAACCCTTCCGCCTCCGATGGGTGCACATACAAATATGCGTTAGCAAAAAGCTGAGCCAGAGTTTCACCCTGTTGGAACCCGACAAAAATGATATTTGACGACCCGGCCGCTATCTTTTTTAAATAATCAAGATAATCATCACTATAGCTTGGAGCTCCAACGATGGTTAACTTGCGGATCTCTCCTCCCGGCCAATTTTTTGGATCAGTGCCATGAATTTTCTCCAATTTTTTATAAGCCTCAATGAGATAGTGGATCCCCTTGTGCTTTATCAGGCGAGCTACAGTCAAAATATAACTGTCTTTTGAGATCCCAAAAGGCCGAATTCTGTTGTCGTGCGCTTCGCCAATTTTATGGAGGTCGGTGCCATTGGGAATATAAATAACCTCTTTATTAAATACGTGCCGGCAATATTGTTGGATTGATTTTGAGACGGCTATGCAGGCATGGGGAAAATGTACAGCTGTCCATTCGCCCAATCCCAAATACCACCGGGCAAAAGCACCCCATTTTTTGTGAAAGCGATCAATACTGTGGAAGGTGACTATTATCTTCGTATGCGGTTTGAATATCCGCGGAATCCAGGAAAGCGTTGATGGCCCAACTCCATGGTAATGAATCACATCAACCTTTTTAAACAAGACATGCAGAGTCGAAAATAACACGTGCGTTATTGTATCCAGATTTTTTGTTGGAATCGAAGGTGTATACAGTATCTTTACCCCTTTATATTCTCTGATTTTTTTCTCCATCAAATAACCCCGGGAATAAACAAACACCTCGTGGCCATCAGCCACCAACCTAGTCGACAGTTCTTCAACGTGACGTTCAATGCCACCTCCGCGGCCGCCTATGAACGGCACTGTTTTCTGACCGATAATCGCAATTTTCATAACCCCATAATATATTGAATTTTTCCGTTCGGCATATCATATATTTCCACCATCTCTTTAGTCTGATAATTATGATCGGCTATATACTTGCTCATAACCGAATATACCCGCATCACGCCGGCCATTATTGACCATTGATTAATATAGGGAAACTCAACAACAATAGATTTTTGTTTTTCAATCCGCATAACCTTATATTTTTTTTCAAGCACCGGCAGTTTGTCCATATCTTTTTCCTCAATAAGAGACCCTCCGATGCTCCGCAAATCCGCTTCCGGCGTATTCTGCGGATTATTATAATAAATGCCCATGCCACGCGTAGTCTCGACGCCATCAGCTAACAGCGACTTATATACCTTATCCATCACAATGCCTATATCCTTGTATGCGCCACGGTGCTCTTCATAAACGAGAACATACGGTCCCATTTCTTTTTCCTCAACTGCTATTTTGGCAAAAAAACCGACATAATAGGCATACCCCAGCGCTGCTACGATTATGACAGCCAGTATGCCGAGAACTATTTTCCACCACATAAATATTATATAATTATCTGAATTAGTAAAGCTGCTAATGTTATGACGAAAAGCCACGCGACAGTGAAAATAAACATCTTAACCGCCTCCTTTTTTAGTCCGTCCAAATATAGCATAACCGGCTTGCCGAGCATCAACCCGCCGGTAACCGCAGCGGATAATACAAACATCAATAAAAAAGCAATCGGACCGAGAATATTATTCATTTTACCGAATATTCGTTCCCCATTTTGCATGATCAGAGCTATCACCGCAACATAGGCCCCCACACCGATAGCGTTTAAAAGCGACCGGGTTCTTATGTTATTCATACTCAATAATAAATATTTAAATTAAATTTTGTTAATCGGGCGTCACCAACGCGAGCGCTATGGCGCACAAAATGGCGAGTGCTAGCCCGATAAATTGATGTTTGCGAAGCTTCTCACCATTTAAGACAAGGCCCAACAAAGCAGCTAAGGCGATATAACTTTCGCTTATACCGATGGCAATAGTAATCGGTATGTACAAAGTACTGTAAGAATACGCTATCCAGGCGGCATTGTCCAAAAGACCAACGCCTATTATTAACGACTTGTCCTTGTGCCAATCTTTAAAGATTTCCCTCACTTTTGATTTTGACACGAGATAAATAAAACAGACAAGCGCTAAAAATAAACTGGTAAACCAATTTATTAAAAGCGGGTTGGTTTCCCTTGACCCTACTCCAAAAAGAAAATTGGTTGTACCCATACATAGGGTGCCAAAAAATGCCAGCCAGACGCCTTTTTCAGCCTTAATTTTTTTTAAATGATGAAACGATTTTGTTGAAACCAAAAAAATACCGGCGACCAACAATATAATAAATACAAGCTGAAGCCACGACAGCCTTTCTCCGATGAAAACAAAAGACAAAATTGCAGTCACTGCCACCTCGAAAGCCATAATCGGTTCGACCACGCTGATTTTACCATCAATAAAAGCCTGAAAATTAAACAGGGCGGCAACCAAAATTACAATGCTGGCAAGCATTAATATGGCTAAGGCCGGATAATTGATAAACAAGCCTGCGAGGTCCTTGTATACAAAGGGAGTTAATGCAACAACTGCAATAAAAGTGATAAAAAATAAGGCGATCCATTTGCCAAACTCGCGGCTGCTTTTCTGTATTAAGAAATCGCCTACCCCCCAACAAAATAATGCAATAAATGCGAATAGAATACCCATATTATAGTATTTAGGATATAACAAAAACACCCCATTGTATAGGGTGTTTATTCGCGGGAAAGTTATACGGATGTTTATTTGACCAACCTGCCGACCGGCGGGTATTTTGATAAAATATTTTTTGCGTGTTTCGAATAAAATTCATTTGTCAAATCCTTACCGGCAAAATGAGCGGCGTGCCATCCGCCCCGGAATACCGCAGATAAGTCATAAACCAACCCATCAACAGCAACATACGATGGTTGGCCATTTTGGCCATTAAACAGGGCAAGGTCCGCCATAGTGAACGCCTTCTGACTCGCCTGCTCAGATGTCACCGGTAAACTATTCTGATTGTTTTGAATAACTTCTTTTTGGACTGCGGGTACATCAGACTTCGTCGAATTAAAATTGACTGTGTAAAAACGATCTACCCAAATGAAAAAAATCAGAAAAAATAAATAAAATAGTATCAGTACTATTTTCGTACCGGCGTTCCATATTTGCCAGCGCCTGAATGCTAAATGTATGGCAAATCCGGTGTGAAGAGCAAAAGCAACCAAAATTATATAGGTCAAATATTGCATGTGAATTTTTGCCGCCATAACAGGGTCAATAATTCCTTTGGCCATGCCATATCCACTGATAAAATACAAAATTAATCCGATAAATAGTATCCAGGCGGCAATGCGATCAATTTTAATTAGAAATTTCATAATTGGTCGTAATTTTTATGACAATATCCGACATCAACCTCTCCGCCCATGGCCATGATAGCGGGAAGAATGCCGTTTGCGGTTAAACCCTGATGCGCGTTGCCCTGTTCGTTGTCCTGAAAATGATATTTGACCCGATTGGGCTACTGGTGCAAATTTGGGCTGCCGTTTGGGCGGTAATTCCGGTATCGGAGAAATCGGCAAGGTTTTTCTGATCAAACGTTCAATGTCACGCAATTCTTTGCGTTGTTCCGAAGTAGCCAAGGAAATAGCATGGCCATTTACTCCGGCTCTGGCTGTACGGCCGATTCGATGCACATAATCTTCGGTATTGGTTGGCAAATCATAATTTATCACGAGTTCAATACCTGTAACATCAATGCCGCGGGAGGCTATATCGGTAGCAATTAAAACCCGATATTTGCCTGATTTAAAGCCGGCCATGGCATCTTTGCGCTGAGCAAGAGATCGGTTGGAATGAATTTCCACGGCGCTATGGCCCATGTCTCTGATGGCTCTGGTTAATCTTTTTGCGCCATGTTTCGTTTTTGTAAAAATAAGGGTTGTCCCCAAATATTGTAATAATAATTTTTCTACCAGCCTGGTTTTATCTTCCTTGTGGATAATAAATATTTCCTGAGTTAAATGTTCCGCAATTGAGCCGGTTGGCGCAACTTCGATGCGAATCGGCAATTTTAAAAAACTGGTCGCCATTTTCATGATTTCCGGCGCCAAGGTGGCGGAAAAAAGCATTGTTTGGCGCTCAATAGGTAATGCCTGAAAAATTTTCCTAATTTGCGGAGCGAAACCCATGTCTAACATACGGTCAGCTTCATCTAAAACAACAATTTTAACATTTTTTAGATTAGCTGTTCTTTGTTGCAGGTGATCATTAAGCCGGCCCGGCGTGGCGATGATAATATGCGGATTACGGCTCAGAGCCTGGACTTGCGGGCGTATCGGAGTGCCGCCGATGAGAACCGCCGTTTTTAAACCCAATTTTGAGCCCAAGCTACTTAAGGCTTCATCAACTTGTAGCGCGAGTTCACGGGTCGGTAAAACAATCAAACCATTACCGCCGGTCTGATTTAGACGTTGAATTAAAGGTATGCCAAAAGCCAGGGTTTTTCCCGTTCCTGTTTGCGCTACACCAACCAAATCTTTTCCCTGCAGGGCGACCGGGATAGCTTGGCGTTGAATCGGAGTCGGGATTTTAAAATTTAATCTGGCCACCACATCCATTAAGTTCGGTGCAATGCCTAAACCGGAAAAACCCGAGCCGACAGATTGAATATTTTGGTTCATTTAATTTACTTTATGGATTATTGGCAAATTCGTGCAGCCACCACTTACCATTAGTTTTAGTCATCATAATCCAACGGGTATTAGCGCCCTGATTCCAACCCATCTGTTCGCCTTCTGGCTTAACTGACACATCTAATTCGCATATAAATCTTTGCCGATCGGCTGTCCAATCATCCTTCATATCTTCAGCGCAGGACTTGACCGTTAAACTATTTATTGTGTTAAAATTTACACCCCAGCCCTGTTTTGTGTCATCATTAGCGTCCATCATCGCAATCGCCTCCGATATTTTTTTACCGGAAAGATAACCAAAAAATTGGTTGACCATTTTCTCCTGGCTCTCTCCCAGAGACTTTTCTTTTTCTTTGGCTAAATCAATAGGATTTTTTTCAATTTTAATTTCTAAACGGCCCTGGATTTTATCAGCCATAGCGGCGGCCAAAGTTATCAGTTCATCGTCGGTGATCGCTTTGTGTGAATAATTCGCCCAGACAAAACGATCGGGATTAATTATTAAATCAACCGACCATATGCTTTTGTCCTCGCGATAACTGACGATATTCTCCATGTTTACTTTAGAACTTGTGCCTAAAGTCATACCCAAATACTTGCGGGCTTCTTTTTGTCTTTCAACATTCAAGTTGTCCAAAACAATTGAAATGCTCGGACCGCCCGGACCAACAAAATTATATTTGGCATCTTTATAAAAATCTTCCTTGTAATCAGTAAAATAATCACAAGCATAAACAGTGGCGAGTGGCGATGGTTCAACTCTGACAATTGGCTTATGTATTACTGAATAGACAAAATCCGGCGTAAATTCCTGGCAGATATCAGTACTAATGTCGCCTTTTTTTGCCTTCTCTTCATTATTGCCCGACGTATCTTCAACTTGTATAAAACCGCCTTTGCCGTCAGACACAGTTATCATGTTTTTCTTTGTGCAGCCGGTTAAAAAAATAAGGGTCAACATCAAAATACAAATTTTCAGTTTCATAAATTACTTATGATATGTTGATAAATTTTATCTGTTAATAGTTTTCAAAAAGATATTTTATTGCGGGGGGCACTTTGCCATACTATCATATATAAAAAACACTCTTTTGTATAGAGTATTTTTCATGCGCGGAAGGGGTGAGATTCGAACTCACGGACCACTTTCATGGTCAACAGTTTTCAAGACTGTCGCTTTCGACCGCTCAGCCACCCTTCCAAAGGCGCGAGCGGAGAGGGTGGGATTCGAACCCACGGTCCCTTGCGGGACACGGCTTTTCGAGAGCCGCACTTTCGACCACTCAGACACCTCTCCAATTTGCCGTATTTTAGCACATTTTCACGAAAAAATCAACCCCTCACAGCTCTTTGGGATTATAAAGGGTCGAGATTTGGCTCATCGGCCTATTTCTGCTAAAATATGCCCACTATGAGTGAACATCTTGAACTCCAGGGCCAAACCATAAAATACGTGATAAAAAAGAACCGCCGAGCGCGCCAGGTTCGTATTTTGGTTCACTCAAATGGACGCATAACTATAAGTGCGCCGCGGTTTGTAACGCAAAAATTTATTAGAAAATTCCTATTAGAAAAGAAGAAGTGGGTCATAGCCACTTTGGCCAAATGCCAGCCGGAGGATAAACAAAGAGTAATTATTGCTAAACTGGACTTTCAAAAAAATAAAAAATTGGCCGCTCAAACAGTGCGTCATAAACTGACGCAATTTTGCGGCGTATATAACCTGCATCCGAAAAAAATATTTATCCGCAATCAATCGACGCGCTGGGGGTCGTGCTCATCCAAAGGCAACTTGAGTTTTAATTTTCGCTTAATTTATCTGCCTGAAAATCTTCTGGATTATTTGATTGTCCACGAGATCTGTCATCTTGGCGAGATGAACCACTCTCATCATTTTTGGTCTTTGGTAGCGCGCGCGATCCCCGATTATAAAAAAAGAAAAGCGGCCCTGCGCGAAGCCGGCCGCCAATTACTATAATGAATCTGCTATTCTATCAAGCTGACGAACAATATCACACAAACACCTCCAAGCATGAAAAGGAAATCAATAAAAAAACTTTTTAAACTTAAATTTTTCCGTAATTCGGGCAGTAAATCACTTGCTGCAATATAAATAAAGCCGCCGGCCGCAATCGGTAATAAGTATTTCTCTATTCCTATTGAATATCGGGAAAGAAACCAACCAAATAAACCGCCGACAACAGTCGTAAGCGCAGTCAGAAAATTCAGGAATAAGGCGCGTTTTTTTGTAAAACCGGAATATATTAGAACTCCAAAATCGCCAATTTCCTGGGGTATTTCATGCAGTGCCATGGCCACGGCCGTAATCAAACCAAGGCGAATATCCACCACAAAAGCGCCGGCAATGACAAGACCATCGATAAAATTATGCACCGAATCACCGATCAGGTTCATATAGCCCATTGAGTGGTGTGTATCGCAACCCCCGCCTTTATGACAATGGCGCCAGTGTAAGATCTTTTCAATTAGCAGATAGAAAAGAATTGCGGCAAGGACAAGCGAAAAAAATAATTTAACGTTTAACAGCGCCACACCTTCAGGCATCAAATGCAAGAAAGCACCGCCGAGCAAAGCGCCGGACGACAGCGCTACCAGGCGCATGAGAATTTTGTTTAACACCGCGTCTTTCATGCTCAAAGTAAAAACACCAACCAAGGAGCAGGCGCTAATAATGAATGTAGTTAGCAATATCCAAAGCAATACTGTCATATACTTATATTAATTTCTTAATTCCCGGCAAAACTTTTTGCGCCGCTTTTTCGCCGGCGGCAATAGCTTTCTTTCCATTGAGAAACTCATGGCCCCAGATATCGCCAACCTCCGGAACGACCAGTACGTCGGCTTCAACGGCATCCCGTTCCGCAAGATGGTAACGCAATAAATTTATTGATTGCCAGGCCAATTCGCCCACTGAAAACTTTTCCTTCCTTCTGGTAAAAAAATCGCCATCTAAATTAACCGCGATTATCTTGCCAGCGCCCATATTCTTAAGAACTTTAATTGGCAACGGCGCTGACAAGCCGCCATCAACCAAGGCTCTGCCGCCCAGTTTTATCGGCTGAAAAATTAGCGGAATGGCGCAGGAGGCCATTATTGCATCGCACAGATCACCGTTTTCCAGGTAAATAGTTTCACCCGTATTCAAATCAGTAGCTGCAATAACAATCGGAATTTTTAAATCTTTAAAATCTGCAGTACCCAAAAAATCAAAAATAAATTTCCTAATCTTTTTACCGCGCAATAAACCCTGCGACAGGCTGGGATCAAGCAGGGATAGAAAAAGCTTCCAATCGGCCGAATTGACGATTTTTTCCATTTGTCCTACATTGCGCGTCACAGAATACAGCGCGCCGATTACTGCACCGATGGATGATCCGGAAATATAATCAATCGGGATGCTATTTCGTTCAAGCACTTTTAACACTCCTATGTGAGACAACCCTCTGGCCGCACCACTGCCAAGAGCTAACCCTATTTTCGGTTGTTTTTTCATATTGGACAATACGCTAATTTTTTGTTATTATAGCAAAAAATTAACGAGTATTCAATATGGAATTTTTCTTGGTGGCGGCATTTTTTGCTTTCTTTATCTGCCTAGCCTGGGTAAACTTTCGCTACGCGGTATGTTTGTTATTATTACTTCTACCCGGATATTTAATCCGTTTCAATCTCGGGCCGCTGCCATCCACGCTTCTGGAAATTTCTTTTGGCTCAATCGCCCTGGTCTGGCTGGTAAGATACTTTCGAAGTGACTGGGAAGTAATAAAAAGTTTTTTCTTACAATACCGGGCGTTATTTGCGCTAATTTTTATTTTTTTCTTTGCTTCGCTAATCGCTGCTTTCGCGAATCCAATTCCTTTAAAAGCGCTGGGCATTTGGCGTGCCTATTTTCTTGAGCCAATAATATTGTTTTTAATATTGATCGGCCGGCACAAGGAAATTCCACCGAAAGATTTGTTAAAATTTTTGGCCTGGTCATCCGTTGGCGTGTCGCTTATGGCTATTATCCAAAAAATTACAGGCCATTTTTACCCGCCCAGTTTATGGGATGATCAATTATTCGGACGACCGACATCTTTTTTCACCACTCCCAACGCCATCGGATTATATCTGGTGCCGATACTGATTTTGCTTGCGCCGGCAGCCGCTCGCATCATCCAAAAAAAACGCGAACCGGGTGATTGGTGGATGATGTCAATATTGCTCGCGGGTGTTCTTGCTGTCCTTTTATCTTTTTCACAGGGCGCCTGGGCGGCTATTGTCGCCGGCTTAATTGTATTCGGCTTCTTATTCGGCCAACGCCGTCTTACCGCCTCTGTTCTTGTTATTATTATTTTTACTCTCGCGCTTGCGCCAAACATCCGGAATGCTTTCCTTTTTCAAGATCAGGCAGGCCAGAACCGGCTCACTCTTTGGAAATATTCAACAGAATACCTGACAAAAACTCCGACTAACTTTATTCTCGGCTCAGGCCTGCGCCGATTTTTCACCGAAGTGCAACAACCATATTATAATGTTCAGGAAATGGAACGGCTGATTTATCCGCACAATATCTTTTTAAACTTTTGGCTGGAGACCGGTTTGCTCGGCGTATTATCATTTGTCGGCATTTTGATATATCTTTTTTATCTCGCCGCGAATATATTCAAAAAAAATCGCTTATTTGGCGCGGCAATTGCCGGCGCTTTAACCGCTTTCGCCGTTCACGGCTTAGTTGACGTCCCTTATTTTAAGAACGACTTGGCGATGATATTTTGGATCATCACTGCGGCGATTGTAATCATCGCCAGTAATTTATCCAAAGAAAAAACAGCGTCTTAGCGCTGTTTTTTTACTTCTAGGCCTCTTCAATTTCATCTTGATGCAAGTCGTCCACATGGGCGATCTTTTTTTCATTTATCATCAGCACCGCCAATACAACCAGCGTCCCTACTACCGCTAAAAAATAATATCTCAATCCGACTGCCATGCCGATCGCCGCTGAAATCCAAAGTCCGGCAGCTGTGGTAAGACCTACAATTCTACTCTCTTTGTGCAATATCGCCCCGGCACCTAGAAAACCGATGCCGGTAATTATTTGAGCGGAAACTCTTGCCGGGTCAGCCGGAAAAGCACTAATTGATAAAATCGTAAATAGTGCCGAGCCGCCGGTTACCAGAGCGTAAGTGCGCGCCCCGGCCGCTTTCCCCCTTATCTCTCTTTGCCAGCCAACTGCTCCGCCCAAAATAACGGCAAGAATTACCTGACCGATGAAATATACCTGCGGCAGAATGCTATCCCAGGAAAAATATTGCATAATAATTTCTATTATCTAGTGGAGTGAAAGAAAAATTAAACTTCGTTTTATTTTTCCGAACGAGCGACGATAATATACCCCGAAATGGCCTATTTAATTTTCTGATACGGAGGATAGAGCTCTTTGTCAATCGTCCGTTCAAAACAAGTTTTGCCCGCTCCGTGTTTCCAACTCTCTAAACCGGATTTCGAAGCTGGCATTGTCTCTACAGACGGATTCACCACATTCTCTTCGCTTACCAAATTAAACGTGGCGCACAATTCGAATGTCTCCGGCCCCTTGACGGTGTATTCGAACGGCGTATTGTTTTCCGGATCTGTCGACACGACAAAACCGCTAATTTTATCTTCTACATCAGCCAACTTTCCAGGCAAATATTCCTTGCTTCTCCAATAATTGATGATTTGTCCTTGGATGTCTTGGAGACGTACTACGCGCTCAAGATCAAAACGGCGCAGGCGTTCTGTTTTCGGCGATCCGATAATAAAAAATCCGGCTACAACGGAAGCCGTGACAATAACAATAATCGCCCAAACAAAATATTTCGTCGATTTCACCGGCTTCTCTTGTTTCAGATCACGCAAATAATAGTAAAAAATTATTGCAGCGACAAACAAAACTGACAGTGCTTTCAGAATAAATCTGGTGGTCATTTCACCTTGTAAAAAAGTTAAAATGATTTGCACCAAATCACCAATGATAACCAGGGCGGCCACAAATAGGGTGAAATAGATCAGCCATTTTCTGATGCGCATCTCGCGGATGGCCGGACTTTTGACATAGCTTTTATTCAAATATCTGGAAGTTAAAATAAAAACCGGAAAAACGATTATTAACGAGGCAATGGCGAATCTGATCAAGCTGGAACTGAACATCATCTGGTAGTAGTCCGTCTGAGATAATAGATCCGGAATTAAGTAGTTGATATACTGGAAAAGCAATATCAAAAAATTAACCGTGCTGTAATATAGCACGACGATGACAAATAAATGCAGAAAAACGTGCTTGGGCGACGCTTTTTCCTGTGAAACAGCTCCATGCTCCATATATTTATGTTTAATGACTAACTCGTGGTAATTGTATCATTTATTGACTTTTTCGTAAAATATGCTATAATCCTCTTACTTTATTGTTGGCGGTTCGAACCAGTTTGTAAAATTATATGGGCCGATAGCTCAGCTGGTAGAGCGCCGCGTTTGCAACGCGGAGGTCCGGGGTTCGAATCCCCGTCGGTCCACGAGCGACGCAATGGTTTGCGTCGCGAGCGGGGATGAGAACGGCGGAGCGATATTGCGCGAGTTTGCTGATGAGCGCGATCGCGAGCCGGTGGCCAGACCAAATTTTCGGAAGAAAATTTGAGTCGAGGCCGAATCCCCGTCGGTCCACGAGCAATACGACAATCCGTGTCGCAATCAAATTTCAATATATTTGCCGAGGTAGCTCAGTGGTAGAGCGAAGGACTGAAAATCCTTGCGTCGCGGGTCCGATCCCCGCCCTCGGCACCAAAAAACACCACCGCTGTTACGGTGGTTTTTTACCACGGGGCGTAGCTCAGTTGGCTAGAGCGCCTGCTTTGGGAGCAGGAGGCCGCAGGTTCAAGTCCTGTCGCCCCGACGAACGCAGTGAGGAGAGACGAAGCGAGCAAATAGTTTTGCTCGCGCCAGGACGAGAACGCCGGAGCGATGTCACGCCGACTTGATGGGAGGCGTGACCGCGAGGCGGTGGCTAGGCCGAGCGAGCGGAAGCACGCGAGAGTCAAGGCCAAGTCCTGTCGCCTCGACGAAAAACATCGGCGGAACTTATTCGGCCGATTTTTTTAAGAAACGGGAAAGAGCCAACAACAAAAGGAGAGAGGAATGAAAAAGCGTTATATTTTCACCTGCGGAATCACCAAGGAGCCAGTCGACATCAGAAGGTCCAACACAGTAAAGATCGCCGGCCAAAACCATGATGGCAAAAAGTTCGTGGTCTATACAAAAATGGGTGATTTCTTCAAGCGGTTCGCAAACCACAAAAATGTTCCGAGTCCCTTGCCCGGGTTGCGCCTCTACCGCTCCAGAAAATTTCCGCATATTCGCTTCCTTTTCGACCCCGCGCGTTTTTGGCGATAATATCCAAACTTGGGCGCCCTGCAAGGTCTTCAACGACTTGCTGAAGTAGCGGCTCGAGGACTTGACATTATCCAAAAAAAGCGATAGGATTCAAGGTCCCATAGACAAAGGCAAAAGTGCCAAACTGGAAGGAGAGACGATGAATAGACAAGGAAAGGTCGTACCGATCAAGCGGAAAGTGCTGGCAAAAGAAGTGAGGATGCGGATGGAGCGGGTGGTTTGCCACCTCACCAACAAGGTGATGGGAAGCGCCGAACCCAGGGTCGAAATCGTCGGCCTGCCCGAAGTGCTCTACGTCTGTGAAGATCTCTTCTTCTGCCAATTCGTCAGCCGGATCTCCGGCAAGAACGCGATGGCGAACGGCGGCTACCGTAAGATCCCCGGCCTCGCCAAACACGATGGCGGTCCGGTGAAGTGGAGGTTCAATATGAAGGCTTTCTCGGACAAAGCCGAGAACAGCCAACGTAGGCTCCTCGAATCCATCTTTCGCCCCAATTCACCAATCGTGCGACGGATGACTGCAGCCGACACTCTCAGCAAACTGATTGCGGCGGTGCAGATGACCGTGCCCGACTGTCCGGCAGTGCTCATCGACGAAGCGGAATTTTTCAACCAGGTGGTCAAGCCCTTCGCCCGGGGATCCAACCCGGTGAGCAACGCCCGCAAGGTGTTCGGGCTGGAAAAAACGACCAGACACCCGGTGATCAAGTGGCGCTTCGACCTCGGCGCGTGCGTGGATAACATTCCCACCCGCCAGCTCAATGCCCTCTGCAAGATCACGGGCGACGCCTGGCCCGACCTGAAGACGCTCACCGGAGCGGACGAGCGCAACCGCCGACGCGCTGCCTCGACCCGGCACTAGCTACCGCACTTTAGAACATTACCCTTACGATGCCGTAACGGAATTTGGCGAGTCACCTCCTCTGCCAAAACCGTTACGGCGTTTTTTATCTGTTTCGAAAAAAACCTTGTAAAGAGTTTAAATTTCCCATACAGCAGTCTTAATCTGCTCTAATTTCAAAAAAATTTTTTCATATAATCCTCTATCCGAGCCATCTGCATCCGGGCTTGTTCGTCATTTGAATCCTTCTCCCGTTGAGGAGCACGACCAAATATTTGTTCTAAGCAGAACTTCAACATTGCAGGATTCACTTTAGCCTGCGTCTTAACCGACGCTAGCAATTCTACTAGCTCGGCATCATTAAAATATTCCTTGAATTTCCTTTTAAACATTATGTCTCGGCTAATGTCCTCAGTTCTTTCAACCCCCTTTCCAGCTCCGCTCCGACTTGTCTGTATTTGGCTATCTTCCAAAGCACTAAGCATATAGAATTATTAATTAATTATTATTGGCTAAATTTGCTGCGCCTTAAATAAAAAAACCCGCGACCTTCGCCCGATTAGAAAATCAGGTGAAATGTCGCAGGTTTATTTATTGTGATGATATCTTACCAAAAACGACCTTCCCTGTCAAGAGAGGCAAAATATGGCTAAAAGTCAAGTATTCTCCTATAATACTCGGGCTCAATAATATGAGCACAAAGCCCCACCAAGGATCCCTCCTCAGTGGGCGTTTTGTTTATACGGACAAAACGGCTTAATTTTGATATAATATAGCCATAAGCATATTTTTGGCTTATTTATGGATATTGCCAGCTATAATCACTAACAAACACACCCGCCGCTTTTATGTTCGGCGGGTTTTTAGATAATATGAAGCTTAAAAAAAGTTCAAGGCATGCCAAGATTACCGGTGATTTTTGTGAAAATATTATCCGCTATTGGCTTTCCAAATATGGCTTTGAATGCGCCATCATAGACCATACCGGCATTGATATTATTGCCCGAAGGCTGCGTTCAAAAGAAGTGATAGGCATTTCTGTTAAAGGCAGAAGCCGGAATGTCGGCAAGGAAGGAACGCCGTTAAGCATAGATAACGACAATTTCAGGAAAATCAAAAAGGCCTGTAAAGCGTTCAAATGCAAACCTTATTTTGCTTTGGTGATTGACGCTGGCGAAAAAATTTATTGTTATATTCTGTCGCTGAAACATTTGCTGGCTTTACAGCGTAAAGGCAAAAACACCTATTCCTGGCACATGAAAGATAAGGATATTGAACGCTATGCTAAGGATAGAAAGATTATATCTTTTGAATTTATATACAGAACTATTAATTGGTGGGAGTAATAAAAAAGAAGCTAAAAATATTCATAAGGTTTCTAGGGCAATGGTAAAATACTATATTAATGGATGCTTTTTATTCATCATCTACCTAATCGCCCTTTTTCAATTGTTCGGTGCATTATAGTTAAGTAGTGAACAAGTGAACATTGTGAACCACCTACAGGGTATTAAGCAAGGGTATTCCCTCCATCCACCGTCTCAAATCCAGCATAATGGGGTTTAAAGTCTGAGTACAGTGATCTACCAACAAAAAACCGACAATGGCTACTGCCGCTGTCAGAGAATATTCCCTCCTCAATAAGCAAATTATTGAAAATGTAAGACCACTATTTCTGGTCGGTTACCGGTACGGATGGTCGGGCCCCATGTACCGACCCCACTAGTGGTGTAAATTGAAAAATCGCCATCCCGTGACAAGCCATAGTCATATCCCCTGAATATCAGCCGGGTAATATATCCGAAAGGAAACATCTGGCCGCCGTGAGTATGGCCGGCAAGTTGAAGATCAATGCCCGCCTTTTTAATCTTATCTACCTGCACCGGGCTGTGATAAAGCAATATCGCCGGACGATCAGCGGAAAAATTTTTCTGTTCGCCGATTAGTTTTACAAGATCGCGGTCTTCAAATTGGTCAGAATAATTTAAGCCGACAATTTGAAGGCCTTCCAAATCGACTGTCTCATCTGATAAAATGCGCACTTTTGTTTGTGACAATATTTGTTTTGCCCGGTCAACGCCAAAATATATTTCATGATTACCGGTAATAAAAAACACACCATACTTAGCGATAATACTATCAAGCGGACCGACGTGAGAAACCAACTGCCCGTCCATACCATCAAACAAATCACCGGTGATGAATACTGCTTCCGGCATTTCCGCGTTTATTTGACTTACCACTTTATTCAAGAAATTTTTGTTAAAAACATGGCCCAAATGCACGTCTGATATTTGTACCACTGTCTTTTGCTTCCAATATTCAGGCAGGTTTTTAATGGTAATATCCACATGCCGAACGACCGGATTAAATGCACTCCAAACACCCCAAGAGGTGTAAATTAGCGCCAAAATAACTGATAATACGCCAATTATAGCCAAATTTGGATATATGCCGACGGAATGCACTAACGCTGAAACCAACCATCCTAACAATAAAGCAATGATCAGGTTCACCAATAACCCGAGCCACAGACCGGAAGTAAAATATAGTGCCCGAGTAAATATGTTCTCCTTCCAGTGGGCCAATACGGAAGCGACAATAAAGCTAACAGCTAGAATTGAGATTACAATAGCCATCGCCGTGTTGATGTCAGGGTTAACAATCTTAAAAAAATGACCAAGTGAATAATAAACGAAAAAATGGCTGGCAAACACAATGCCTAGGGCAGCCAAAATCAATAGAATAATTGTTATTATGTGGCTCATATGCGGTATAGTCTACTCCGTATCCAATTAATGAGCAAGCATGCGGGTATTTAACAAAAAAAATATTTATCCCGGGGTGCGCAGGCTGCTTAGGAACTTAATGTCACTTAATCTATCAGTTTGTGTACGCTAGTGTATACAAAAGTGGATATGTCTGTGGATAACTCTGTGAATATGGGGATAAATTATGTACAAATCCTAATAGTTTGCCCTAATTATAGCTAAAATAATGTTTGTATACACTAGTGTACACAAAAAATATTGCAAAATATGCATTTTTTTGGCTAATATTAAAGAAAACCTGCCAAAAAACACCCACCCTTGACAGGATACCAAAAATATGGTATACTATTTAGGTAGTAAGAAATGTAAATGTCGTTCATTGATACAATCCACTACGATTCCAAACTGCAAAAAACACAAGCCGAAATACCACGATCAAATAAAAAAATGAAATCATGGCATTCCGACTTCAACCCGGGTATCTCCGCTATTAACTCGTTGTGCCGTATATCGGCCGACAAGTCTGGAGTACTACCCCAAAGCGGTTGGAATCATCGTTCTACGGCGTAATGCCGACAGGCCCCGAAAGGGGCAAAAAAGCTTACTCGTAGACAAATAAAGGCCGAGGCCTCAAAACAACAATGTTATACGGGCGTATCGGCCTTTTATATTTTCAGGCCATTTGCTTGACCTATCGGTAATAAATTTGTATAATAGTGCCATATACTATTACTGTGGATACAGTGAATTCAATTAATTTTATGAATGTAAAATCTTCTTTTTCCAAGGACTTCCTAGACGAGATTGCAAAACAACTGGAAGAACAGCGCCTAAAGCTCGAAAATGAGCTGGGCCAATTTACAAAAAAAAGCCAGCATGTGGCTGATGATTTTGATACGCAATTCCCCGAATACGGAGATAAGGAAGATGAAAACGCGGCTGAAGTGGCTGAATATATCAATAATCTTCCAGTTGAGGAAGGGCTGGAAAAAACTCTACGCGACGTGAACAAAGCCATGGAGCGTATTGAAAAAGGAACTTACGGGGTGTGTAAATATTGTGGAAAAGCGATTGAAGAAAAACGCCTGTTGGCTCGCCCAACTTCAAGCGCCTGCGTTGAATGCAAAAAAACCATTACTCAAGAATTGTAATCTTGAGATAATCATATGGCGAACAACACCCGCCTGGCACTCGTAATTGTCGGCGGTTTTTTATTTATCGCCGACCGTATATTTAAAACTTTATCAGCATCTGCCTGGAGCCATGATGCATATGTTAACCGATTTTTAGGTTGGTCGCCTTCAACAAATACCGGTATCGCCTTCGGCCTGCCTGTTCCGCAAATCGCGATAATCATACTTTCGATAGCATTTATTACAATCCTGCTCACTTATTTTTTCCATGCTAAAAATACTATTTTACGTTTTGGATTTTTATTTATTTTGCTTGGAGCTATCTCCAACCTATTTGACCGTCTTGTCTTCCATAAGACACTCGATTATTTCCTATTTGTTACCAGTCTATTCAACTTGGCTGACATTTTAATTATTATCGGCGCCGTAATTTGCATCTTCAATTCCGCCGGCGATCGAACGGCTAAGTAATATATTTTTTAGATTTTATTCGAGGTCCACCAATTCGTAGTGAGGGAATCATAAAAACAAAACACCCCGTCTCCGGGGTGTTTTGACTCGTAAGGTTATTTTGCCAGCACAAGTTGTTTTGTTTTCACTTTATTGTACACTTCAATTTCAACGCGCTTGACGCCGAACTTGAGGGCCTCTGATTTGGAAGTATCCAACCAGACATCCATACGGCCATAGCCGTAACGTCTATTCATTCTGTCATCTACGGTAAAAATTTTGTCGCCGTAAAGGGCAGGAATCTTGATCTGGGTACCAAACGGAAGCCAGTTCGCGGCAATCATGCCATCATAGACATGTTTGCCCGAAGCTGCTATATCAGGAGTATCATCAGTTTGGTCAGGAGTAGAGGTGTAGGCAGTAATCACCGCGTTTACCACTCTATCCGGCTTGGAACCAGCTGATTTTTGACCAGCGACCGGTAAAGACACGGTTTTTTTGGCTGGATTTACAATAATCTGCTTTTCCAACTGATTGATAACCTGTGTTTTGGCTACGTTCTTAGCGGGTACTATGGCAACCTTCGTTTTCTCCGCAGTCTGAGCCAAATTCAATTTATCTTCACCTTTTTGGCTAGTTTTCAGCTCTTTCACCTTATTTTGCTTATAATACATAGCTAAATAATGGTCCAAAGAGGTATATGAGCAGAAAACTTCGCTAGATTTAGCCAAAGTAACAGTAGGGATAAAGATAATAACGGTAATGGCTGAAACTAACCACAGTTTACCGCTAGAAAACAAGCTCTTTCTTAATGTATTGTCCATAAATGGCTTATTTAAGCAAAAAATATCCTATTTAGGATATTTTCGCTGTATAATTTTAACACATAATATTACCATAAAATATGGTTTTTGTCAAGAGTCGACGATACTGCTATAATGATATAGTTCAAGTCCAATTTGAGGTGATTTTTTACTTATGCCAATAAAGCATTTGATTGAAAAGGAGCGCCGGGCGTATGGGACGGTGGAGCCGGAAAAAAATGCGCGGCGTCAACAAAAAAGGGACAGAAAATGGCTGAAAATAATTATTTTGGGCGGCATCGCTTTGTGCGTCGCCTGTTTTATCATTGGCACAATCGTGGTCGTGGTCGTCAGCCGCGAGCTACCTGACCCGCAAAAGCTGTCTGAACGCCAGGTCGCTCAGAGCACAAAAATCTATGACCGCACCGGAGAGCATTTGCTTTATGAGGTTTACCAGGACCAAAAGAGGACAATGGTCGAACTCGATCAAATAGCGCCGCTGGCGATAAAAGCGACGGTGGCGGTAGAGGATAAAAATTTCTATACCCATAATGGGGTGCGCTTGATTTCCATTATCCGAGCCGGTGTTAATAATTTAATCGGACGACAAGCTGGCTCAGGCGGGGCTTCCACTCTAACGCAACAATTAATTAAGAACACTATTATAGGCGGCGAAAGATCGTATTTCAGAAAAATTAAGGAAGCTATTCTGGCTCTGCGGCTCGAAAAAAAATATACCAAAGATCAAATAATGAAAATGTATTTGAATGAAATTCCATATGGGTCAACCAACTATGGAATAGAGGCGGCTTCGCAAAGTTATTTTAGAAAAAAAGCGATCGATCTTTCTCTCGCCGAGTCGGCAACACTGGCTGCATTGTTGAAACAACCAACGCGCTATTTAAATGATCAGGAAATGTTAAAAGAGCGGCGAAATGTTGTATTGCGCCTGATGAACGAGCAGGGATATATTTCCGAAGAAGAAAAAACGGCGGCGCAAAACGAAACGCTAAAAATAATCCGAAACGCAGGCATTATGGACGCACCGCATTTTGTTTTATATGTGAAGCAGTTGCTGGCGGAGCAATTTGGAGAAAAGACGGTTGACCAGTCCGGTTTAAAAGTTATTACAACGCTTGATTATGATAAACAAAAAATTGCAGAGTCGGCCGTAAAAGAATTGGGTGATAAATTTGCCAAAGACGCTAATGCAGATAATGCATCTCTGGTGGCAATTGCTCCATCAACCGGCGAAATATTAGCCATGGTCGGCTCTCGCGATTTTCAAAATGAAGAAATCGACGGGCAATTTAATGTGGCAGTTCTCGGCAAGCGCCAGCCGGGGTCATCATTCAAGCCGTTTGTCTATACGGCTGCCTTTGAGAAAGGTTTCACCCCGGAAACCGTTCTTTATGATGTTTCAACTAATTTTGATATGCGCACAGGCGGCAATTATACTCCTGTTAACTATGATAATAAGGAGCACGGTCTGGTCACCCTGCGTAAGGCACTCCAGGGGTCACTCAATATCCCGGCCGTAAAGACACTTTATCTGGTCGGCGAACAATATATGTCGGACTTCGCCGAGCGTTTTGGCTATACCACGCTAAAGGGCGGCAATTTTGGGCTCTCCTTGGTGCTGGGCGGCGCTGAAGTTAACCTTCTTGAACACACCAACGCCTATGCCACGCTGGCCAATAACGGCCGATACCACCAGCCAAGCAGTATATTGAAAGTAACTGATGACAAGGGAGCTACCATATTTGAGGCCAAAACCAGCGAAGGGAGCGAGGCCGTTAAACCGGAACTGGCTGCGCTAATTTCCAGCGTTTTAACCGATGATAACGCCCGCTCATATATTTTTGGGCGCGGTAGTACTCTAACTTTGCCTGACCGCCTGGTCGCCGCCAAAACAGGCACCACGAACAATTATAAAGACGCCTGGACGCTTGGTTATGTCCCTTCTCTTGCGGCCGGAGTTTGGGTTGGCAATACCACCCCGGCACCAATGAAAGGCGGTGGCAACACATTAGCCGGACAAATCTGGAACCGATTTATGAAACTGTCGCTCGCTTCCACTTCACCGGAGCAATTCCCGGCACCGCCGGCAAATGACACGGATAAAGCGGTATTGCGCGGTGGAGATGGCGTGATGAGAATAAAGATTAACCGCTTGAACGGGAAACTGGCAACATCATCGACCCCCGAGGCTTTGATTGCGGAAAAAGAATTTCTACCACCACATGATATATTGTATTATGTGAATAAAGACGACCCGCGCGGCCCTATCCCGGCGTTTCCGGCAGATGACCCGCAATATGAAAATTGGGAATCAGCACTGCAAGATTGGGCAAGGCGCGAACAAGAAGCCGGGCGGCTTGTATCCTTTTCGGAGCCGCCGGCGGAAGTGGATCTTTTTTCCGCCGACCCCGCATTAGCGCCGACGATAGAAATTGTTTCGCCACTGGCCAGCTCAACAATTCTGGATCGAAATATTGTTATTTCCGTTAACGCATCGGCGCCCCGGGGTATTTCCCAGGTAACTTTTAAATTGGACGACAATACAATTGCTGTTAAATACGGTCCGCCATTTTCAACCGACTACTATTTAAAAAATCTGAATAAGGGTCTGCATATTCTTACAGTGCTGGCATCTGACGACGTGGGCAATAGCTCTATCCGGGAAATTACTTTTGATTTACAAGCGGAGCTTGATCCTCCGGATTTCAATTGGGTCGACGGATCTTCCATCACAGTGCGCTCTGACGACTTTCCGCGATCGATCGGCATAATTCCTTTCCGTTGGAGTGATATTAAAAATATTCAAATTAAACTCACAGGTAATGACCAGAATAAATTAATTTATACTTTTGACCACAACGACCAGCTTTTGGTTGATAAGCTTAATTTCAGCTGGAAAAATTCGCCCGGCGCCGGGGTCTATGAACTTGTTGGCCTATTAACTGGCGTGGATGGGAAGACGGTTTCGAAAACGCTGGAAGTCCGGGTGGAGTAAAAACCATTTAATATGGAGATGCTTGATATCGTTGACAGTGGTGATAATGTGATCGGACTCGTATCAAAAGAAGATGCATATAAAAAATTACTGTGTCATCGGATATCGCACGTCCTCATATTTAATGACGAGGGAAAAATGGCCCTGCAGCTTAGAAGCAACAATGTTTCTTTTTGCCCAAACCATTGGTCTACTGCCGTCGGCGGCCACGTTCAGGCCGGCGAAACCTACAAACAAGCCGCGGCGAGAGAGTACTCCGAGGAATTAGGTGCAAACAGCAGTATAGAGCTTGTCGGCAAGGATTTTTATCAGGTGCCAGATTCTCCCGATAAATTCATTTCCGTATTTAAAACAAGTTTTAATGGCCCATTCAGGCCGGACCTCGGCGTAGTTGAAAGAGTGGATTTCTTTAGCATTGACGAAATCACTAAGATGATTTCCGAGGGCGAAAAATTTCACCCCGAATTGTTGTATATCCTGAAAAAATATTTTTCTATATGATTCATTGCGAAGACAAACGACCCAAGGTGGGGGTAGGGGTCATTATTATAAAAAACGGCAGGATACTTATGGGAAAAAGAAAAAATTCTCATGGAGACGGCACGTGGAGCTTTCCAGGCGGCCATCTGGAATTTAATGAAACATGGGAAGATTGCGCCGCAAGAGAGACGATGGAAGAAGCAGGAATAAAAATAAATGGCATCCGCTTCGGCACGGCGACCAATGATATTTTTTCGAATGAAGAAAAACATTATATTACAATCTTCATGCTCGCCGACTATGATTCCGGCGAGATAAAAATAATGGAGCCGGACAAGTGCGAAAAATGGGAGTGGTTTGAATGGGGCGACCTGCCACGGCCACTTTTCCTCCCCATTCAAAATTTGTTAAGAGATAATTATAATCCTCCGATAAATTAATTGGAGAAATTAAAACATCTCGGTTGTGCCGGGATGTTTTTTAATTATTAATCTACTGCCGTATAGGCATGACTATATACAAATAATTTTCCTCGTTTTTTCCAATGAGGACGCATGGACTGTCACTATTAATTATTTTAAGCGTCCCTACGTCTCCGTTAATACTATTTAACCCGTCCAATAAATATCTGTGATTTAAGAGAATAGCATTTTTTTCTCCTTTAATTTCCGCTTCCATCCCGGAGCGATATTCACCTGTCTGAGTTGAAGTTGACGCAATTTTTATTTCTCCCTCAGCGGGCAGAATATCAAAAGCAACCGCGTTTACTCCGACCGTTGTAAATAGACTCGCTGCTTTTATTTCTTTAACCATTTTGGCGATAGAAAACTCAGCCGATGTTTTGAAATCTTTGGGAATAATTTGAGTGTAGTCCGGATATTGCCCTTCCACCAAACGTGAAATCATCTGCACACTGTTATAATTCACCGCAATCTGATTTTCACTTAGAATTATGCGTACGCTTTTTTCAGATTCCAATTCACTGGACGAAGAAAGAATATGAGCAATTTCCTGTGAGGTGCGGCCTGGTACAATAACCCGAAAGGATTCCTTGCCCTGAAGGAGCTTTATCTTTTTCTCGGCCAGGCGATAACTATCTGTCGCCGCTACAACCAACTGGCCGCTGTTTTCCAGATTAAAGGCAAACAATACACCGGACAGTTCCGGCCTGATGTCGTTGCGCGCGGCCGCCAGGTTGACTTGTGAGAGGCCTTTTTTCATATCTTCCACCGGTACCAAAAAACCCTGACCCTCGCCCACTGCTGGTATGACGGGATATTCGTCCGCCGGGATACCCTTAATCTTAGTCGCCGATTTTCCGCACGACACAACCAGTTCATTTTCTTTCAATTCGACATCAATTTTTTCATCAGCTAGCAAATTTACAAAATCTGTCAGGGTTCTAGCTGGTACGGTAAACGACCCGGGTTCTTCCACCTTAGCCCTGATGGAAACAATAATTGCTAATTCCAGATTTGTTGATATTATTTCCACTTTTTGTTCGCTGGCTTTAATTAAAACATTACTTAATATTGGCAAATTTACGCTCTTTGTAGCCAAATTTGTTACTAATGATAGTGCTGTCGCTAAATTTTCTTTTATACATGTGATCTTCATATTTATTAATTGGTATTATTTTATATATATTTAGATAATCATAATAATAAGGGATGTGAATAGAGGGGATAATTCCTTTTTTGCGCTCAGATAAGGGTATTATTGATTAGTTACCTGTGTATAGTCAAGTAAAAATCTCTGTATAAAAGGTGAGGACATTTTTTTGCTCTTCGCCTGAGTGTGTATAGCTACTATAATGTGGGGATAAGTAAGAGCCGCTAGTCACTGTTTTAACAGATTTATCCACACAATATAAACAAAATTAAACATTATTTATATATAGTCGTTGCTTAATTAATTCAATTTCTTGTTTCAATTTAGGGCTATTTTCAACGTCGCGCCGAATTTTCTCATAGGCGTGCATTGCCGTAGTGTGATCGCGGCCGCCCAATTCGCCGCCAATTGTAGGGTAAGACATTTTTAATTCCTCACGCATGAGATACATAATGATCTGCCGTGGGTAAGAAACGCGTTTTTCGCGGCTTTTATTGGAAATGTTTTCCGATGGGATGCTATAAAACTGGCAAACAGTCTCTGTAATCTGGCGCGGGGCCAGTGATTGCTTCATTGAGGCTGTTTCGATTGAGCTAAGTAATGATTTCACTGACTCAACCGAGGGAGTCAAATTCTTCAATTGGTGGTAGGCGATAATTTTATTAAGCGACCCCTCAAGCTCGCGAATATTCGATTGGACTGAAGCGGCGATGGTGTGAAGCACTTTTTCAGGCAAGTCAAAAGTTTTTTCTGAACATTTCTTCTGCAAAATAGCGACGCGTGTTTCAAAATCAGGCATGGTAATGTCGGCGATCATCCCCCACTCAAATCTGGATTTTAATCTGTCCTCTAATGTGGGGATGGCTTTTGGCGGCCGGTCGGAGGTTAATACAATTTGCTTGTTCTGTTGGTGGAGTTCGTTGAAGGTGTGAAAAAAAGATTCCTGCGTGCGGTCTTTGCCGGCAATGAATTGGATATCATCAATTAGAAGCAAATCAATGTTTCGGTAATGATTTTGAAATTCTTTTGCCGTGCCTTCTTTTACCGATTGTATAAAATCATTTGAAAATTTTTCAGCGCTTACGTATAAAACAGCGGCGCTTGGATTATTTTTTAATATTTGGGTGCCAATGGCCTGAATGAGGTGGGTTTTTCCGAGACCGACGCCCCCATAAATAAATAGTGGATTGTATGCTTCGCCGGGCCGTTCAGAAACCGCCTTGGCCGCCGCGTAAGCGAGCTCTGATCCGCTACCGACGACAAAATTTTCAAAACAATATTTTGGATTGAGAGCAAAACCCCCATTTTGGCTGGCGGGTCTCGATAGTGACCGTGAGGCGTCAACTGTCTCCGCGCCTCCGGCGTAGGCAGTGGTAAAGGTATCGAATGCATTTGCCGCTTGTTCAGCTAAATTTCTTATATTATCAATTTTATATTCAAGGCGGCGCACAGGCTTGCCCATAATGCGCTCCATTGATTTGATAATCATATGGTGATATTTTTTTTCAAACCAGGCGCGTGCGAATGTGTTGGGCACGCAAAGCAATATTTGGCCTTCCTGAACTGAAACGATGCCTGTATTTTTAAACCAGGTGATAAAATTGGCTTTTGATATTGATAGTTCCAGTTCGGCAAGCACGGCCTGCCAGATCTCGTTATTGTTCATAATGGGTATATCCGAGTTTTTTAATTTACTGAATTTTATCACAACATAGCCAAAAAATCGAACTTACAAAGTGCAGGAGATGTGGAAAAGGTGTGGATAATTACCGCTTAAACGACCGCAAACCTTGACTTGACTCGCGTAATGAGCTATGCTTATAGCATTCTAATATTATATAGTCATATGCCGAAGAGAACATACCAACCAAATAAGCGCAAAAGAGCCAAAAGTCATGGTTTTAGAAAGCGCATGAGTACGAAGGGCGGTAGAAACGTATTAAGTCGCCGACGTGCCAAGGGAAGAAAGAAATTAACCGTTTCAAATGAGCGCAAGGGTAAGCGTACGCGGAAAACCAGATAGTTGTCAACCCGGTAGAATGGCTTTGATCTCTGCCGACCAAATTTAAAAAACCCGCTAAAATAGCGGGTTTTTTGTATAATAATTATGGCAGATCAATCCCGCCGGCGCTCCAGGGGTTACAGCGCAGAACCCTCCAGATTGCCTTGGGGATGCCTATTAGAAGGCCGTATTTCTTTATGGCTTGGTGGCCATATTCGCTGCAGCTGGGGTAAAATTGGCAGTATCCATGCGGAAAAAAACGCTTTACTGGTCCGTGGTCAGGGGAGAATGTCTTCTGGTATAGTCTAATAAGCATTAGAAATGGCATTCGCGGTAAATATAGTAAAAATTTAATGTATTCCGGCAATTTTTTCATACTATTTTAAAGCCTTCGTCCTGCTTAATAGTTCCACTGCTTGATTTTTAATATCTTCATAAGTATTATCCAGACAGCCGGGCTTGGCAATAAACAACAGGTACCAACCGTTGTCAATTTTGGTTTCTTTAATAAGTAGGCGGATAGCTTCGCGGAGTTGTCGGCGGAAACGATTGCGTTTTACTGCGCTTTTAGAAATTTTAGTGCTAACGGCAAAAGCAATGCGAAGTTGCGCTTCAAATTTATCGGGGTCTTCTTTTAAGGGAAAATATTTTTTTATGTCAATTAAGTGCAGCGTTTTCAAAGATAAAAAAGAACCATTTATAAAACGGCCATGCTTAACCAATAAATTAAAATCGCGAATTTTGGCCAAACGGTTTATTTGCTGAAGCATATCAGAGTAAATCAATAATTTTATTTTTTCCCCTTGCTCCCCTCACTATTTGTACACGGCTTTTTGCAGTATTAAATTTTTTTGCGATAAGTTCAATTAGTTTTTTATTTGCCTCGCCCTCCACTGGTGGAGCCGTCAGTTTGGCTTTAATCGAGCCGTCGGAAAGTTCAATGATTTCATTTTTTGAAGATCGAGGTATCACCCTAACATTTAGTCGCATATTACTTATTATCGCGAAGTTTCTTGAGCAATACCAAATCATCTTCGACCATATCCGGTTTTGTCTCCAAAATAAAATTTATTTTGGCGAGGCGCTTGTCGGATATTAGCGCCGCGAAACCGTCATTTCCGATTTTACCTTTGCCGATATGCGCATGGTGGTCGCTATGAGAGTTGAATTCTGTTTTTGAATCATTGCAGTGAGACATTTTCAGCCTTTTTAGCCCGATAGTTTTATCAAAGTGTGCCAATGTTTTGTCTACGAGGCTTTTATCGCGGATGTCATAGCCGGAAGCAAAGGCGTGCTGTGTATCAAAACAAACGCCGATGTCGTATTTTTTTAATGTCGGGTGAAGAACAATTTTTGCCATATCTTCGAAGGTGCCGCCGATTATGTCGCCGGCTCCCGCGGATATTTCTATTAGAAATTTTGTTTTTCCTTTATAGCCTTTGAGTGTAGCGTCTAGTGCGGCAATTAATTGCACGAATCCTTTTTCTTTGCCGAGCGAGGCGTAGCTGCCGAGGTGGGTCATTAAAAATTTTGCGCCGAGCATGGAAGCCCGCTCCAATTCTTGGCGGACGATGCTGATGGAGGCGTGCTTAATTCGCGGGTTAGAAGAAGCAAAATTAATAAAATATGGAGTGTGAACATACCACTCTTTTTGCTTGGCAGTTTTGCAGGCAGCTTTAAAATCGGTCGCGATTTTAGCGTTTAATTCCGGCGTCCAGCCGCCCTGAGGAGAGCGGGTGAATATCTGAAAAACTTCACAGCCTATCTTGGCGGCGTTTAACGGCGCGTTTACAAGCCCCCCCGCTATGGAAACATGCGCTCCGAAGTACATATTATTTTATTATTTGCTTTTTGAGGAATTCAACCACTTTTCTATTTTGCACTGTCCGTGCGATAGTGTCCAGCACCTCCGGCCGCTTAAGATTTTCTTCCACCTTCGGGTCGTTGCCATACGTGGCCTTGATTAAATCGATTTCTTTATTCAATTCGTCTTTATCAACCTCGATTTTGTTTTCAATTGCCACTTCTCTCGCGACCAGAGAAGCCTTTACCCGCTTGAGTGCGCCTTCCTCAAAGTCACGGTAGATTTCCTCTTCTGATTTTTTTAAGTCCTGTAAATATTTTTCCATTTCAATGCCGCGGTGTTCCAAATCATGTTTTAATTCATTGAACATTTTCTGTTTTTCCGATTTAATAAGCACTTCAGGAATTTCCGCAAATTCGCTTTTTTCAACCAACTGTTCCAGAATTGCCACCTCAAGACGTTGAGATTCCTTATGCTCAGCCTCATGTTTAAGATTTTCTTGAATCAAAGACTTTAGTGTTTCGATATCATTTTGCCCCAAACTTTTGGCGAAATCATCATTGAGAGCCGGTAATTCCAGAGAGAAAATATCTTTTGCCTTAACCTTAATATCAACTTCCTTGCCGGCCAGATGTTTTTGGTAGTGTTCTTTAGGGAATTTTAAGGAAAATTCTTTTTCGTCGTCTTTTTTTAAATTGATCAACTGTTCGGCAAAACCCGGTATGTAATGCTCTTCGCTTAAATATACCTGATGACCTTTGGCCTGTCCGCCTTCTACCGGTACCTTATCAATAAACATATCCAGATCAACCACAATTTTGTCTTCTTTTGTGGCGGCGCCATTTTTTGTTTCCTCTTTCATTCGCATTTTTTGCAGGTCATACAAGGTGGCGGCAATTTCCCTGTCGCCCACTTCAATTTTTTTTGTCTCAACCTTTATTTTCCCGAAATCAGCAAGTTTAATTTTTGGCAGAAGAGCGACTTTTGCCTTAAAAACGATATCATTGCCCGAAGCCAGTTTTTCGATCGTGATCATCGGCATGCCGACCGTCTGAAGCTTTTCTGAATCAATCGCTTTATAAAAATTCTTATGGACGACTTCTTCAAGAGCGGCTTCCAATATTTTTTGCTCTCCCACTTGCTGTTTAACAATATCATAAGGCGCAGCTCCCGGGCGGAAACCTTTGATGGCGGCTACTTCGGACAAATGTTTTGCCGCATGCTCAAGGTCGTGCTGGTACTCAGGCGGTGTGACCGTGATAGTTAATTCCACTTCTGATTTTTCCAATTTTTTCAATTCGTATGGCATATAATGATGTTAATAAAAGCAATTGGCAGTTTAGCGGAAATATTGAGAAAAGTCAATTATATATGGAAAAACCAGCCTGTGGGGCTGGTTCGGAAAGGTGCGCGAGTTAATCTTTGCCCGGGCCGCGGAGACTGCGGACATCGATGACTCGGCGTTGTTTTGTGGTTTGCTCGTCGAGGTTGGCGGCCCGCAGCCCGCCCCTGTGGGGTCCGGCGTGAGCCCCCTGGCCGACCATGTGGTAGGTTGTATCGCCCGTGGGTTTTATACCAATCTTGGCGGCATAGGTCGGCAGATCCTGCGGCTCCGTGGAGATGGCGATCGTTTCTTCCCGACCCCTCTGCTCGATGAGCTCCTTCTCCGACTCAATGGTAATCGGCCCTTCGTCCGGCGCATCGGCTGATGCCGGCGGCATGGTCGGAATGGTTCTCGTCAATGAGCGAAGAACCTTGGCGCGACTCTCGGGTTTGATCAGGCCGGCGAACAGCGAAACAATCAGTTCGATTTCGGCCGCGGGGATGTCGCCCTGCTCAATTTGATGCATGATTTGGCTGACGTAGGTCAGCATTTCGTCTATTTGTTGAGAAGACATTTATGCCCCCTTTTGGTGAAAAGATCGACAAGTAACGGTACCATAAATCAGCCAAGATGTCAATATTTCTACTTGTTTGCGGATATTTTTGGCGTCAAAATAATTAAAAAACACCCTGACATTGTGCAGGGTGTTCTTTAATAACAATATATCTATTTAATCAACAATCCAACAATCAGCAAGGCAACAATATTCGCCACTTTTATTACCCCAGTAGCAGAGGCCTTCGGCCTCGCTACGGGGCAAGTCGGGTTTATCGGATTAGTAATCCAACAATCAGAAGGGCTACTATGTTTGCGACCTTAATCATGGGGTTAATGGCCGGGCCGGCAGTGTCTTTGTACGGATCGCCAACAGTGTCGCCAGTGACCGCGGCCTGATGGGCGAAGGAGCCCTTACCGCCGTGGTTGCCTTCCTCAATATATTTTTTGGCATTATCCCAAGCGCCGCCGCCGGTTGTCATTGATATGGCCATAAACAAACCGGTGATGATTGTACCGACGAGCATGCCGCCCAAGGCCTGCGGACCAAGAATAAAGCCTACTAGGATAGGCGCAATAACAGGGATTAACGCCGGCAATACCATTTGGCCAATAGCGCCCTTTGTCACAATATCAACCGCCTTGCCATAATCGGGCTTGTTTGTGCCCTCCATAATTCCCGTGATTTCTTTAAATTGGCGGCGAACCTCTTCTACTACTTGTCCCGCCACTACTCCAACCGATTCCATTAATCGTGCGGCGAATAAGTATGGCAGTAAACCACCGATAAATAAACCGGCGAGAACTTTTGGATCATCGATTAGAAATTGCATTGTTGAGGGAAGTTTGTGTGTAAAATCGGCAAACAAAACTAGCGCGGCTAAACCAGCTGATGCAATGGCGTAGCCTTTTGTTACTGCTTTTGTGGTATTGCCGACAGAGTCCAGCGGATCGGTAATATCGCGAACTTCTTTTGGCAGGTTTGCCATTTCCGCAATTCCACCGGCGTTGTCAGTAATCGGGCCGTAAGCATCAATCGTCACGATAATACCAGTGAGCGAAAGCATGGCCACGGCAGCAATGGCTACGCCGAAAATGCCTGCAAGCCAGAATGAGGCAAGAATGGCGGCTACTATACACAGAACCGGCAGAACGGTGGCCTTCATTGAAACTGCCAGGCCGGCGATTATATTTGTGCCGTGTCCGGTAGTGGAGGCCTTGGCGATCGCTTGCACCGGCTTATATTTTTGGGAAGTATAGTATTCAGTGAGGAAAACCATAATACCCGTGAGTGCCAAACCGATAATGCCCGTGAGGTACAGGTTGTTAATTTTAATATTTTCCAATCCCGCAGCCAGCCATTTTGTAACCGGATAAAAACCAATAAGGGCAAGAATGCCCGCAGCAGCAAGACCTTTATACAGTGCCTTCATCACTTTTTGATCTTTGCCGACGCGGATGCAAAGTGTACCAAGGATAGAAGCAATCATTGACACGCCGCCGAGAATGAGCGGCAAGATTAAAATTTTATTATTACCCGGGAAGAGGAGCGAGGCAAGCACCATTGCGGCGATGACTGTAACCGCGTACGTTTCAAACAGATCAGCAGCCATGCCGGCGCAATCGCCCACATTATCACCTACATTATCAGCAATAACAGCCGGGTTGCGCGGATCATCCTCAGGAATTCCTTTTTCAACTTTTCCAACCAAGTCAGCGCCGACATCGGCCGCCTTGGTGAAGATTCCGCCGCCGATACGGGCAAAGATAGAAATTAAACTTGCGCCAAAACCCAAACCAACGAGCGCAAAAACATCTTTTGTAACAATGTAGAATCCGGCTACTCCAAACAATGCCAGGCCGGCCACCAGAAGACCGGTGATAGAACCGCCCCGGACGGCCATGTTTAATGCCTCCTTAAAACCTTTTTTAGCGGCCTCGGCAGTACGCACATTAGCTCGGACCGATATATTCATACCGATAATGCCGACCGCCCCGGAAAGAATCGCCCCAAGCAAGAATCCTAGGGCAGTGATCCAATCGGTCGCGATACCGATTACAAAAAACATAACGATTGCCACCATGGCAATGGTTTTGTATTGTCTGCCCAAATAGGCCTTGGCTCCATCTTGAATAGCGCGGGCAATGGCCTGCATGCGTTCGTCGCCGGCCGGTTGTTTGTTGATCCAGCGGATAAGAATCACGCCATAGACCACTGCGGCCAAAGCTGGGATAATTGCGCCTAGAGCAATAATAACGTTCGTTGTCATAAAGAAAATAGATTAAATTGATTAAATTTAGAGGTCTCCCTCATCTTGCTTTTATGCGATAAATATAATATGCTATTAGGGCCGTATCGTCAAGATATGAAATACAAGGTGTTGTTAAAAATACTGCACTTGCTGATCGGTCTAAAACGGTTTTCCTGGTGGCTTGGATCAAAAATGCATTATGTATTAGCCAAATTTTCCGCCAAGATTTGGCGTTTTTTTGCTTTCTGGAATTATAAGTTGGAATACTACTTGCGTCGGGTGGGCTGGGGAAAGGATCAAATTTGGTGGCTTAAACGCGACAATTTGCAGCTAATTTTACTCGCTGTACTTTTTATTTCAGCGTTGCCGCAGACTAAATTATTGTCAAAAGAAATTGGCGCGCGTCCGGGGCAAAATACCATTGCCTACCAGCTTTTTGGACCGGGCGAGGACTACGGTGTCGAAGAAATAGTGAGCGGTTCAAATACTGGATATGTGCCGGTTGCGGCGCCGGTGTGGCGCACAGGAGCGGTTGAAAGCGAACCCGCCGGTAGCGGTTCGCAGGAAAATGTTGTTTCAACGGAGCTCGGCATGATGGCATTGGGCGGAGGCGCGGTTATTAAGCCGTCGCTTATCCCAGGGATGGTCATTGTCGGGGTCGAAAGAAAAAATATTATCAATTATACGATTGAACCGGGAGATTCTCTATCAAGCATTGCTTATCGATATGGAATTAGTGTGGCTACTCTGATGTGGGAAAATAGTCTTGGCGTGCGATCAATAATCAGGCCGGGTGATGCGATACGGATACCCCCGACCACCGGCGTGATGCACACAATCAAAAAAGGAGACACGCTTAAGAAAATTGCTGCCGCATATGGTTCAAAGCAGGAAGACATTATTAAATTTAATAATTTAAAAGAGGATGGTACTGATTTAGTGATTGGAGAAAAAATTATGGTTCCGGGAGGCGCGAAACAGGAGGCACCTGCAGTACGGACACCTTTGCAGTATACCGCCACGCAAGGCAAATATGCAGGCGCAAAACCGGCTTCATCAGCTCAAGCTCCGACTGTGGCTGGTTATGTCTGGCCTACAGCAGCGAGAACGATAACTCAGTATTACGGCTGGCGCCATTATGGTTTAGATCTGGCCGGCCCGATGAACACTGCCAATTACGCCGCCAGAGCCGGCACGGTTATCAAATCGCAATGTGGCTGGAATAATGGCTATGGTTGTGAAATTATGATTGATCATGGCAATGGCGTTGTTACATTATATGGCCACAATAATAAATTATTAGTTAGTGTCGGCGACCAGGTAACAACCGGTCAGACAATCGGCTTAATGGGCAACACCGGTAATGTGCGCGGCCGAACCGGCATCCACCTGCACTTTGAAGTGCGTGTTAATGGCGCTAGAATGAACCCACTGAAATACGTCAGGTAGCAATCTTGAAAGAGAACATTTTTTGTGTTATATTTCTAGCACAAAAAATATGGTACCGTAGCCAAGCAGTAAGGCAGAGGTCTGCAAAACCTCTATGCGTGGGTGCAATTCCCACCGGTACCTCAAAATCCGCCATCGGCGGGTTTTTTATTCTGTTGCGGAAACCGCAGTTTTGACGTAAAATGAGTATAATATTTGTATATGAAACGCCTGATAATAATTGACGGAAATGCTATTATTCACCGCGCCTACCATGCCCTGCCGCCGATGATCACGAAAAAGGGTGTTTTGGTAAACGCTGTTTATGGTTTTACCTCCATGCTGCTTAAAGTATGGCGTGATTTGAAACCGGAATATATTGCTGTAACTTTTGATATGGCGGGCCCGACTTTTCGGCATGAGAAATATGACAAGTACAAAGCCACCCGCGTCAAAGCCGATCAGGAGCTCTACGACCAAATTCCGATGGTTCACGATTTGGTATCGGCCTTTAATATCCCGATTTTTGAAAAGCAAGGATATGAAGCTGATGATGTTATCGGCACCGTGGTAAAGAAAACTAAAAATAATACCGATCTGGAAATAGTGGTTGTTACCGGAGATAAAGATACACTTCAGCTGATTGATAAAAATGTTAAAGTCTTTACTTTACGCAAAGGGATGAGCGACACGGTTACTTATGACGCGGCGGCAGTTAAAGAAACTTTTGGTTTTAATCCTGAGCAGATGATTGACTATAAGGCATTGCGCGGCGATGCATCGGATAATATTCCGGGCGTGCCCGGCGTCGGTGAAAAAACAGCGGTTGAGTTGTTGCAGAAATTTGGCAGTGTAAAAGAAATTTATAAAACAGTAAACAGTAAGAAGAAAAGAGAAAGTAGCAGCATTAAACCGGGTGTCTTGGAGAAATTAATTTCCGGCGAAGAGAGTGCGAATATGAGTTATGAGCTGGCGACGATTGATCAGAATGTGCCCGGAGTTGATTTTATACTCGAGGATTGCCGGGCTAAAGATTTCGATCGCGAAAAAGTGGTTAAATTATTTCAGGAAATGGAATTCGTTTCATTGTTAAAACGGTTGCCCGGTTCGCCGGTTGTGGAATTAGTTAAGAAAGAGAAAACCAAGCGCGGGGCGATTAAAAAAATAATATTTGAGGAAATAAATGACAGAAAGTCGTTTGAAAAGGTGGGCGATAAATTGAGAAAGATGGGCGTGTTCAGTTGCCGTGCCTTAACTTCGGGTGATGATATTTTTTCGGCAAAATTTTATGGGTTTGCCTTAGTCATCGGCGAGTATGGATATTTTATTTCAGAGGAAGCGGCGGAAATGATGAAAGATATCTTTAGTGACGAGTCCCTCACCCTTATTGCGCATGATATAAAAAAATTGGCAAAAATATTGCTGAATAAAAAGTGGCTTCTAAGGAATGAAATATTTGATTTAATGCTTGCCTCATATTTACTCAGTCCCGGTTCGCGAGCTCATGATCCGATAAGTATTGTTTTAAAATATTTAGGGAAAGAACTATCTGGCGGCGGCAGTCAAAACAGTTTATTTGGTCCGGACGCGCGAGTGGCGATCGGAGAATTGCACATGCTGACATTGGCGAAAGACAACCTACAGAGAGATCTTGAAAGCGCTAATAATTTGGATTTGCTGACAAAAATTGAGATTCCTGTGGCTCTGATTTTGGCGCAAATGGAAATAAACGGAATAGCGGTTGATTTGGCGGAACTGGATCGGCTTTCTAAACATATCGCCGGCGAAATACAAAGAGAGACAAAGGCCATATATGAAATGGCCGGCTCTGAATTTAACATCGGTTCACCGGTTCAATTGCGCGAGGTTTTGTTTGAGAAGATGGATATTCCGGCACTGGGCATTAAAAAAGGCAAGACCGGCTTGTCTACAGCCGCGGCTGAACTGGAAAAAATGCGTGGCCTCCATCCGATTATTGATAAAATTGAACACTGGCGCGAACTGACAAAACTGCAAAATACTTATGTAGATGTATTGCCGTTATTGGTCAACCCGAAAACCGGCAGGGTACACACCACCTATAATCAGGCGGTGACCGCGACCGGTCGCCTGTCCAGTTCAGACCCGAATTTGCAGAATATACCGATCCGCTCTGAATTGGGAGCGGAAATTAGGAAAACATTTATCGCTGAAAAAGGAAATATACTGATTAGTGCGGATTATTCTCAGATTGAACTGCGTATTGTAGCCTCGTTGGCTGAAGACAAAAAAATGATAGAAATTTTTCAACGCGGCGAAGATATCCATCGTGCTACAGCGGCAGCGATCAATGGCGTGCCACTTGATAAAGTGACAAAAGAAATGCGCCGTGCGGCAAAGGAAGTAAATTTTGGCGTACTTTACGGAATGGGGTCATACGGTTTGAGCTGGCGGGCTGACCTGACGCAAGCTGATGCTAAACGGTTTATTGATAAGTATTTTTCTGAATTCAGCGGGGTAAAGAAATATCTGGAAGATACCATCGCCTTTGCTAAGAAGGAAGGTTACTCTGAAACATTGTTCGGCCGGCGTCGGTATATCCCGGAATTGAATGCATCGAATTTTCAATTACGGGCGGCAGCTGAGCGGATGGCGATTAACCACCCGGTGCAGGGCACGGCGGCTGATCTCATGAAAATGGCGATGATCGAAATCGAAAAAAAGCTGAATAAATATTCATCGGACGAAGTAAAATTATTATTGCAGGTGCATGATGAACTGGTTTTTGAAGTAAAGGAAGGATTAGCAGGGGAAGTGTCAAAAATTGTTAAAGATGCAATGGAAACAGTAGTGCATTTGCGTGTAGCGGTGATTGTTGAGGTGCATACTGCAAAAAATTGGGGGGAGATAAAGTAATTTAGTCAAAATAGAAAAAACACCCTCAAGCAGGTGTTTTTTGATATCAGCATTGACAGGCCGGGGAAGTTGTGATAATGTTCTCCATTAACCTGAACTACCTTGGAAGGAGGGTATTTAGATGATACGGCCGGATAATGACAATACCAGGAAACTGGTTCGGGAAACGTACTTTTTGATGATGGATCGCGGTTGGCTGGCTCTCAACAACCAGCCTATCACTCCAATCCAGTCGGAGATTGATAACAATATCACGCAACTGCGCCTCGAGCTTCATTGCCCACCGGGTATTGATCTTGAGAGCGAGGTTCGCGCCTACTGCGACGCGGCGCTTCGTCAAGCCCTCTGACCTCCATCACCACCCTCCAACGGAAGAGCATAGTCTCTTCCGTTGATTTTTTTATAGTCCGAAAGTTCTGAAGATAGCACGCGGGCCCAGTTGGCGATTGATTTCCGGTCTCTTAAATTAATTCCCGCCGTACATATTCCGGAAATCGGTAAAATAATTCTTTGCACATCTATTGTGGCTCTTCCTTTATTTTCTTCATCTTCGATAAACGCATCAAGGTCATCTGTTTTCAATTTTGAGAAATGCAGCGATATATAACGGTTAGCGATGTTAATAGCATCAATTAAAAGATTGTGTTTTTGTTCGCGCATTATATCCATTTTTTTAAGACCTTCCAGATAATCCTGTTGTTCCAAGTGTTCTCTCCCTTGTTTATAATTTTCAGTACTCATTACTGTTTCAAGATAGGTTTTCGCGCTTTCTATTACACCGTTCAAAAGTTCGCGGGAAGTATCTTTTTGTTTATTCAAAATAACTTGTTGTTTTGTGTCTTCTTTCTTAAGCCGGATACTGCCAATGTCGGCTAAAATTTCTTCCAGATGTTTCACCGTATCACCGACGACTTTTTTTCGTTCTTGATCTTCAGCAATCTGGTGGAGTTTATACATATCAACCACATTACTGCCGGTTTCTTCATCACCCGCCATGTGGAATAACGCCGTTAAGGAATGTTTTTTGTCCATAATGTTAAACAATAAATTATAGATGAATAATACATTTTCTAATTTGATTTGCCAAGTTTTGTAAAGAATTGTATTATGACACCGTCTATGATCATCTATATCTACGGTGATGACACATTTCGCAGCCGGGAATTTTTGCGCAAAAGTGTGAATGAATTCAAGGCGAAGCGCGATCCTCAGGGGTATAACACCCTGATTTTTGACGCTGAGTCGGATGATCCCGGCAAAATACTCCAGGATATGCTGGCTCTCCCTTTTTTGGCTGAAAAAAGAATGGTTGTAATACAAAATTTGTTAAGCGCAAAAGATAAAGATTTTTTGGAGAGGGTTCGCGAGTTGGTCGAGGGTAATAAAATTCCGGATACGAATGTGGCGGTAGTTTGGCAGGGGGAACCGATCGGCAAATCCGGCGAGGCGAAAAAATTGCAGGAAATATTGGCAAAAGGAAAATTTGCTTACGAGTTTGTCGCTATGAGCCAGGCAGAACTGACAAAATGGATAATTAAAGAGATGAAAGAGCGCGGCGGGAAAATTGATGCGAGGGCGGCGTCAATTCTTGCAACCGACGCCGGCGATGTCTGGTTGTTAAACTCACTGATTGACCAGCTTGTCGCCTTTAAAAATGGCGCTGAAATCGGTACGGCTGATGTAAGGTTGTTTATCGACGAGAAAGTTGATGACAACATTTTTAACATGGTTGACGCGATCATTTCCGGAAATAAAAAATTGGCGTTTAAGTTAATCAATGAACAGCGCCGGTTGGGTGAAGATGAATCATATTTGTTTGCTATGATTATGCGGCAATTCAAGATATTGTTGCAGATGAGGGACCTCTGGGAGCGGGAGGACAATCTTACGAGCGATGTGATGGCAAAAAAAATGAAATTGCATCCGTTTGTGGCAAAAAAAAGCATGCCGATTGTTAGGAAGTTTACTATGACGGATTTAAGGCGCGCGTATGATGAGTTGCTGGAAATTGATGTTAAAACAAAAACCGGTCTGGCGGATCAGGCGGTATTGATAGATTTTTTCGTGGGGAAGCTTTAGTGCTTTTTAGCTTGTTCAAATTCCCTTGCTCAATTGGACAAGCCGATATTAAAAAAACCGTCAGCTATGGGCTGACGGTTTTAATGTTACTTCTTTTTGTTGACCTTCTTCATCAATCGCGAGAGGCGGCGGGCAGCAGTTTTTTTTCTGATCGCGCCTGTCTTAGACGCCTTATCCAATGCCTTCTGCGCTTCGCGGGCGAATTTCTTCGCTTCTTCTGCTGAAGCAGCTTTACCGGCGTTTTTTATCGCCTCGCGGAAAGCAGTTTTTCTCGCCTTGTTTCTAGCCTGTCTCTTAACATTTTGGCGTAAAGCCTTTTTTGCATTTTGCTTATTTGGCATATTATGAAATTTGAACAAAAAATGAGAGCGTTCATATATTAATTGATTTTGGCGTTTCTGTCAATAGAAATGAAAACGACTCCTGATGTGGAGTCGTGGCGGGATTGGAAGGAGGGGCTCTGGCTAGGCGCTGGGCGGTGGGTTAGCGTTCTGTAGGGTGGGCATGACGGGGTGGAAGCGCAGCTTGTCGAAGTTGGATTCCATCACGATGAGACGCTTGACGGAGCACTGGTCGTCCATGATCTCGACGGTGACGTAGTAGTCGGTCGTACCGATAATCCTACCGTGTAGTGCTCTCGCCGCGAAATCATCGAAGTCGTCGGATGGCTCTTCCAGGGCGCCTTTTTTATCCAAGACGAGCATCACTTCTTCACCGATCTTCAGATCCATTGTCTCCTCCTCTTTAAAGGGCAGTGGTTTGTTTCTTGTCCGTTAATTTAGAGGATTCATCAAGAAATGTCAAGGCTCTTATTTAAGACATTGCGAGCGCTCCGTGCTATTATCAGAGCGGGAACCTATTTAATAATATTCACGCTTGCCGGCAGGCCCTTCATAATAGTATTCAAATCCTGCGTCGAATAATTATTGCCCGAGATATTAAATGTTTTGAGATTTTTCAAATTAGCCAGCTCATTAGGCAGCCCGGTTAGCTGGTTGTTTGATAAATCCAGCACCTGTAAATTTTGCAGTTGGCCGACCTCGGCCGGCACGCCGGTCATCAAGTTGTTGCTGGCATTAAGCACTTTGAGTTTTTTCAGCTGTCCAATTTGCGACTGGATGGCGCCGGTGAGTTGATTATTGGAAAGATTTAGCTCTTCCAAATTGGTCATATTAAAAACATACTCCGGGACTTTTGTCAGTTGTTGGTTGCTCAGATCCAATTTGACGCTGGTCTTAACTGCCGGCGTTGTCGGATTGGATACGCCATTATTCGTAGGAATATTTTGAACTGGAGTGATTTGTATTTGTTGCCCCAAAATTGTGCAGCCGCTCAATGCCAACAAGCCCGCGGATAGGATTCCAAATAGTATGCCCTTCATATATTTAAAAATAAATGATTAAAAATTCAAACGAATATATATGACAAACTAACCTATTCTTCAACATTCGGTTTATCCAATAAAACCGGCTCAATTTGTTTTTCTCCGCCTGCGATTTTTATTACGTCCTTATCAATTTTGTTAAATTCTTTGTAAGCGGAATTGTAAGAATTCACAGTAGTAGAAAGATTACCGCCGAGCTTTTTTAAATAATCATCATAGGCCAAAATATGTTTGCCTAAGTCTTCCACCCGCTTGCGAATTTCTTTGGCGGAATCCTCAATTTGCAAAGCGCGCAAGCCCTGCATCACAGTTTGCAGATAAGCGAGAAATGAAGTTGGCGAAACAATAATGACGCGTTTTTCTTTGAAAGCGTATTCAATTAGATCATGAGTATTTACCTTCATCGCGCCGACTTGATTGATAAGTAGATCGTAATAAATGCCCTCGGCCGGAATAAACATAAAAGCAAAATCCATCGTCCCCTCTTTGGGTTTGATGTATTTGCTTGTTTCATCAATGCGCTTTTTTAGATCATTTTTAAAATCATTTTCCAATTCGGCACGGCGAACCGGGTCTTTCTCGCCGACAGCACGGTTATAGTTTTCCAAACTGAATTTGGAGTCAATTGGTATGATTTTGTCCTTCACAAACACAACTGCATCAACGATATCTCCGTCCGGAAATTTATACTGCATTTCATACGAGCCCGGTGGCAAAACATTCTTTAAAACATTTTCCAGATAATACTCTCCAAGGATGCCGCGTTGTTTCGGATTTTGTAATATGTTTTCCAAATTCTGAAGCTGGTCGGCAAATCCGATTACCTGGCGGTTGGTCTCATCCAGTTTGGTCAGGCGCTCGGTGACATCGGATATTATTTTCGCGCTTTGTCCAAACTGCGTTTGAATGGTTTTGTGAAGGTTGGTTTGCGTCTCATTCATAGTACGGTTTGTTTCGCCCATTTTTTGGTCCATAAGACGGGAGAGATCCTGTATTTGGTTTTGAATCAAAAGATATAGGTTATTGTCGTCTTTTCCAGAATGATTTCTTGAACCGCGGACGATAACGAAGACGATTAGTACGAAGACTAGGAGTGATAGCAAGATAATTGTGAGTAGTTGTGTAGTCATAATTTGTATTTTATAGTAAGATATTACCATCCCGGCAAGTTTTCCACAAGGAGAGGCCATGAATGTAATTGTCTGCTTATTACTGGCCGTGGTCTCATTTGTAGATTTGTGTACGCTAGCGTACACAAACGCGTGAAAATCGACTTCTAGGATTGCGCATATGACAATTGCAGGCATTGTGATAGTGGTGGCATTTAACGTGCAAGAATGTTTCACGTGAAACATCTTCTATCAGGTCCTCGTAGTTTAATGGATAGAACCGGGCACTCCTAATGCTCGGATCCAGGTTCGATTCCTGGCGAGGACACTATATTTGGCTGAAATTAGCCAAAAATCTCATATTTACCCAAAGAATTGTTTCACGTGAAACAATTCTTATCATGTATAACTGCGTAAATAGCTGTTTTCCGGCGCTATATTGACAGAAATGACATCACGTGCTATTTTGAGTAAGCCGATAGTGGTTCAAGCTCATTTTTTGCCGAAAAGGAGGAAGCAAATGGAGAGAGTAAAAGTGTTCTATGCGGTCGATAACTCAGTGGGTCTCGAGAAGCAGATTAATGACTGGCTCGAGTTGGCCGGCGCAACCGTCGAGATCACGCGGGTGCTACAAAACGCTTCCGGCCGCCTTTCTCATCATGTTACCATTACCATCTTCTACAAGAGCAAGTGATCGCAAGGACTGAGCAGCCCCTCTGCTCCCGCCAACATACTTCGGTTGAGGCGGTTTTTTTTATGTTCTGGCTGATATCCTGACAAGAGGCGGTATTTATGCACAATTATACACATTTTGCCCTTGATTTCTTCAAGAATTGTGATATAATATTCGAAATTGAGTCAAATTGTTTCACGTGAAACAATTTTCGAGCAAGCTATTCGGTGTGTTGGAAATTGAAATTTATCTCCATTACCGAGGATATAGCATTGGCATCATATATTTGGGCTTATAGTACAGCGGTAGTACGCCGCATTCGCATTGCGGAGACCCGGGTTCAATTCCCGGTAAGTCCACTCAAATACCCTTGCAGGGTATTTTTTTGTGAATAAATTGTGGATAGCATGCGATATATTGAAAATTTGTGTACGCTAGCGTACACAAAAATGACATTTCTGCACACGAGGCGTGAGATAACCCGAAAATGAATTGTCCAACCCGGTTGAACTTCCAGTTCGCGCAATAGAGCACATGCATATGCCATAAATACATGGACACGGTTCCGAGATGTGCAGATGTTTACACAGGTCCCATTACTGAGTTATTCACAGTTTATCATATTTATAAAGTGTGATATAATTGCTGCAGGTGATTCGGTCGGATCGCCGTTTGTTGACTTAATAATAAATATTTTACTCGTAATATATACATTATGATGGGTAATCAGAAGGTATTGAAGTTTATAGACATATTTTCGTATGTCTTTTTGCTGGTCAATGCAGTGGCCGTGCCGCTGTTTATGGACAGAAATTTGGTTAATTTTTATATCATACCAAAACAGTATGCATTTATATGCTTACTGTTGGTAAATGTAATTTTGTTTGTGGCGAAAATGATTTTGTCAAAAACACTTTCATACCGTCGGTCAATAATGGATTTACCGATCTTGGGTTTACTGCTGTTCGCACTTTTCTCGTCCATTTTTTCAGTGAATCATTATGATTCGTTTCTTGGTAGAAATGAATATTTCGTGTTCAACTATGTTTACCTTATTTTCCTAGCGGTTTTTTATTTTCTTATTACTAATTTCATCAATTCCCGCGCGCGTTGGAGCGGTTTGGTTGATGCCATGGTGTACACCGGTGGATTTACGACATTAGTGTTTATCTTGAAGGCTGTCTTTAAACTTGACTTGCTTTCTTGGTTATTCCCGGGCGCATTAAATTCAATTGATAAAATTAATACGCCATTTGGCATTTGGATTATTGTCATCATGTTATTGGCCGCGGGCAATTTGCTTAAAAAGAACATGTTGGTAGGGAAGTCAATAATGTATTTCTTCGTAACGATTCTTTGTTTTGCCTCGCTCGTGTTGCTCAGCTTTAATATTCTTTGGTGGATAGTGTTGGCAGGGTTGATATTATTACTGCTTGTCGGTGTCAGCTTTATGAAAGAAGTACGGCTGGGCTGGGTTTCAGCTTTGTTTGCCATGTTAATGTTAACGGTAATATTTATCGCATTTGGTACGCCGAGATATTTGCAGACTGCAGTTCCGGCCGAAATTTCTCTTGGGGCAAAACCTTCATGGTCCATTACATCTCAAACTATTTTTTCCGGAGCAAAAGGATTTTTATTGGGTAGTGGTTTGGGTACTTTCAATGTTGATTTCTCAAAGTATCGGTCAGTTGATTTTAATAATGATACTTTGGCTTGGTCATTACGGTTCAGTCAGCCGCTTTCAACCTTTATGGCGCTCCTTGCTGAAGGCGGAGTCCTGATCACTCTTATTATTCTGTTCGCGGTCCTATATGTAATTGGCCATGTATTTAACGTTTGGTTTAAGAGGGGTGGTTTTTCGGCTGTTAAAATGGTTGATATGGGCGACTCTGTGGAAACCAAATTGGATACTTTTATTACGGCAGCGGCCTGGCTGGTATTAACTGGTGCCATGGCTGTCGTGTTTTTCGGTCCGGTATTATGGTGGTTATGGTGGCTGATGCTTGGTTTAATTATTACCGGGTTATCATTTATTAACCCCGAAGTAATTAAGCAAAAAGAGTGGGAAGTTGAAGATACTCCGCAATACAGCCTGACTTTTTCATTCGTAATGATTGTTGTGCTCGCCGGCCTGATTATGGTTGGAGTGTGGGGGGCGCGGTTATATCTTGCGGAGGCGTCGTATGCCAAAGCTATCACCAGTAAAGATTATAATGAAGCGCAAAGCAATTTAACTCGTGCACTGTTTCAGAGGGGCAGCTCGGATGTTTATCATGCAGCATTGGCGCAGGTATACTTAATGCAGGCGGTAAATTTAGTTAACACTGGAAGCAAAGACCTGCAAGCTGTCAGTTCGTTTGTGGCGCAAGCTGTAAACGAAGCGAGAACTGCCACTGAAATATCCCCCCGTTCTGTTGCGATCTGGGAAAATCTGGCTATCATGTATGAAAATGCGGCCGTCATTGTCCCTGAAGCGAGAGAGTGGGCGATTAAATCGTGGCAAAAGGCAAAAGAGCTTGAGCCGACCAACCCGGTACTTTCTTGGCGGTTAGCCAACAACTATGCGTTATCAAGCCAGATGGATGATGCGATAAAAAATTATAAGGAGGCGAGCGAGTTAAAGCGCGACTATCTTGATTCGTATGTCGGCCTGGCGAGAGTGTATGAACAGCAAAATAAATTGGATGAAGCGGTAGAATCGTACAAAGCTGCGATGTCATATGGTGCCGCGAACAATCCGGTTTTACTCTTTGATTTTGGCCGCCTATTATATAACCGCAATAAAGATAAAGATCGCGCTGATGCCGAAACGCTTTGGCTAAATTCAGTGAACCTCCAGCCAAATTATTCAAACGCTTTATACAGCTTAGGGTTGCTGTATGAATCGCGCGGAGATAAAACAACTGCTCTGCAGTACTATTACAAAGTAAAAGATTTAAATCCGGACAATAAAGATATCACAAGCAAAATTAGGTCTCTGGTTGGTGGAGGAACGGCTGCTCCGGAGGAAACACCGGCGAATCAATAAAAATTTGTTATGCGTTTCTACGCGGCGCTACTTATGTTGGCCATGGCGGCCGTACCTTTTAATGTATTCGCCGCCATGTCTTCAACAAATTATTACATTTATGCCGATTCAGTAGATGCAGGCGGTAGTTTTAGTTCGGGCGGAGCTTACACACTTCAAGATACAATCGGCGAATCGCCGAGTGATTTTTCATCAAGCAGCGCCTATGAAATACGAGCCGGCTATCAATATATGGAGCGGGGCTATTTGTCCATGGATATTAGCGACAATGCGCTCAATTTAGGCACATTAAGTACTGGGGCAATAAATACTGCAATAACTACGGTAACCGTGGGGACAGATAGCATTAGTGGCTATTCCATGTCTATGTCAGCCGTGGCAGGGGCCGGTCTTGCGGCAGTATCCGACGGCGCCGTTAGCATTGGGTCTGAAGAATACGGTTTTTCGGCCAGTGGTTCGGAAAGTCAGGTGGTAGGCGATGTGGCGGTAGCGGCTGGTACGATTGTTTCGGCGACCTCAACGGCGATAGACCCGAGTGCGACAGATATTTCTTTTAAAGCATCAATAGATGCTGCGTCTGCTGTCGGCAGTTATAGCCAGACAGTGACTATGTCTGCGTCCGCTAATCTTTGATAAACATGATGAGAAGCTGGATAAAAATATTTTTTTTTGCGGTCGTTGGCGCATTATTTTTCACTACGGTGTGTCAATCTTTTTCAATTAGCCCTCTCAAGTATCACCTGACGCTTACGCCGGGCACGTCGAGCCATGATGTATCATTGACAGTCAAAAATTCGTCTTCAAAAAAACAGGTATATAAGATAAAGGTGTTAGGCGCACGGCAGATGGAAAGCGGGCGGCTGGCATTTATGGAAAAGAATTCAGTCGCTGAAACATGGGTGCGTCCGGAAGTTGATATAGTGGAGATTCTTCCAAACTCTGAAAAAATAATTAACTTTTCGGTCAGTGTACCGCAGGACGCTTTGGCAGGGTCTCATTATCTTGGCTTGGCGGCAGAGAGCGTGACTGGTGAGGCTGAAAAGCAAGTTGGCGTCTCGGGCCAATTGGTATCAGTTTTTCTTTTGCAGGTCGCGGGTGTTGTAAATGAGTCGTTAAGTATTGACCACTGGGAGGTGCCGGGCATTACGGTCAAGAAGAGTTGGCCTGCGATTCTTTCCATAGTTAATACTTGCGTCACCGAATTGCCGGTAAAAGGCGAAATTACGGTACGCGATTGGCTGGGACGCGAAGTGTCGCGAAGCGATATAAGTTTTGGCCTGCCTCTTTTACCATCGTCAGGCAGGAGCTTTTCGGCAAACTTGGACTTGCCGGCGCGTTTGCTCTTACCAGGACTCTATGAAGCTGAAGTAAAGGTGAATTATGGTTTAACAAAGCAAACAGTGGTGGCGACAAAGAGCGTCTGGTATCTTCCTTTATATTTATGGATATTATTGGCGATATTTTCCGCTTTGGGAGCTGTCGCGATATTTAGAAGAAAAAAAGTTTAATATGATTAACAATCGTTACAATATTGGGGTAGTGTTGCTACTTCTATTATTGGGCGGTTGTTTTTTGTTTGGCTCTTTTGCTTTTACCGCTCAAGAAACCGGGGATATAAACGTGCAATTTGTCGTGCCATCAACCAGCACGCCACCGGGCGGAGGCGGCGGTTCAAGCGACAACATACCGCCGGTTATTTCAAATATAAATACAGATGTATCCTTTACTACTGCCACAGTAAGTTGGATAGCGACAGATAATGTGTCAGTAGGTTATTGTTCTTTTAATTATGGTCTTACCGATATGTACGGCACCTCTGGCGCGACAAACGTAGCTGGTTCAAATTTTTATGTCAATTTAAGCGACCTAACCACTGGTACGCCGTACTATTTTTTAATTACCTGCGCTGATACCAGCAATCAGACAACCGCCACTGGCACATTTGTTACTCTTTCTCCCGCTTTTCAAAATAAACTGACAATAATTGCCAAGCCGGAGAAGCGTGTGCCAAAGACGGGCGGCAATCTCTCTTTGGATGTAACCTTGCTGCTGTATGATTCGGCGACAAAGCAACTGATGTTTTCATTTACAACCGCAATTAATGATGTCGGTTCTTCGACAGTACAATATATCGGGGCGCCTACCGGAAATTTTGAAGCAGTTTTGAAAGGCCAATCGCATCTGGCAAAAAAAATAATTGGCGTTCATTTGGAAAATGGTACGGACGCGGTTTTGGATTTTTCCGAGGCCAGCGTTTTTTCATTATTAGCAGGTGATGTTCAGGGTACTGGTTTAAAAGATAATTATGTCGACATCCTTGATATTTCCGCTGAAGACATTAAATTCAACTCTCATAATCTTGAGTTTGACTTAAACCGCGATGGAATTGTTGATGTGCTTGATATGAGTGCCGTTCTGGTGAATTATAACAAGAAAGGCGATCCGATATTATAATTTTAATTACGAAAAATTATCAAATAAAAACTATGTTGAAATTTATCCGTTGGTCGCTTGCAGCTGTTGCTCTATTGATTTTCTTTAAAGCTGACTTGGCATCTGCCGCGACTTTTTATCTTGAACCGGCATCCGGCAATCTTATAAAAGGATGCACGGCGCAGATCCGTGTCAAAATGAGCACAGACGGTCAGGCGTCAAATGGCGCGCAAGTATATGTTGATTATGGAGCGCTAGGTGGCGGAACAATTGGGCTTTCCGGCGCGGGATTATTCAGCACCTATGGTACGCCACCGGGAGTGCCGGCCGGGACGGTCGGCCTGTTTGGCTATGGTGGAATCGTAAATGGCAACGCGTTAAATTATGCCACTGTGAATGTTCGGAGTAATATCAACGGCGCTCTTAATCTGACCGTCAGATATAATGCCGGCGACATTACGAGTAAAATTGCGGCTCACCCCTCAAGTGAAAATATCTTAACCGGCGTTACATCAGGTAGTTACACTGTTATTGATGGATACTGTGAGACGCAGCCGCCATATCTTACTAATTTAGACCCGGTACCGGACAATCCAAACCATCCGGTCGGACAGAATATTAAATTTGATATTCGCGACGACGGATCCGGCCTTAACATGAGCACCTTCAGTGTTGTGGTAAAGCAAAACAATATTGAGTTGCCGATAAATGTTACGCGCACGGCGCACGGTACTGATGACAAGTGGTATTCAATCGATATAAATCCCGTAAATGATCTTACGCCGGAACTAAAGGTGGTGGTGTCGGCTTCTGCTGTTGATAAGGCCGGTAACGCCATGTCCAGGACCTATCAGTTTAATGACTTATCCTGCGCCCAGCTTGGCTGCTCAGCCAGTGCAATTACGCCTCAATGTTCTGACGGTGTGGATAATGATGGTGATGGTAGAATTGATTTTCCGGCTGATGCCGGATGCGCGAATTCGGATGATAATAATGAATTTTCGACCGGTGATTATTCTTGCTCGACAACGCCCAGCGGCGGTATTGTAACTCAGTGCAGTGATGGGGTAGATAATGATAATGACAATCTGATCGATTTAGCGGATCCGGGCTGTGAAAATGAAACTGACAATAATGAGTTTGTCTTCGGTGAAGTACAGTGCCCGACCGCCACGTCCACACCATCAACCGGCGGAGTTGTTTCGCTGACCGATTTAAAATTCTATTTGGCCAACAGAACTGTTGAAGCAGTGCCGAATACAGGCGGCTCGGTTGAAGCTTTAAGCGGGTTTTCTTTAACTGTGGCCGCTGATATAAGTGAGATAGGCGAACAGGTTTCCGAAGTCAATTTATTGCTTGGTGAAAATACTTATCGCCTATATTATGATAACTCCTTGCGGATGTACGCGGTTGATGTTACCGATTTAAGCGCTGTCGGTTTGCACAATGCGGCGCTTACGATTGATTATGGGTCATCGAGCGAAGCAGTAATTCCATTTACTGTTTCTATCTTGACGCAGGGCATTATTAATGGCAAAACCCGGGATGGTATCGGCCCAGTATCCGGCGCGAGCGTAATAGCCGAGCAGTATGCGGGCGGGCAATATGTACAAGTGGCCAGAACGCAGACATCAGCGAATGGCCGATATGGTTTTGTATTGCCGAATGGAACATTTAGAATTAGGGCCGAGGCCGGCGGTTTTCGCACTGAACAAACAAGCGGATTTGCGCTGACAAATCATATAGTCAATCGACAGTTTCAATTAGTTGGATCAGTTGACCTTTTGGACACTAACGTACCACTTACTGATAAAGCCTCCTATGTAGCTTCGGTAGCGCAAGATCAAGTTAATAAATTAATAGAAAGTGCGGACAACCCGAATGTGGAAAAAGCCGCCGAGCAGGCGGTGGCGCCGATCGCTTTGGGGTCAGCTCTTTTAGCCACTGTCCCGGCTCTTTCCCTGTTAAGTTTATTATCATATTTGAGATTCTTATTCCTACAGCCGATATTCCTGTTTGGCAGAAGAAAAAGGAAGAAGTGGGGAATTGTATATAATTCACTAAGTAAAATGCCGATTGACCTGGCTATTGTTCGGGTAATTGATTCAAAAACAAACAGAATTGTCCAGTCCCGGGTGACCGATGCTGAGGGCCGCTATGCGTTCTTCGTTGAGCCGGGTTTATACCGTTTGGAAGTAACAAAACCAGGATATGTTTTTCCGACAAAAATTTTGCAGGAATTCAAGGAGGATACAGGCTTTTTGGACATTTACCATGGCGAACCGGTTCATGTTGACGACAAATACGTGGCGATAGCCGCGAATATCCCGGTGGATCCGGCAGGAGTCGAAGAAAGAACGCCGCGGCGCATTCTTATTGAGCGCTGGCTGAGAGATGTACAGAAATTCATCGCCTCTTTAAGCATTGTTGCCGGTATCATAGCTGTGGTTATATCGCCGAATTGGTGGACCATCTCACTATTAGTTGCGCAGGTTGCTTTATATTATTTGTTCAAACGTTTGTCCGTGGCCAAGAAACCAAAAAATTGGGGTATTGTGTATGATAAAACGGATAAGAAACCAATTGGCCGCGTGGTTACAAGATTGTTTAGCAAGCAATTTAACAAATTGGTTGCTACTGAGGTAACTGATAATAGCGGAAGATATTCGTTTATGGTTGGACCTAATGAATACTTCATTACTTTTGATAAGAACGGGTATGATAAAACAACCAGTGCGGATATAAAAATCAGACAGAAAAATGAAGTAGTTAAGGTTGATATTGGAATGGAAAAAAGCGGGATGACGCCGGTTGAACCGCCGCGGGGAAGCCAGCCACCGCCGGCACCGCCCATTGTTCCACCACCGGCACCGCCACAAATACCCCCGGCAGTAAGTCCGCCTCCCGCCAATTTGCCGATACGACCTCCAATCGCATAGTAAAAAACGCCGCTAAATAGCGGCGTTTTTGTTCTATTTGTCTTGACAAAATATGCCGGCGGAGTATAATATTTTTACATTTCGGGCCGTTAGCTCAGCTGGCTAGAGCGCTTCCATGGCATGGAAGAGGCCATCGGTTCAAATCCGATACGGTCCACGATATAGAGACGAGGAAATCCTCGTCTCTATGCATAAAAAAATAATATGTCACTTTCCGTCGGTATCGTTGGTTTACCTAATGTGGGAAAATCAACACTTTTCAATGCGTTGACGCGCAGCAAGCAGGCGAATGCGCAAAATTATCCTTTTTGTACCATCGATCCCAATGTCGGCGTTGTTGAGGTACCCGATGATCGGCTGGCCAAACTTGCCGAAGTATCAAAATCGCAAAAAATTGTTCCCACAGCCATTGAGTTTGTTGATATCGCCGGGTTAGTCGCCGGAGCGTCCAAGGGCGAAGGGCTGGGCAACCAATTTTTATCGCATATTCGCGAGGTGGATGCCATTGCTCAAGTAGTGCGTGATTTTAAAGATACGAATGTTATACACGTGAGCAATAAAGTTAATCCGAAAGATGACGCTGATGTTATAAATATTGAATTGTCCCTGGCCGATTTAGGCACGGTCGGTAAGCGCCTGGAGTCTGTTAAAAAAAATGCCAAAGGGGCGGCCGCCAAAGACGCGCAAAAAAATATTGAGTTGCTGGAGCGGGTTTACGCACACCTGCAAAAAGGCGGCGCGGCGCGCGAGCTTGAGTATTCTGACGATGAAATGGAAATGGTGCGTGATATGTGCCTTTTAACCATGAAGCCGATGCTTTATGTTTTGAATGTCGATGAAGCCGAAGCGGCAAAGGGTACGCCGACAAAGATAAATGAAGGTACGGTTCAAATTGAGATCTGTGCCAAACTGGAATCGGAGTTGGCTGATTTAGATGAAACCGAAGCTAAAGAATATTTGAAAGATCTGGGCATGACGGAAACAGGGTTAGATAAACTTATTACGGCCAGTTATAAGTTATTGAATTTGGTGACTTTTTTGACCAGTGGAGAGCCGGAGACACGCGCTTGGACTGTCCGACAAGGGGCGATAGCTCCTGAGGCCGCTGGTGTGATACATACCGACTTTATCAAGGGTTTTATTAAAGCAGATGTTATGAATTGGGAGGACTTTGTAAAATATGGCGGCTGGAGTAAGATTAAAGAAACCGGGAAAATGCGGCTGGAAGGAAAAGATTACGTTGTAAAGGATGGTGATGTCATATATTTTCATATTAGTACGTAATAAATATATATGAAGCATACAATAGGCATTTTAGCGATTTTTGTTCTTCTCATCGCCGGAGCGATGTTGTTTAGCGGTTGTGGCAAGAAAACTGCTGAAACGAATCTCAATGTGCAACAGACAGAAGAGCAAAAAGGCGATCAGACAAAAGATACGGGCACTATGGCGAGCAAGCCATGGATTCAAGTTATTAAGGATGGGGCTTTTTTAATTACAAGCAATACAGAAAAAATTGTTCTTAAAACCGGTGATGAAGTGGACGCGGGTGTGACAATTGAAACTGATAAAAACGGTTTGGCGAATATCTTTTTTTCGGATGGATCAGTGGCCCGTTTAGATTCACAAACAAAGATTACAATATCCGCCGGAATGTATGATGTCAAAACAAAAACCCTAACGGTTAGAATTAAATTAATTGTCGGCAATCTTTGGTCAAAAATTATGAAATTGGCGACGCCGGAGTCGGTTTGGGAAGTGCGAACAACTAATGCTGTCGCGGCGGTGCGCGGTTCGGCATTCGGCATGAGTTATTCACGCGGAAAGACCCGTATTATCGGGTCAGAACATATAATTGCGGTTAATGCTGTTAACCCAGAAACAGATGAAGTGATTGGAAATCAGCAGGCGGCGGTTGAAGAGGATAAGTATTTGGAAATATTCGATGCCACAGTATTGGATTATGCGAGCATCGGGAAAGAAATTTCGGAAGATGTTAAGCAAGTGGGCGATGCGGTGCTGGGTGAAGAATGGGTGAAGTCGTCGCTTGAAGCCGATGAAAAGATTAATGACCGTTTGCAGGCCATTGAAGATGGTGGTATGACGAGCGAGGAAGCTCTGGATGAATACCGCGAAGAAATTATCAAAGAATTTGAGCAATTTACCAGCGCCAATCCGGATGATGTGGTATTTGATATTGTTACATCTAGCGACGATAGTATAAACTTGCTTGATGTGGAAGCACCGGTGGATGACGCCGGAGTCGTTGAACCGGGATCGGCGGATGACAGCGGGACAGAAATAATAATCGAACCGGACACCGGTTCGACAAGCACTCCGACAAATCCAAATTCAAGATAATTAATTTTTTTTGAAGCGCCAAATTTCTCTTCCGACTTTTTGATTAGGGCGACTATATGGTAGGGAATCGACTGTTCGGTTCCCTATTTTTATTAAAGTTTCCGGAGTAAAGCCAAGGATTTTTAGACTATCAAGAATGTTAATCGTAATCCATTCGTTATTATATCGAAATCTTGGAAAGATAATAACAACGCGTCCGTTCTTTTTTACGATTTTTTTGAATGTGACAAAAGCCATGCGGTATAAGGTTGAAAGTTCTATTGCCTGTTTTTTTAGTTCAGCGACGGTTTCTGTGCCATGCAACGGCTTGCCAAGATACGGTTCGGTGATTATCGCGTCTATTGAATCAGGCTCAAGTCGTCTTGTTAAGTCGGTAATATCAGAAGAAAATAAATCAACTTTGGATTTTTGGAGGTTCTTATTTCTTGATATCAGCCAGTCAATATTTGACCTAGTGTCATTAATCGCTTTTTCCGAACTATCCGAACCGATGATTTTGTTCATGCCGATCGTTAGAGCCTCAGTTATTATGGTTCCTGAGCCGCAAAAAGGATCTAGGACAGCATCGTTCTCATCCGCCTGGGATAAATTGAGCATGATACGCGCCAGTTTCGGCGGCAGCATACCGCTCACGTCATCCCTTTCCGGACGGCCAAAATCGCGGCTGCCCCAATCCTCGTAAGGTTGAACGGCGACGGTCGCGGCGACAAAAAATTTTTCTTCATCTTTTGAAATAATAAATTCCTTTCCTCGGCCGGTGAGACCATTCTTGGATACGGTTACAGATGACAATATTGGATCGCTGTTAAATACATATCTAACCGACAACCCCTGCTGTTTGAGATTTTTCTTTATTTCCTTTCCCAGCTGCTCAGAAAATTTTGCGGTGTTACCTTCCTTATAATAATTGCTTATTCCAAAAGTTATCTTTCCTGAATTATTGGCCAAATTAGCACAAATTTTTTTAATCAAAACCGCTTCAGTTTCTGCGGTAAAGAGGCCTTTAGCAATTTTTACTGTACCGCCGAGCCTCAACATAAGACTATCATTGTCTGCCGTATTTCCATAAATGATAAGAAATGGCGGCTTATAAACAAAGGACCGTTCGTCCAAAGACAAAACCGCAGATATTTCTGCGGCCGATAATTCCGGGAACGACCCCAAAACAAACCATGTTTCATTTTCTATTGATCGGGACATGTGCTGAATGTTATTGTTGATTGTCGGAATTTATGCCGCTGGTTGTGGCTGTAATAATTTCGGGAATAGCCGCCGGCGGTAAAATATTGATGTAGGAATTATAAAAGAATATATTTCGCGCTTTTTCCGGCAATTGCGGCGTTTCAATCTTTTTGCTAATTATTTTTTCAACCAATTCAACCGCTGCGGAATTAATTTCCGATGTCATTTCCAAGCCGGTTTTTTGGACAATTTGTTCATTCGTCGAATTAAATAGATTTAAGGCACGATGGTAGATAATGATGCCATATACGCAAAGAACGGCGATAACTGCAATCATAAAAGACAGGGTAGAAAACAACCAGATCATATAGTTCTTTTCATTCGGAGTCAAATTGTACTTTTTCGGTAAGTTGTTATTTTGTCGGTTGAGCATATAAAAACAGAATTAGCCGCATATTTACGTTTATTTGCGAGCTATTTTCCTGGTTTAATGAACCGGATGGAGCAAATTCAATTCTTTGGATTGATACTACATATTTATAAGATTCTAAATCCGACAAATATTTTATTATGCCGGAAAGCGGGCCGTCGACGTTCAAAATAATATCAAGCCGATTGTTTTGGTAATTATCCAGATTGGAGCTGGCAACTTTATAAGAGATTTTATTTTTTGCCGCGATATTTTCCAGGTCGGTAATAAGAGAAAGTTCTTCGCCGGCCGTAAATAAGTATTTGTCGATATTATCAATACGGGCGCCGACAGTTTTTATGCGGGCCAAGCTTTCGCGCAAATTTTCGGTGCTTAAATTTCGTTTGTTCAGAGCCGCTACTTGGGTTGAAATTGTTCGTGATTGAACGGTTATCTTATTTGAAATTATTATCGCCAAGACAATAAGCAGGATATTAATTATAAGTGATATCCCAATAAAAATAATCGTTTTTTTAGCAGTGGAGCTCATTTTTTTATTGTTATCTGAATTTGAAACGGCACGTTTTCTTTTTGCAGGAGTTGCGATTTGGGCAGCGACGTTTTTTCCACCCAAGGCAGCGTTAAAAGATATTTATCGTAAGCAATCAATGCGTCGCGCGTTTGGGCCACGCCCGGTATATTCATTGTTGTGTCGTTTATATCCAGTATGATATTTGATATCTTAATATCTTGAGGCACTGAATTGATAATAGACCAGAAACGGGCGGTAAGAATACGGTATTTTTCTCCGGCCAGATTGAGCTGGCCGGTTTGGCCGTTAATTTTTTGAATTTGCTCGTCGTAGAAAGCATAGCGCTGGCTGGAATCGCTGGAGAGTTGGTCGAGAATTTCTACCTGATCATGGAAAAGAAAAAATACCAGGCCGAGAAATCCGTTGAAAATAATTAAAACAATCAGCAAGCAGCGCAAAACATTACACACCCAAGACAGCACGGCTGCAGATTTTACCTTGCGGCGGTCTTCATCCAGTAGGAAATTCAGATGTATTGGCATCATATTACTTAATAATAGGCCATTCGGCCGCTTTGAGCGCCAGCCCTATTGCCGAGGCCATAGCCAGGTCCTTGCCGTTTTCTTTTTCCAAAGATGGATTAAACAAATTTTTCCAAACATTTCCGAGGGTCGATTCAATTTGGAGTTTGTCTGATAGAAACTTATCAAGGTTTATCAAAGCGGATAATCCCCCGGACATAGTAATATGCGTCACCGGATTTGGCTCGTAAAAGTGATCTCGATAAAACATTATTGCCTGATAAATATTATCAACAAGTTTCTCGCTTAATTCTGTGACAATCTTCAAGTATGACGGGTATTGGTCGGAATAATTTAGTCCATTTTTATTTTTAAGCGCGGTTGCTGCGGCAGGCTCAATTTTTAGGTGATCTATAATGGTATTATCAATCAGGTCACCTGAAAAATTAAGCAATGAACTGAATTGGATGGACCCCTTATCATAAATAATTAAACTTGAGCGCGAACCGCCCAGGTCCAGGATTGCCCGCGCTTCTCCCTGATATTCCTTATTCGCCGTAATCATGGCACGAGCTATAGAGATATCCTCAATTTCCAGAGCCAATGGTGTTAAAGCGGCTGATTTTAGCAAATTTGAATACGATTTGACGATATTTTTTGGCGTGGCACCAAGAAGTACGAATGTGGCGCTCGGTTTTAGCGTTTGGCCGTGAATTATCTGCCAATCAATATCCATTTCCTTAATGTCCAGAGGAAGATGCTTTGTCGCTTCAAGGCGCATTGTTTCATCGTTAACTTCATTTTCAGGTGCGCTAATTCGGATAAGTTTTAAAAAAGTTTTTGATACCGGCAAGTCGGCGACCACCCAAGATGTGCGAATAGCCGGTGCATCATTTTGTTTATCTAACAATAATTTTATTTTCTCTCTGGCCAACTCCGGTTGTCGTATTTCTCCGCCGACAATACATCCGGCGGGTAGGGAGATTTGGCGGATGTCAGGAGCTTCATATTGCGCTCTGCCGCTAAGCCGGACTTTTTTTTCAAGACGAACAAGCTTGAGCGATGAGTCGCCGATATCAAGGCCAAATGCATTATGGAATGGATTGTTGATAAACATAATATTAAATGTTTTGCGCCAGCGAATACATCGGCATAATAACGGCAACGGCGATACCGGCAACGCCAAGCCCAAGCAACAGAATAATCACAGGTTCAATTACCGCCGTAAAATTATTCATTGTTGTCTCAACTTCATTATTGTAATACTCAGACAGCTCAGAAAGCATATTTTCCATCTTGCCGGATTGTTCTCCGACCATAATCATCTCGTTGACCATTGGTGGAAAAGTTCTTGGATATCGCGACAGAACTTCTGATAGCGATTCGCCGCGCTTCAACGCCTCTGAAGCGGCAAGCAGATTGTCCCTGAAAATTACATTTCCAAGCACCTCAGAGGAAATGCGGACCGCTTCAACCACCGGGATTGTGGAAGCGAGCAGTGAAGACAGCGTGAGCGTAAAGCGCGCCAGATTTATTTTTTTAATAATTACGCCGAATATCGGCAGGCGAAGATAGAGTGAATGTATAGCATGTTTAAAACCGGAGATCTTCATCAAGCGGGTAAACGAAGCGACGGCCACGCCGATAACTATCAGTACCAGCCACCAATAATTTTGTGCGAATTTTGTCAGAGCGATCAAAAAGCGGGTGGCCAGAGGAAGTTCCACATCCATTTCATCAAACATAACCATGATTTTGGGAAGAATATAAAAAACAACAAATATTGAAATGCCGACCATGGCAATGATTATGATAAGAGGGTATATCATAGCGCCGCGCACTTTTGACGATATTTGCTGGCTTTGTTTCATTTGGTGGCTGATTTGCGCTAGCGCCTCCTCCATCTTTCCGGCGACTTCGCCGGCGGCAATCATACTCACATAAATACGCGGAAAAATTTTTGGATAACGCGCCAATACCTCGCTTAATTGCTTGCCCGTTTCCACCTCTGATTTAATGTTTGTTATGATTTTTTTTAATTTCTTGTTTTTTACTTCCTGACTGAGAACGTGCAAGCTCGAAACGATTGAAAGTCCGGCATTGGTCATTATTTGCAGATGATGAACAAAAAGATATTTTTCAACAAAAGACACACGGGTCAGATTATCCGTGAGCCAGATTTCAACCTTTTTCCATAAAGTTAGGTGATTTTCGCCCTCCATAGTAATGTTTAATCCTTGGTAACGCGCAAAATTTCGCTAATGGAAGTAATGCCCATTTTTGCCTTAATTAAGCCGTCTTCAGACATAGTTAACATGCCGAATTTTTGAGCGATTGTCTTGAGCTCGGCCGCCGTGGCGTGTTCGTTTATTTTTTTTGTAATCTCATTGTTCATCTCCAGCACCTCATATATGCCAAGGCGTCCCTTGTACCCGCTCTGATTGCATTTGGCACAGCCGGCGCCCTGATAAAAAGTAATTTCTTCCAAAGACGTTTCTCCGGCCTTAAGTACTCCGGCTTGCTTAAATAAATTCAGAATTTTTTCCACGCCGAATACTTTTGCTAATTCGTTCAAAGAATTTTTGTCCAATTTGAATTCGGATTTGCAGAACGTACAAATTTTTCGTAATAAACGTTGGGCGACAATTAAATTGATGGTATAAGCGACAAGAAACGGCGGTACTCCCATATCAATGAGACGGGGTAGAGTGGTCGGCGCGTCATTGGTGTGCAAAGTGGAAAGCACCAGATGTCCGGTCATGGCCGCGTGGACGGATATCTCCGCGGTCTCCTGGTCGCGGATTTCTCCGACCATGATAATATTCGGATCTTGGCGCAAAAAAGCGCGTAATCCGGTGGCAAAAGTGAAACCGACTTTCGGATTGATTTGGCTCTGGTTAATTCCTTTAATACGGTACTCAATTGGGTCTTCGATAGTGGAAATATTTACTCCCGGTTGGTTAAGCATGCTTAAAATAGAGTATAGGGTAGTAGTTTTACCTGAACCGGTGGGGCCGGTGACGAGAATCATGCCGTTTGGTTTTTTTATGGCGCGCTCTAAGGCCTGCTTCGGCTGTTCAAGAAAGCCCAGTTGATCCAACGTGAGCGACTTGGCGCCTTCAGGTAAAAGTCGCATTACGATCTTTTCCCCATCATAGACCGGTATGATGGAGACACGAAATGCGGTTCTGTCATTTTGAATTTGAATTTTGAAACGGCCGTCCTGCGGGGCCATGTGTTCGTCGAGTTTGAGATTTGCGAGAATTTTTACTCTCGCCACGATTCCGTTTTGCAGACTTTTTGGCAAAGTCATTATCGGCCGCAACACCCCGTCAATCCGGTAGCGAATGTCCATTTCTTTCTCATTTGGTTCAACGTGGATATCGGATGCACCCTCGTAGATGGCATGTTCCAAAATACTGTTCACAACATTCACAATTGGCAGTTCTTCGGCCACTTTTTTCAGATCTCCGCTTGAAGCGGCCTCGGCAGATTTTTCCTGGATTATCTTAAACTCCTCCTCAAAACCGGTCCGGTACATTCGTAGCGCCTCCTTCATCTCCGTTGGAGAAGTGGCGGCAATTTTCGGTTCCAGTCCGGTCTTCCGGCGGATAAATTCAGCCGCTTCGATATCGGTCGGGTCGGTCATCGCAAGTAGCACCTCGCTTTTGGTTTTGTCATAGGCCACTACATTGTGGGTCAGAGCCAGGGGATTGGGCACCAGATTGATAACTTCTTGGCTGATATCGCGCCCCTTAAAGGACACAAATTCCAGGCCAAGATACTCGGCGATTTTAAGAAAAAGCGCGTTTTCGTCTAATATATTCGCGCCTAAGGCGATTTCCACAAGGTCCTTATTTTGTGCTATAGCGTCTTTTTTGGCCTGTCCCCACTTCCCTTCGTCTTTCACCAGACCGTATTTTTTGACTACATCCTCCAGTATTTTTATAGGTATCATATTGTATAAGCGAAAAACTCACCACTACATGCGGTTTAGCTGTATTATAGCATATATATTGTATGTTTACGAGAATAAGAGGCGGGTTGATGAGAGATTCGTTCATTAATTATTGTTTGCACGGGGCTTGCCCGGCAGAGCTCCAGGAGATTCTGCGGGGTTGACTTATTTCGCGCATATGCTATATTAAATGCGCCAAAAAGGTAATCATTTGAGAATTACCGTAATTTGTTAAAAAGTAAATTATGAGAAAATACGAGTTATTGTTGGTTTTGCCTGGAACGCTTGATGAAAAAGAAGCGGAGGTCAAAACAAAAGAAGTTGTTGAAATAATTAATGAATTTGTCCAGGAAGCCGATTTGACTGTGCTTGGCAAAAATCGTTTGGCGTATCCGATTAAGCAGGTGCGCTATGGCTATTTTTATACAGTTGTTTTTTCTGCTGAGCCGGAAAATATACAAAAGATTGAAGAAAAATTAAGATTAAGCCGCGGTCTACTCCGCGCTATTATTACGCATTATAATAAAGCGATGATTGGCGCGCAAAAAATAACCTATTTTAACGAAATGCCGCAACAGGAAGAGCAGGCGCGAACATTTGTTGTAGATAAGGTTGAATCGGACTTTAAAGAAACACCGGTACAAGAGCAATTGATTGAAACAGCGGATTTGGCTAAAGAAGAGGCGGTTGATGCGGAAGCGGAGAAAGTTGTTTTCCCGAAAGTGCCGGTCAAAGCTAAAACGCTTGATCTGAAAGAGATTGATAAAAAACTGGACGAGATTTTAGCTGATGATAATATCAATATTTAATAAAATATATGGACTTGAATAAAGTGATGATCATCGGCAATATGACCCGCGATCCGGAAGTGCGCACAACGCCGAATGGTAAGTCAGTGGCATCTTTTAGTGTAGCCACCAATCGTGTCTGGACAGACGCCAATGGCCAAAAACAAAAACAAGCCGAGTTTCATAATGTGGTATTTTGGGCGAAACTCGCCGAGATCGCCGGCCAGTATTTGAAAAAGGGCCAAAAGGTGTACGTGGAGGGCCGAATGCAGACCCGCGAATGGACCGGACAGGACGGTGTGAAAAGATACCGAACTGAAATAATCGGAGAAAATATGATTATGCTTTCAGCCAAACAGGGCGGCGGTGAATGGTCTGGCGCGGGAAGTGCGCCGACGACAGCAGAAGAAGCGCCGGGAGAAGTGGCTGAAGAAGAGATAAAAGTTGAGGATATTCCATTTTAATCAATATATAGTTGTGCAAATTATGAATTCCACGAAAGTACAGGTTAGCAAGGCCTGCCACTACTGCGTGAATAATAAGACAGCGGTGGATTATAAAGATATTATTAATCTTCGCCGGTTTGTTTCTTCGTATATGAAGATTGCTCCGCGCCGACGCAGCGGACTTTGCGCCAAACATCAGCGCCAGGTAGCGAGCGCGATTAAGCGCGCGCGACAAGCCTCGCTCATGTCTTTCATACCAAAGTAAAAAATTACCCCGCGCCAGCGGGGTAATTTGATAATATGTCCAAATGGTCTGACTTAAAAAATAATCCGCGCCTAAACGAAATATTTAAAAAGCGTTTAGAGATAACTCGTCTGATACGCGAGTTTTTTTGGTCTGAAAATTTTCAGGAAGCGGAAACACCGGTGGCCGTGCGCCTGCCCGGTCAGGAGCCTTATTTGAATCCGATCCCGGTCTTGTTTCATGATCCGAATGGTATTGTGAACAAATTCTATCTGCAGACATCGCCGGAGTTTGCCATGAAAAAATTATTGGCCGTCGGTTATGAAAAAATATTTCAGATTTGTAAATGTTTTCGAGATTTCGAACAGTTTGGCGGAAATCATAATACGGAGTTTACCATGATTGAATGGTACCGTGCGTCAGGTACACTTGAGGAAATTATGGATGACACAGAGAGATTATTTAAATATGTGGCCACCGGGTTGAAAGTTGAAAGTCTAAAGTCAAAAGATCATGTTGTGCCGATTTTTGGTGAGTGGGAGAGATTGAGTATGCGCGAGGTATGGAAAAAATATTCGGATGTTGAATTGAATGATTATCTGACCAGTGAAAAAATGGCTGAGTTGGTGAAGGCGCGCGGGTACGCTGTAGAAGAAAAAGAGGCGTTTGAAGATTTATTTTACAAAATATTTTTAAATGAGATAGAACCTAAACTCGGGATGCAAAAACCGATAATGATTTATGACTATCCGGAGCAGATGACATCGCTTTCGCGCTTGTCAAAAAATGACCCGCGCTATGCCGAGCGGTTTGAACTTTACATTGCCGGGTTGGAGATGGCTAATGCCTTTGGCGAATTGACTGATGCGGTCGAACAGAAAAAACGACTGGAAGCGGATAGAGAAAAACGTGCGCAAATGGGCAAAGAAACTTGGCCGGTTGATTCTGATTTTATCTCAGCCCTAGAATCCGGTATTCCGAATGCAGGCGGTATTGCTCTGGGCGTTGATCGCATGATAATGCTTTTTACCGGGGCGAAAGATATTAATGAGGTGATTTTTCAGGCCGTGGGCGACCAGCTGTCATCCTGATGAAGCGAAGGATCTTTGATATTCCTTAACAGGAATCTGGTTCGCAAGAGTTGACAAACCTGATAATTTTCGCTAAAATCCCGCTGTTCCCAAAATAATAATTATATATGGCTTCCACATCCGAAATCCGCAAAGGCGTGGTCATCCGCCATCAAAACGACTTATTTGTTGTAGTTGAATTTCAACATGTTAACCCGGGTAAGGGCGCGGCTTTTGTGCGCACACGCATGAAATCGCTTGGCACCGGCAAAGCCATGGAGATTACTTACAAGACCGTAGAATCGGTGGATATTGTTTCAGTTGATTTCATGACCATGCAGTATCTTTATAAAACCGGCGACAATTATGCTTTCATGAATATGCAAAGCTATGAGCAGATTGAAATGAATGGCGACCTAGCTGGCGACGATGCCAAATATTTGAAAGAGGGTTTGGAAGTGATTGTTGGCATGTATGAAGGCCGGCCGGTCAGCATACAACTCCCGAAGAAAGTTCAGTACAAGGTGATGGAAGCCCCGCCGGCGGTGAAGGGCGACAGCGCTTCGGGCAATGTGACCAAAGAAGTGGTGTTGGAAAACGGCTTGCATATTGCTGCTCCGATTTTTATCAAAGAAGGCGAAGAGATTTTGGTAAATACTGAAACCGGTGAATATTCGGCCAGGGCGTAAATAATCTTATAAATAAAAAACCGCCCCGATTTTTATCGGGGCGGTTTGAATTTACCAATCATTTTTGGCATTATCGTCATCGTCGTCATCTTCTTCCACTTTCGTTTTCTTCACCTCTACCCCGTCCTTATCTTCATCTAAGTCATCAATTTCGTCGCCACTTTCTTCTTCGTCCTCGTCTTCGCTTTCCTCGCCGACTGTCTCGTGGAATCCCACCATTTCTTCATTTTTGTCTTCGGCTAAGCCATCATTTTCATTGTTCAACTCGTCAATATTATTGGTTGCCATAGTTTGTATAAAAACTTAAAAAATATATATTAAATAAATTTTTCCAGCATATTAACATGGAAATAAGAAGTTGTCAATAATAATTTAGCGGAAAAATAAAAACCAGACAAGAAATATTTGGAGGCACAATATTACGGCCAGTGGTGCCTGGAAACCAAGCTTTTTTGTCTTGTGACGAAAGACTTTCATTCCGGCGAGTGCGCCTAAAGAGCCACCGATGAGGGCGATGATGAGCAGTGTCTTTTCGCTGATACGTCTTGCGCCTGAAACTCCGGATTTTGCCTTATCAAGGCCATAAACAAAGAAAGTGACCAGGTTGATGGTGGTGAGGTAAATAATCACAGCCCAGTGAATTGGGGTTAAGATGATTTCAATCATATTAGTATCATTATATCAAATTATTTACTATTGTTGAATATTGACTAATCGGAAGTATTTTTGTAAGATATCACCACAATTCATATGTCAATTTCGCGGGCATAATATACTTAGGTATATAATGCCCTTGCTCGGAAAACCGAGAATTTATTCTCGGTTTCCACTCGTTGCGGGCATAATATAACGGCTATTATTCCAGTTTTCCAAACTGGTGATACGGGTTCGATTCCCGTTGCCCGCTCTAATAAAATAATCCCGAATCCGTGGGATTATTTTATTATATCGGACGGGAATCGAACCGAAAGGGTTTGGGAAAACTGCTTGGCGGTTTTCCCGCTATTGTGGGGGAGAGTTCACGAGAGGGCGGAAGCCCTTTCGTGAAAGGCGCGTAGCGCCGCGTGAGATTTCCCGTTGCCCGCTCGGGTGAACTTGTGAACATTGTGAACGTTCTACAGGGTATAAGACAGCGGCCTTAATGTCGTTGTTTTTATATCCAAGCAATGATAGAATTGTCTTATACGGAAGTACATACTACTTTATTTTTGAACATTACGTATGAAAAAAATATTATTGCCGGTAATCTTGATAATTATTTTCATCGCTGCCTCTGTTGGGACATTTAAGTTTTTTCAATGGCGTAGTGACTTAAATAGCTCCGAATACAATAATTTAAATGTCTGTGTGGATGAGAACAACAAAGAAATTGACTGCGTCGCACCACAAAAATACGTAATCTCTGATAAAGAACCGTTGTTGTTATTAGCTGAAGAACGCTTTATTTTTTGCCAGAATGGAAAAATTTTCAGAGAAATGCCTTCATATCCTGAGCGGAATACATTTTATTTTATAACTCAGCTTGGCCAATCGCAAATTAACCAGATTAAAAATTTTATGGGTAGTAAGGAGATAATTTTCTCCGGGAATGAATATGAGATACCGGACAATATCATGCCTGCAAAATATCCTGATCATTGCGATATTGAATATAATGGTTGCTGCGATGGAATAAAAGAAATAGATTTTAATGAGTGTAACAGACTGCATAAAAAGGCTAATGAATATATTAAGGGCGCAGGTTTTAATGTAGAAAAAAATTATAAAACTCTAGTAGAGATTTCAATTGATAAAGGTATGAGCATCCCTGTGGTTGATGCCGATTACGCTACTCAGATAAATAAATTGTGTAATATTCCAGTATCAAATGGTAAGCCTGTATACGATGATGTAACGTGGAAAGTGGGAGCAGAAAAAAACAATACTTTTAGATTTTATTCCGACATTGTGGTTGAATCGATACAAACTAAAGAGCCCGTAGTACCTGTAGTAATTGATGAATCTGCAATCCGGGATCACAAAAGAGTTAGCGATATAAAAGTGATACAAACTGCTCTTGAGCTGTATTATACAGATAATGGAAAGTATCCGGAAAAAATAGAAATAGGTAAACAGTTATCGAATGATGGTGTAGTATATCTACAACAAATTCCCAGCACTCCCTTACCGAATGACGGAAATTGCCCGACCAATTTTCAATATGCGTATAGGCCTTTAAAGGGCGGAAATTCATATGAATTAGAATTTTGTTTGGGTGGAGCCAGCGGTCAATTTCATGAATATTTAACTAAGGTAGGACCTTAAATCCGCTTAAGCCTTCAAACTACTGCCGAATATCCCTGCCCAAGGGGTTTAAACTTTCAATTCAGACACAAACAAGTTCTAACATCATTTACCACCGAGCTCACCGAAAAACTTCGCTTAAACAGCGGGGTTTTTTGTTAAGACCCAAGGAGAAATCGAACCCATCTAGTTTTTTTAACCACAATTTGCTAGAATGATGGTATTAAACATTTCTTATGAAACTATTAGAAATAGCAGATAATGAAATTGTGACAATGATTGACTATCCAATTCACGACTTATTGGAAGGTGATGGTGTAATTTTAAAATTGTATTTTAGAATTTTTCAAAAAGGCTGTGCTAACATTATCGCCAGAGTGATTGTGTTACCTAAAGAGTTGGTGACTGCTGTTTTCGACGAAAAAGTTAAGAAAAAATTTAAGGATTTTGAAAAAAGTCACCCACAAGTAAAATATTTTGCACTGGACGGTAACCATCGAACTACCGCCGCATCGCTCACAAAATCTAAAATTCCAGCAATGCTTTTTGAAAGTGACAGGGACTGTAAAGATGTGCAGAAATTAAATGATAGCGCAGAAGTTTTTCGACCTTACGTTAATAATACTATTGAAGAATGTACAATGGAGTTAAAGGAACATTTTTTGAAAGTGGAACAGTTTTATACCGTAGCAGAAAAGACCAAAAGGATGGTCGAAGATATATCGATAGAAATGCCACAGTATATGAGAAACAACTTTAACCAAAAATAGAATATAAAATTCTACACCATCGCTGGCCACATAATTACCTTAATAGTATCAAACCACCTCCTAATATCCCCTACCGGGTGGTTTGAAGTCTGGGTACAGTAATCTACGGCGTGAACTTGTGAACATTGTGAATGTCCTACAGGGTATAAGGTCAGCAATTATCTCTCAAAATAGTTCTAATGTCTATTACCAAGGAGCTCAAAAACAAAATCCGCCTTTGGCGGTTTTTGTTTTCTTAGGTGAAGAGGCAGAACGAACAAATACGCCTATTCAATCCTATACTTTTTTGCAAACCAGCGCTTGACCATTTGAGTAAGAAAAAAATAAATAAATAACATGGCGATTAGTATTGGCCAATACCACAAAGGCAGGGGCGAAAAACCTAATGAAGAGGCGAATGGAGAGTAGGGCAATGCGACACCGATTGCCGAAATCCCCACAGTACTTACTATTAACGGCCAGGAGGCGCGGCTCTGAATAAAGGGAATCTTATTTGTTCTGATGACGTGAATAATTAGAGTTTGGCTTAATAGCGATTCCACAAACCAGCCGGTTTGGAAAAGGGACGGATGAAGCCATGTGTTAAAGACAAAAAGCATTACAAAAAATGTGGCGTAATCGAAAAGGGAGCTAACCGGACCGATGAACATAATAAACCGGCGAATATGGTCGATACGCCATTGCCGCGGTTTTTTTAAATATTCCTCATCAACCTTGTCCGTGGGTATGGTGGTTTGGGAAAGGTCGTATAATAAATTATTCACCAATATTTGGATTGGCAACATCGGCAAAAAAGGAAGAAAAATACTACCGCCAACCACGCTGAACATATTGCCAAAATTTGAGCTGGCCGACATCTGGATATATTTGGTGATGTTCCCAAAGATGCGCCTGCCTTCACGGACGCCTTCGTATAATACTGAAAGATCCTTTTCCAACAAAATAATGTCCGAGGATTCCTTGGCAATATCCACGGCTGTATCCACTGATATGCCGACATCCGCTCCACGTAAGGCCGGAGCGTCGTTTATACCGTCGCCCATAAATCCGACAGTGTGGTTGGCACTGCGCAAAGCGGAAACGATTTGTTCTTTTTGCATTGGCGTGAGCTTTGCGAAGATATTAATTTTTATGGCAATTTTTTTAATTTCTTCTTCAGACATTTCCTCAATTTCCGAACCCAACACTATATCTGTCGCCTCAAGGCCGACGTCAAGACAAATTTTTCTGGTCACCAATTCATTATCGCCGGTTAATAGTTTCACCGTTATTCCGCTGTCGCGCAGTTCGTTGAGAGAGACCTTGGCCGTTTCTTTGGGCGGGTCGAGAAAAGCGAGAAATCCGACAAGAGTCATGCCTGTCTCATCAGCTATAGAGTATCTCGTTTTAGTATTGGGGATTTTTTTGTAAGCTACTCCGACAACGCGAAACCCACCGTCGTTCATTTTGTCCTCAATGCCTAAATGTTTTTCATATGTATCTGCGTGGAATGCTTCCGTATGATGGTTGATATCGACATGTGAGGAAAGGGAAATAATTTCTTCCACCGCTCCTTTACATATTAATAAATGGTCGCCTTCTTTGTTTTCCATCACCACTGACATGCGGCGCCTGATAAAATCAAATGGAATTTCATCAATTTTTTTCCAGTCGCTTTTTATTTTTAGTTTAACGCCGACATCTTTATGCTTAAGTACGGCGGCGTCTAAAAGATTCTCTAGCCCAGTCTGAAAAAAACTGTTTAAAAATGCGTATTCAAGCACTGCCGGTTCTTCCTCGCCTTTTATGTTGAGATATTTTTCCAGCACCACTTTGCCCTCGGTGAGAGTGCCGGTTTTGTCCATACACAGAATATCCATGGCGCCAAAATTTTGTATTGAATCAAGGTGTTTTACAATTACTTTTTTCTTTGACATAACCAAAGCGCCCTTGGACAGGTTAACCGCGACAATCATGGGTAGCATTTCCGGAGCGAGCCCCACTGCCACAGCCATAGCAAATAAAAATGCTTCAAGCCATTGATGATGGGCAAATCCGTTGATCAAAAAGACCGCCGGTGACATCACCAAAATTAAGCCCATTATCAGCCATGTAAATTTTTTAACACCAAGATCAAAAGTGGTCGGTGGTTCCGGCTTCACCAAACTTTCTGCCAGGCAGCCCAAATATGTCCGGCTACCGGTAAGTATTACGATGGCCTTTGCCGAACCACTGGCGACATTGGTGCCCAAAAAACAGATATTGTTAAGCTCGAGCGGAGTTTTTGCCTCTGTGGCAATCGGTTGGGAGTGTTTTTCAGCCGGAAGAGCTTCGCCGGTGAGAGTAGCTTCATTAATATACAAGCCGTTTGTCTCTAGTAGCCGGACATCGGCCGGGATCATATCTCCGGCCGATAAGTGGATAATGTCTCCGGGGACTAAGCGTTCAAATGGAATTTTTTTGATTTTATTTTTTCGGACAACATGCGCCACAGTACGCACCATTGCTTTTAATTTTTGCGCCGCAAAGTCGGCTTTAATTTCTTGGTAGAAGCGTAAAAAAACGCTTAATACTACCATGATACCTATCATGATAGTTGCCTTCATATCGTGCGTCAGATAGGAAATCAGGGCGAGAGCGACTAAGAGAGCGCTTAAGGGGTCTTTGAAGTTCTTTAGCAATAGAACAACCCATGAGCGGCGTTTTTCCCGGACAATTTCATTACGGCCATATTTCAACAGTCGAGTATGCGATTGTGCAATGGAAAGGCCGGATGAAGCGGAACTTTTTAATATTTTCATTACTTCATGCGATGATTTTTTGGCAAACGTAAAAAAAGGCCGGTCGGCTGCACTATAGCAAGCCGGGTCAGATGGCTTTTTTTCGCGTTTATGGAAACGCTTATAGAAATTCATAAGATGCTACTATTATATCAAATTATGTAGATTATGGGTATCATCGCGCTTGACAAAAAAGGCTTTGGACACTATAATGTTAAGCACAAATTGATATTTATTTTTTGCAGGTGTAGTACAATGGTTAGTATATGTCCTTGCCAAGGATAAGATGGCGGTTCGATTCCGCTCACCTGCTCTATAAATCATTTTGGGTATTTATGCCGAAAATGATTTATAGTGGTAAGAGGAATCGAACGGGAAAGGGAGAAAACGGGAGTTTTCTCTTTGTCGAGGAAAGCCCACGAAAACCCGAAGGTTTTCGTGAGAGCCCCGAAGGGGCGAGTGAGATTCCCTCACTTGATAGAGCATTAAACAGCGGGGTAGAGCAATTGGCAGCTCGTCGGGCCCATAACCCGAAGGTTCCCGGTTCAAGTCCGGGCCCCGCAACACATTAGGACTCGTTGGCCGTTCGACCAGAACATAAAAACGCCCCGCATTGCGGAGCGTTTTGAATTTGTGATTTTAGTTCTTATCCAATTCTTTCCGGTAAGAATGTTCGTACATCTCCCAAAATGCTAACATCAGCGAAGCGATGATCGGGCCGATGATGAATCCGGAGATTCCGAATACGGCGATGCCGCCCAGAGTTGAAAGTAGTACCATCAAGGGGTGCATCTGCGAATCTTTGCCGACTAAAATCGGGCGTAGGATATTGTCAATCGTGCCGATAACCAGCGCACCAAAGAGGATCATGAAAATGCCGGTCCAGGTGTTACCGAGAGCGATCATAATAATTGCTGCCGGCAGCCAGACAAAGTATGGGCCGATGCCGGGTACTGAAGCGAGTAGCACCATCAGAAGCCCCCAGATAAGCGCTCCGGGAATACCGGCAATAACAAACATCAGCCAGCCAAGTGTGCCCTGAATCAGGCCGACGATTAAAGACCCTTTGATCGTCGCCCGCGTTGTGGAAGTAAATTTGCTATAAAGCATTTTTTCATGATCATCTCCCAACGGGCACAAATGCATAATTGTTTTCAGAAGTTTTTCGCCGTCGCGGATAAAGAAAAACAGCGTGTAAAATGTTATCATGAACATTATGGCGAAAATAATGGAATTTTGTGTCAGCTCCTTGGCGCTCGTCAGAAGAAAACCGGTGATCGTCCTGGTCATTTCGGAAAATTTTTCCGTCCAAAATGTCTGGTCAATATTTAATTGAGCGGTAAAGGGATTGTTTCTTACCCATTCCACGGCGTGACGGACACTTTCGTTAATCTGTCCGCCGTTAGTGGTGATTGAGGTATACAGGTTTAATGATTCGTTGACCACCAAAATGCTTATTGTTACTAAAGGCACGACTATGATGATTAGAATCATCATCATAGTGATGGCCGTGCTCAGGTTGGGTACCTTCAACTTACGGTCGATTGCCTTGTAAATAGGATAAAATACCGCGGCGATGATCGCGGCCCAAAAAATGGGAAAAGCAAAAGTTTTGATAATCCAAATAAAAGTTATGGTTACCACCGCGAGCAGGGTCAAAAAAAGAAAACTGCGCATTTTAGAAAAATCCATAGGGATATATTTTTACAGGTAAATAATATATTTGTAGCTACTATTGTATCAAAACCACAGAATTACATCAATTTATTCAAAAAAGGAAACGCCTCGAGAAGGGTCTGTTTGGAGATGACACGAAACACCAAAACCAAAATTGAATAGACAAATATACCGATTATGATTGAGGCAAATAAGTTGAATGGTTGGATAATGTACACAGCATAGCCCATTACCGCGCTCGAAATTAATATTTTCGCGAAAGCGCCAAGCCGCGGCCAGAAGCCGGAAAAAATCCCGGCGGCAATCGTCAGCCCGGCGCCGGCAAAAATTTCCGAGCCGACTCTTGTCCAGGCCGCGCCGAAGCCGCCGAATTTCGGGATGAAAATGAGATATGCGATAACGCTTAAAATGGCGCAGACAATGTATACCCAAAGGGCGCTTTTTTGGCGGTTAATTGCAAGATTGATGTGTCCGGATACGATGCCAAAGCTGATGCCTACCATTGTCAGGATTTGGATTTGCAAAAATTTACCGGAAGAGGAAAAGTCGCTGCCGGCGACAAAGCGCATTATCGGTTCGGCCAGAACGAGTGCGCCAGCGATAATCGGCAAGATAAATAAAGCCATTAAATCAAATGCGCGTTGCGATTGTTCGACAAATTTTTCCCGCAAATTTCGTGAATAGGCGAAAGTGATGAGAGGCAGAAGTATTCCGATAATCATTGTGGAAACGGCAAGCACAATGTCGATCACCCGATATGAGGCGCCATACAAGCCGACCTCTGTCTGTGAAACAAAGAGAGGTAAAATCAAGCGGTCGCCCTGCAGATAAAAACAATTAAAGACGACGGCCAAGGCAACGGGCCAAATTTTTTTGTATATTGCCTTGCTGATATTGCTGTTAATCTGAAAGCGGAGCGGCTCGGCGCGAAACCAAAGATAACCGGTATAGGCAAAAGAGGAGACAGTTATAGCAATCATCATCGGTAAAAAACCGTAATTTCCCAAAGCGGCAAGAGCCAAGCCGGCTACCAATACCACCCGGCCGATCACTTCGCCGATTGCCTGAATGTGCATGGCCAGTTTTGTCTGATAATAGGCGACAAATACCTGATTGAGCGAAATGCTCACAAACGAAAAGGCCATTATTACAACCGCCCATTTTATCGCAGCCGGATAGGGGAAAAAGAAAATTGTCAGGGGCGCGAGCCCCTGTGTCAGAAGCGCTGTGATAACCCGCCAAGTAAATAAATTGTTGAGGAGTTGTTTTTTATCATGCGCCGGTTCGGAAAGCATGTTGGCCGTTACAACAGTAAAGCCGAAGTCGGTAAAGATTCCGATAAATTGTAAAAAGCCGACAGCTGTTGAATACCAGCCGAATTTTTCGACCCCGAGCGTGCGGGTCATTATGGCGACCGCGATGAGGCCAAGCGCCGTGCTGAATATTTTTCCGCCCAACTGCCAGGCGGTGTTATGGGCGATTTTTCGGACTTCGGACATATGTTTGAAAACGAAAAACAGGGGCGGTTACGGGTGGATTATATCATAATACCGCTCGTATAAGCAAAGAAAAGACAACAAAATAAAGTTGTGGTATAATATAAACATGGTGATAAAAAAATCATTATTTTATGTTTCAATTGCTTTAGCCGTTGCTCTGAGCTTATTTTTTGCGTCGGCAGCCAAAGCCATTGATTTTGTGGCCCCACCTTTTAAAGATCTGAACTATACAGGGTCATATTCCAGCCAGTCGGTGGCCGATCCCATAACGATTGAAGCGGGAAAGAGCCGAGAAGTAATTGTGAAAATAAAAAATACCGGTAAAGCCACTTGGTACAACACGGGCGCGAATTATGTTTCGCTTTATACGGCCAATCCCGGTTACAGAAAAAGCGTCTTTGCTTCAAGCAATTGGATATCATCGGGTCAGGTGGCCAAAATATCCGCCACTGCCAAACCCGGCCAGATCGCTGAAATAAAAATTACTCTGACTGCGCCGAGCAAGACCGGCGATTATCGGGAAGATTATTATTTAGCCGCGGAAAATAAAACTTGGATAAAGAGCAGTTATTTTTTCCTAAAAATAAAAGTTATTCCTTCAACCGGTGGCTTTAACGCGAATAATAGTACGGCAACCACAACACAAGAGACAACCGGCAACTCGACGGAGGGCGTTAATGATCAGGCACAAGAGGTTAGCGCCGAATATCAAGCCAATTTAGTTGCTTTTTCCGCGCGGAAAGTTTCGGCCAGAGGCGGTGATATAATAAATTTCAAAGTGCGATACCGCAATGATGGTACGATCGGATGGAATAATTATCTTTGGCAGGAGGCTGGAAGCAGTCATAAGGATGTAAATTCTGATCGGGTAATTTTAGCCGACCAAAGCTGGATAAGTGAAAAAAAGATTTTTGAAAAAACTGAAGCCGTCGCGCCGGGCGGTGTAATGGAAATTAGTTATGCCTTTAGAGCTCCGGCCGAACAGGGGGAATACACAGCCAGATTTCAGCTTACGGCGAACAGCCATACGTTAGATGGTGGAACTTTGGAATTACCGGTTATAGTTACTGCGGACGCACCGGTTGGGTACACTCCAGCGATATTCACGAATAATACTGCGAGAGCCCTTATTATTGAGCCGAAAATTCGTGTTGGTTTGTATAAGGTGGAGAAACCGGTTAATTTTCAATCACCGTATAATTATCAAATTTGGGCGGGTGAAATTTTGAAAGGAGTATTACCGGCCAATGAACTGGCGGAAATAAAATATAGTGACGGCCTGTACACTTTTACTGCTGCCTCATTGAGTTTCACGGTAAGAGATCTGGTACGATTTGTGTCGGAAGAAGCGAACGCGTATTTTTTCCTGGTCAATTATGAGCGCTATGTAAGTTGGAAAGGCAGCAAAAATTTTAATGCCTATCGTGGAACGATGGAATTTAAATATTCAAACAATAGCGCCGCTCCTTGGGTGGTGAATGAGCTGCCGCTTGATACATATGTTGCCGGCATCGCTGAAACATCAAACGGCGCGGCTATGGAATATATTAAGGCCTTGCTCGTGGCGGCGAGAAGCTATGCCTATTATCATATGAATAATGGTACTCCGGCCGACCAGCGCACATTTGATGTGGTGGCTACAACCGCCGATCAGCTATATTTGGGATATAATTCCGAAGTGTTGATGCCGCGCGTGGTGCAAGCCGAGAGGGCGACTTTTGGAGAGATGGTGACTTATCAAGGCACGCCGGTTATTACGCCCTATTTCGGCCATTCCGATGGACGAACCAGAATTTGGAGCCAAGTGTGGGGAGGCGCTGATAAACCGTGGCTCGTAAGCGTTGAGTGCAAATATGATGTGGGAGAAAGCATGTTTGGGCATGGCGTAGGTATGAGCGCTCAAGATGCGGCATATCGCGCCGATAAAGACGCCTGGACATACGATCAACTGCTCAAACATTATTATACCGGTGTGCAGGTAGAGAGGATATATTAAAACAATTTTCTAAATCATCAAAAATACCGGCCAAGGAAGGCCGGTATTTTTTTAATGCTCCACTGTTATTTTTTCTCGACCCTCACTTGTTCGCTGTGGTATTTTTTATCTTCCGCCGACAAGTCCAGGATCATCTCGCGAATATCGTGAGGTTTGGGGATATTATGCAACGTGAATTTTGGCAGAGCGCCAGCCGTTTGGATAATTACATTTCCGTAATTGAATAACGTGGCGAATACCCCGCTAACTTCAGAAGAGGCGTCCTGGACTTGGTACAAATCAACTTCCGCCACCGTGCGGGAAAACAAGCTGTTTTGATCGATATCAACCATCCGGTCGTTTGTCATGATCAGCACGTCCAGATAGAAAGTGACAAAATATGTAAAAAAATAAAGAATAACGGAAAGATAATAAATACTGGCAAATAATATAAGTAATGGATAGCCGGTCGGACTAATTAGCCAGCCGGAAAAGTTAGCGCTAATCATCCAGTATAAGGCGAAAGGTATCGCCAGAAGCACTATTAGAAAACCAATGGCCGGAAGAAAAGTGAACCAGTGGCGCCGCAGTCGGCAGATGATTTTCTCGTATGATTTGGCGTGGATAAAAGAATCAATACCCATATCAGTTAAAAATTATTGTAAATTTGTGAATGATAAAATATTTCCAAACCAGGCGGTGTCGAAAACGGTTACACTCTGCTGCCAATTAACGTCGGAAAGAAAATACCAGGTGCCCCAGAGGACAACGAGTGAGGCGGCGATTAGTAATATGGCTACAAAAAAACTGGTAAAAGTTAACGCAGCGGTCTGGAAAAGATGCCCGAAGTTTATTAAGAAGAACAACCCGAATATTACCAGATAAATAAAGAAAATAATCAGGAAACTATATAGAGGGATTGTTATCATATTTAGCAGTGTGAATTATAAAAGAGTATTATTTTTTGGTTCTTCAAAACCGAGATGCCGGTAGGCAAGTGGCGTCGCCTTGCGGCCGCGCGGTGTGCGTTCCAGAAAACCTGTTTGCAAAAGATATGGCTCATAAACATCTTCAATCGTGTCCATTTCTTCGGCTGCCGCTGCCGCCAGAGTATTCAAACCAACCGGGCCGCCGCCAAATTTTTCTATCATTGTCGTGAGTATGCGCCGGTCAATATCGTCCAGACCATGCTCGTCAATTGAGAGAAGCGCCAATGCCTTTTTTGCCGCCGCTAAATCGATTAATCCTTCATTATGAACCTCGGCAAAATCGCGGACGCGTTTTAGCAGGCGATTGGCGACTCGCGGTGTGCGTCGGGCACGACCGGCAATGAGTGAAGTGGAGTCGGAGTCTATATTAACGTTCAAAATTTTAGCATTACGGGAAAGTATTTGTTCAATATCGGACGGTTCGTAAAAATTGAGATGAAAACTATGACCGAACCGGTCGCGAAGCGGTCCGCTGATCATGCTCATTTTGGTGGTCGCGCCAATCAAGGTGAAACGATTGAGCGGCATGCGGATTGTCCGCGCGGCCGGGCCGGAACCGATAATAATATCCAAAGAATAATCTTCCATAGCCGGATACAGTATTTCTTCGATTGTTTTATTTAGACGGTGGATTTCATCAATAAATAGAATTTCACCTGCTTCCAAATTTGAAAGAATAGCGGCCAGGTCGCCGATTTTTTCCAGAGCCGGACCGGATGTCACTTTAATATTGGCGTTCATTTCTTTGGCGATAATATGGGCGAGCGTGGTTTTGCCCAAGCCGGGATTGCCATACAACAAAACGTGCTCAAGCGGCTCACTGCGTTTTTTCGCCGCCTGAACGGAAATATTTAGGTTTTGTTTGATTTGTTCCTGACCGATAAAATCCTTTAATTCGGATGGCCGCAGGGTATTTTCGAACACCGTCTCCTCGGGGCCCACAGCAGGCGTGGTCAGATTTTCAATATCGAATTCTTCGTTCATAATGGATGTATTGTAGTATAGAGGAGTATAAAAGTCCATAAAAAAAACGGCCCCGACGGATGTCGGGACCATAGGAAAGGGCATTATCTCTAGTGTGGCAGATCGAGGGTGAAGTGTTCGGCAGCAGACAGGCAGACGAGGCAGAAATCGTGATCGTGAGGGACCCCGTCGCTTTCCGTAAGGGCGCGATCGACGATTTTTACGACCATGTACTTGGTGTCGTGCCAGGAAACAATCATACCGGGTTTGAGAACCCTGCCGCGCAACTGCTCGGCAATTTCGTCGGGCAGTTCGCCGTCGTTTGTTGCGCCCGGGTCGATCACCGGGATGCCATATTTGTGGCAAACCGCTTCCCAGTCGTACTTCGCGTGCCACTCGATAACTGACGCGAATTCTTTTTGATGTTCGCCATTTGCCGTAATGCGATCAATCGCTATTTGACGCGATTGCCTCACTGCTTCGCTTAGGGCCAATTTCTGCATTGAATAGTGCCTCCTTTTTGGTTTAGTTGCTTGCTGAGTGATTTGTGCCCATTTATATCATGTTATTGGTTGTTTGTCAATATTGTGGAAGGGGCGATCATATCCGGGGAGAATCTCACTCGCTCACGTCGTTCGCTCTCACGAAAACCTTCGGGTTCGAGGAGAATCTCACGCGTCGCCTCGCGCTGAACGCGCTCGGCTCCTCTCGCGGGCACCTTCATCATAGGTAATTGTTCGGGGAGAATCTCACTCGCTCACGTCGTTCGCTCTCACGAAAACCTTCGGGTTTTCGTGATCTTTCCTCAGCAAAGAGAAACCTCCCGGTTTCTCCCTTCCCCGTTCGATTCTCACCCGATCCAAAAATAAATAAACAGACACCTTATGGTGTCTGTTTATTTAGTGGTCCGGGTGAGAATCGAACTCACACGCCTTGCGGCAAGGGATTTTAAGTCCCTCGTGTATACCAGTTTCACCACCGGACCGTTTAAATATTAACTAAATTTGCTAAGAATTCGTCAGCGATTCTTTTTCCTCCCGCAGGGCATCTAAACGTTTTCGTATTTCTGCAATCGGTTCCTTCAGTTTGTCTTCAGCCCATATTTGCTGAAGAATTACCAGATCATCAGTATCTTGTCTAACACTTGCCCTGTGTTCGCGTTCCATTTTTTTTACCACCTCGGTCTTTTTGGCAACAATTTCTTCCAATTTAATAATTTCCCGATTGATTTTTTCGAGTTTTAGTCTTTTTCCCCATTCCATTTGCGGCGGCTTTTCCCTCATATGGTTTTTTATTATTCTATCAGAAACCGCGGCGTTAATCAAAAGGACTCTATGTGATATAATATATGCGCATGAATGTCAAGAGGAGGAAGAACAAAAATCGTGGCTTTACTTTGATTGAAGTAATGGCCGCAATAGCCGTTTTTGTATTGTTCGCACTCGGTGTTTACGAGGGCGTACGTTTTATTTATAAAATTGTATATATTTCCAGAGTGAGAATTTTGGAAACAGCGATACTCAGCGAAGAGTTGGAAATAGCACGGAACATTCCTTACGCAAGCGTAGGCATCCTGGGAGGCATCCCCAGCGGTTTATTGACTCATACAAAAACAATGAATCGCAATGGCATTGATTTTAATGTGATAACCACTATACGCAATATCGACGATCCTTTTGACGGTATGGCGACGGGAACGATTCCAAAAGATACGTCGCCGGCGGATTATAAATTAGTGGAGATTTCCGCGATTTGTACGGGTTGTTCACAAAAAGAGCCGGTGATACTAAGTACTGTTGTTGCTCCTAAAAATCAGGAGGGTGCTACCAACAACGGTTCATTATATATAAACGTTTTTGATTCAACCGGCGCTCCGGTAGCTGAAGCAGATGTCCTTGTCTATAATTCCTCGACCTCACCGACACTTTCATTTGAAGACGTAACGGATAATGATGGCTGGCTTCGCATTGTTGATGTTCCAACAAGCACAGTCAATTATCATGTTATCGTGACAAAAGACGGGTATTCAACCGACTACACCGCCACTTCCAGCGAAGCAGTATTAAATCCCATTAAACCGCCGGCGACCGTTACCAGCCAGAATGTGACCGAGATATATTTTTCCATTGATCGTCTTGGCTCGCTTGTGGTGCGCACGATTTATCCCAGCTGTGGCATCGCGGGGAGTAAATTGGTTTCCATGCAAGGTGAGAAAAGAATCGGCCGCGAACCTGATGTATTCAAATACGATGAAGCGCACACCACAAACGGCAGCGGCGATTATACCCTGTCAAACGCGGAATGGGACAAATATTGGTTCGTTGCCGCCGGCACCGGATGGACATTGGGCGGTACAGTGCCGATGATGCCGGCTGATTTGGCGGCCGGCGCCAGTCAGGAAATTTCATTAATCGTCCGGCCATACTCTGAAAATTATTTGTTGGTTAATGTGCAGGAGGCAGGCACAAAATTGCCGTTGTCAGAAGCCAGTGTGCGTTTATATGGGGCAGGGCTAGACCGCACTTTGCTCACCGGCCTGGGGTATTCGCGCCAGACCGATTGGTCGGGCGGAAGCGGGCAGGTTGAGTATTCGAATGAAGGCAGATATTTTAGCGATGATGGAAATTTGGAAACAAATTCCCCGGCCGGAGATATTAAATTAAGGAAAATCGGATTAAATTACTCGGCAAACGGATGGCTGGAGTCATCAACGTATGATCTTGGCAGTTCGGTTAATTTTCAGAATATTATTTTTGAGCCAACCGGTCAGCCTCCGGAAACAGGGAATGATTCAGTGCGTTTTCAACTCGCCACCAGCAACAGCAGTACGCCCGAAACGTGGGTTTTTTCAGGCCCGGACGGGACTTCGGCTTCCTATTATACTGCTATCAATACATTAATTCACGATAGCCATGACGGGCAGCGATATTTAAGGTATAAAATATTTTTAAGCACGGTCGATACATTATTTTCTCCGAATTTATCCGAGCTATCATTTACATATACCAATTCATGCCTGCCGCCCGGGCAAAGTTATTTTGACAACCTGGAGGCCGCTGATTATCGCTATGAGATCACTCGATCTGGCTATGCAACAGTATCCGGAGTTGTGACCGTAACGAGTACGCCCGTGATAAACGCCTTAATGTCCGCCGAATAATTTATGAAAAAAACCGCCAATAAATTTAGAAAGAAATTAGCGACTTTCCCCAAGGGTTTCACCCTGATAGAAATAATCGTTACTATTAGCATTTTTTTGCTGGTCGTTGGCGGTTTTACAGCGATTTTTATTTTTAGTTTTCGTTCCAGGGCAGTAATTATGGAACAGCTTCTCACCCAGACGGAAGGACGGCGCATTGTTCAGGATTTTGTTAATGAGCTAAGAAGCGCCACCCAATCATCCATTGGCGCATATGCCATTGAGAAAGCGGAGAATAACCAGATAATCTTTTTTTCAAATATTGACACTGACTCGTACCGCGAGCGGGTAAGATATTTTTTGGATGGAACAAATTTTAAAAGGGGAATCACCAAGCCGTCCGGCAATCCGATGGTATACAATACCAGCACGGAATCGGCTGTAATTATCGCTCATGATGTAATAAATCCGACAACGACCCCCATATTTAAATATTACGACCAGGCATATACCGGATCGCAGGCGTCACTCACAATGCCGGTGAGTATTACGCAGATTCGCATTGTCGCGGTTCATCTAATAATGGAGGAAGATCCGAACTTATCGCCGGCGCCGTTTGTGGTGCAGGCCAAAGCTGAAATACGAAATCTAAAGGGCAATTAAAATGAAAATAAGCAAAACAAAAAATTTTGTCGTAGAATTGCATCATGACCGGCGGGGAGCGGTGCTGTTATATGCTACGATCTTCGGTTTTATTGCTTTTTCAATTGTGGTGGCGGCTGTTTCCGGATACGCCATTTCCGAGCATCGTGCTTCAGTATACAAGCACGGCCGGGAAATGGCTTTTCAAATTGCCGAAGCTGGCGTCAATTATTATCGCTGGCACTTGGCGCATAATAAGGAAGATTATCGGGACGGTACGGCCAGTTCCGGTCCATATATTCATATATATGAAGATAAAAACGGCACGCCCATCGGACATTTTTCTCTAAATATTATTCCGCCGTTAATTGGCTCAAGCGTGGTCACAATAGAATCAACCGGCTGGTTAGACGCGCAACCGAATAGCCGGCGCACTATCCGGGCACGCGTTGGTTTTCCTTCGCTCACGGATTACGCCATCCTCACTAATTCTGATATTTGGATTGGCGATACCGAAGAGACGCATGGTAAATTTCATTCCAACGGAGGCATCCGCTATGACGGCATCGGCGATGCGCCGATTACCAGCGGAGTGCCAACGTATAATTGCAAAGAGCATCACGGTTGCGGCGCGGGACAAGACAAACCGGGTATTTGGGGGACCGGCGGCCCGCAATCGTTTTGGAGTTTTCCGGTTCCGGTGAAAAGTTTTGATGTCGTAACCATAAAATTATCCGATATAAAAACCGGAGCCCAGCCGGAGAATGGCGGTTTATATTTAACCTCGTCCGGCAAATCCGGCTGGCGGATCAGATTCCGCGCTGACGGAAAAATTGATGTGAATAAAGTTAATAGCGTGAATTGCAACAATGGCAAAGATATCGGTTCAAATAAATACGTTAACTATTGCATTGATATAAAAACCGTCGGCACGACCGAGACGCGCGATATGCCAACCAGCAGTTATATCTATGTTGAAGATACGGTATGGGTTGACGGTGTGGTAAAAGGGCGCGCCACAATCGGCACAGCTACCGGAAAGTCGATTATTATTAATGATAATCTTACATATACCGCAAAAGACGGCAATCACGTTTTAGGTTTGATTGCCGAACAAAATATTTTGATACCTTACAATTCGCCGAATAATTTGGAAATTGATGCGGCGATGCTCGCCCAAAATGGAGCGGCAAAACGATATTTTTATCCCGGCAATAAAAGGGATAATTTGCTTGTATATGGTTCAGTTATTTCTTCCGGTGTCTGGACTTGGAGCTGGGTGTCCGGCGGCGGTGAGGTTGTGTCCGGTTATACCAATACTTCAATGACTTATGATGTCAACTTAACATACGGGCCGCCGCCCGGGTTTCCGGTCGGGTCGGAATACAACCTGATTAGCTGGGAAGAAGTTGATTGATTATTTGCTAAAATAAGGTGGTTTTTGGTATAATGCAGAGAATATTATTAATAAATCGCAGCTATGCCTATTAAAAAACTTGTTATCCCTGTGGCCGGAATTGGCACTCGTTTTTTGCCCGCCACAAAAGCCCAGCCAAAAGAAATGTTGCCGGTTGTAGACAAGCCGATTATCCAATATGTGGTTGAAGATGCAGTACGGGCGGGTATAACCGATATCGTATTTATTACAGGACCGTCAAAGCGGGCGGTTGAAGATCATTTTAGTCCGAATTATGAGTTAATTAATTTATTGAAAAAAACAGGGAAAGAAGATGTGGCCGAGGAGGTAAAAAAAATTGCGGACATGGCAAATTTTATTTTCATCCGGCAGAGAGGTCCGTATGGAAATGGCACGCCGGTACTTTGTTCAAAGCCAGTCATTGGTAATGAACCGTTCGCGGTAATGTGGGGCGATGAATTTTTTTATGCGCCAAAAAAACCCCAGCTTAAACAGCTGATTGAAGTATTTGATAAGTATGGCGATCCGGTATTAACCGCCCATCAGGTTAACGCCGAAGGCACAAAAAAATACGGCATCATTGACGGCATCAAATTGGAAAAGGATGTATATCAGGTTAAAAATATTGTGGAGAAACCCGGCCCGGAAAAAGCGCCGTCTCGTTTAGCCAGTTTAGGCGGATTTATTTTGACACCGGATATTTTTGAGGCGTTAGAAAATACCAAGCTGGGAAAAGGCGGAGAGAGGTGGCTGGTGGATGCTATATTTAAACTTTTAAAAAAGCGGCCGATTTATGCCCGCCAGATCGATGGCGAATATTATGATACCGGCTCCAAACTCGGATATCTGAGGGCGAATGTTGACTTTGCTTTGCGCGACACGAAGTTGGGAAAAGAGTTTAGAAAATACCTAAGAAGTGTGGTATAATATTATTGCCAAAGCCTTTTTGGTAATTTAGCCATAAACATCTCTATGGCGCAAAGAAAAAATATTTTCGTGTTTGTCACAATGATTCTTGTGGTATTCTTGGTATTTACCGGTTTTGGCTGTAAAGGATTGTCGGCAGAACAGCAGCAGGCGACAAAGGCGGTGAGTTTGGAATATTGGACAGTCAATGATGATGTTGACGCGATTAATGAGCTCATTGCAAAGTATAAAGCGGAGCGTCCTTATTTGAGTGTTGTCGTTAAACAACTGCGCTCCGATGAACTGTATGACCGCCTGTTGGAAGCGCTTTCGGAAGATAAAGGGCCGGATATTGTTTCCGTGCATGTACGTGAATTAAGAAAATTTCAGAGCAAACTGGCAACGATGCCGCCAAGCATTTCTGACACCACCATGCTTAATCAAAAAAATTTAATCGGGCAAGTGGAGACCATAGTTACCACCCGGCCGGTGGCTATGCCCACGGCTTTTGGAATTGACCGCGAGTATTTACAGACGGTAAAAAAAGACGTGATTATTGATAATAAGATTTACGGCCTGCCTCTCTCGCTCGATACCATGGCGATTTATTACAACAAAGATTTATTGGACAGGTCGCAGGTCGCTGAACCGCCGACGACTTGGGAGGAGTTTCAGGCCGCAGTGAGAAAAATATCAAAATATAGTGCTGATACCGGAAAAATTATTCAATCAGGCGTGGCTATGGGGAGCGCCGGCAATGTGGTCGGCATTGATGATATTTTGTACACCTTATTCAAGCAAAGCAATGTTGAAGTTATCAGTCGGGATAACCGCGCCATCTTTAATGTCGCCCCATCCAATTTAGGAGGGGCTGAATCGCCGGCGGCATCCGTTATGACCTTTTATACTGACTTTGCCAACCCCACTCGCGACACATATTCTTGGAATGAATCAATGGACGACTCTTTAGAGAGCTTTATACAAGGTAAGGTCGCTTTTTTTATCGGTTATAGTTATCACAATTCTCAAATTAAGGCCCGCGCTCCGCAATTGAATTATGGTGTTTTACCTATGCTTCAGCTTGACCCGGAAAAGCCGGCCAATGCGGCAAATTATTGGATCCAGACAGTAGTGGGAAAATCAAAGCATCCGAGCGAGGCCTGGGGTTTGATAAACTATATGACACATTCGCAAGCTACGGAAGGTTATTTGAATAAGACAAAACGGCCGACCGCACTTAGAAATTTGGTTAATAAACAAAAAGAAGATATTGATTTGAGCCCGTTTGTGTCGCAACTGTTAATCGCGGAAAATTGGTACCGGGGAACAAATTATCAGGGGGCGGTGCAGGCCTTAAAAGATATGGTGACTGAATGGATGTCGGTTCCGCCGAATTATTCGGGCCGAGAAGAGCAGTGGGGCCAGGAAGTGCTAAATCGCGCTGCCGCGAAAGTTAGCCAGACATTAAGATAGTATGAAAATGTTTTCAAAAATTTTTATTTTGATGGCAATCGGAGCGAGTTTTTTATTTGCCGCTCCTTGTTTAGCCACCAGCACTCCATCGGGGTCATCGGCTTCCCAGGGTGCAAGTAAAATTATTCCGTCTTGTTTGTTGGGGAACAGTATTGATAAGAGCTGCGACAAAATTGACATTTTTATCACGTTTGCTATTAATGTCGGCCTCTATATTTTTGGTTTTATCGGCGCGTTAGCGCTTTTGATGTTTGTTTATGGCGGTTTTATTTTAATAATGTCTCAAGGCAACCAGGAAAAGGTTAAAAAGGGCACCGGTGCGATAACCGCCGCAGTAGTTGGCCTGGTAATTGCTTTTAGCGCCTATGCTCTAATTACGTTCTTGAGTAATACCATTGGAGTAAAGTCGGGCAAGAGTTTGAATTTTGCCGATACGGTGTACGCACAAACTGAAAGTAACGGTTGCATTGTTAGTGGTAAATGTTTACTGAGGAATTCAAGTGATTATTGCATAACACCGTGCACTGTTGACGTAAACATCTTAGCGCCGGTGGACGTGATAGATATGTATGAAGCAAAAACCGGAGATACGGCAAAGCCAGCACCGCAACAGCCACAAGGTATCACTTCGCTGGTAGCTGGCGCGAAGAAATTGAATCCGATGAAGATCAGTTCGCCATATAGTTTGCTCGCGAGCGGTGTAAATATATTGCTCGCGTTTATGGGGTCAATTGCTCTCATTTTATATATTTATGCCGGATTTACATGGATGTCAGCAGGCGGTACTGCGGAAAAAATTACAAAAGCAAAAAAGATTCTTATTTGGACTACTTTTGGCATTCTGGCGATGACCGGCAGTTATATGATCGTTAACACTATTCTTACAAAGATTGGTTAGAATATATGAGATATTTAAAGCAAATATTTGTTTTTTTTCTGCTATTTAGCTGCTTCGCCGTTATCGTACCGGCTGCCTTGGCAACTTCCACGCCGCAAGAAACGGTTGACCTTGAAAATCCGATTCAATTGACTGACAGCAAAGGTAAGGCTCTTAAAGATGCTGATATTACTCCGGCTGTTATCATAGGCACCGTCATCAGGTCGTTTTTGGGGCTGGTTGGCGGTTTGTCGCTTGTTATGATGGTTTGGGGCGGTTTTCAATGGCTCACTTCTGCTGGAAATGAAGAAAAAGTAAAAAGGGGTACTCAAACAATGATGTGGTCAATAATAGGACTAATTGTAGTTTTAGCCAGTTATTTATTAGTCAATACAGTGTTTAGATTTTTGCAAGGTGCTCAATCATGATGATTGCACAAAAATTCATAATAAGATAAAATATTTATAAGTAATAATTATCCGGCACATTGGTGCCAATTCCTTGAAAGGGGGTGAAATTATGAAAAAATTAGCAGTATTCGTAGCTTCGTTGGCCTTGTTACTCGGCGGTTTTATGAGTTTCAACGTCGCACCGGTTTACGCGAGTGAAGGCGTACTTGGTACAGACGATCTCGGCATTGGTTACGCGTCAGATACCGGTCTTGGAAGTGAAGATGTCCGCGCAACTATTGCTCGTATCATTCGGGTAGCTATGGGCTTACTCGGTATCGTCGCTGTGGTTATCATCCTTATCGGTGGTTTCAAATGGATGACTGCCGGAGGTAATGAAGAGCAGGTAGGAGAAGCCAAGAAATGGATCTTCTCTGGTGTAATCGGTTTGGCTATTATTTTGTCAGCATACGCGTTAGCCAGCTTTATTATCAGTCAATTGGTCAGTGCTACTACCGGTACAGGTTCCGGTACGGGCGGTTAATATCCTTCCTGTCAGGGGGTTCGCGCGCGCAACCCCCTGACAGAAATTCCGGTTTGGCTTGTTTTTCAAAAGAATCCAAACCAGAATAATATGGCCATTAAAAGGCTTATGCTAGCGCTTGTGATTTTGGGGGCAATTATGTTGCCTGTTTTTGTCGGCGCGCAGGGAAAAGACAAATACGGTCTGAATCTGACTGCGGAGAAGACTAAATTATTAACATTAGGCATAAGCAAACAGACACCGGAAACTTTAGCCAGCACAATAGTGACCACATTATTAATGTTTGTCGGAACAATTTTCTTTTTACTGGTTTTGTACGCCGGCCTCACCTGGATGACGGCTGGCGGGACAGTTGAAAAAGTGAATAAGGCGAAATCAATGCTGGAAACGGCAATTATTGGTTTATTAATTGTTGCTGCTTCGTATGCCATCTCCACATTTGTATTTGAACGACTAACGGCGGCTCCGGCAGAAACAGCCACGACAACTCCGTCTCCGTAATTATGATTAAGAATTTCTCAAAATTAACTGTGGCAGTGGTGGCCGCGTCAATAATGTTGGCTTCGTTATGGTTGGCAATAAATATTGTTAAAGCAGCAGATGACCCGTATGGTCTCTCAACTGCCGGCTCGCAATCAGGCCTCGCATCCAACCAAATTTCTGCAGGCGCGACAGGCGGAAGTATTCCTAAAGTATTAGGCAGTTTAGTGTCTATTGCTTTATCGCTGGTCGGTGTCTATTTTTTTATATTAATTCTATTCGCCGGCTTTACATGGATGACGGCGGCCGGATCTCAGGAAAAAGTGGGGGCGGCCAAGAGCCGCCTACAGTCAGCAGTGATAGGTCTTGTGATTGTTCTATCCGCCTATACCATTACAATTTTTATTTTTGATACCTTTATACAAGAAGCGGGCCAGGTGTGCGCAAATACGCCGGATGGAGTATATGCCGAGGAATGCGCGGCTAAGGGCGTGAACCAAGTATGTAAAAGTAAGAAATGTGTAAGTGAGTGTGATTATGCCTTTAAAGATGGAGGGGGAGCATGCATCGACACCGCCCAAAAAGGATGTGAAGATAAAAAAATTGTTACAGGTTTATGCAGTACTGAAGGACTTGAATGTTGTGTGCCTCCCGAAGCCTATGTAGCTTGGATGAATTCCGGGGCAATGGCGCCTAAAGAGGAAGAGGGCGGCGCTCAGGAGCAGAACGCCTGTGAAAAACAAGCGGGATTTTTCTGTGCAGAAAAATTTGCTTGTGCAGAGATTCACAACGGTAAGCCATCGGAGGACGCACAAGGCTGCCCAACCGGCCAGATTTGTTGTAAGAATTGTGCAAAACTTGGAGGCACTTGTATTGATACGACATTATTTACCTGCGACAACGCGTCAAAAAATTTGAAACCTGGTTATTGCTATGGAGTTTGGGAGAAGAACAATGATGTTAAGTGTTGTCTTGGGACATTTGAAGCTAATGTTAGTGATAAATACCTCAAATAATATTTTATGAAAAAAATACTGCTCATCACCATTGCCCTGCTAATTATTTTCGTGCCGCAGTTTGTTTTTGCGGATGCGTTAGGCTCGGGTTTGTTGAATCAATCGGTTGGTGGAGTCGGTTTGGAATCAGATCTTAACACGAGCACAGCGAATATTATTACGGCAATACTGGCTGTGACGGGCACGATTTTTTTAGTGTTAACGGTTGTTGGCGGTGTCATGTGGATGACGGCGTCCGGTAACGAAGAAAAGATTGGCAAAGCGCAAAAGATTATTATTGGAGCGGTTATCGGTTTGGCGATTATTTTGTTTGCTTATACAATTACTGCTTTTGTCGCTTCCCGGCTTGGCCAGAGTGGTGATGTTGAAGGAACTGAAGATTGTAGCAGTAAGCTGGGTGGTGTTTGTACGCCGATGAGTAGCTGTCCGTCGGGCCAAGTTATAGGCACCTGTCCACCAAGCGGTGAGACCCAGCGAGTCTGTTGTGGTGCATAAGAAATATATGAATTTACGCAAAACAATTGTTGTTGCTATAATTGCCTGGTTAATTATTCCAGTCTGTGTTTTTGCCGGCGATGACGCGCCACGAGGGATAGGAGCGGCCGGCGCAAAGCTTAATAGTATGAAAACGAGCGTTGGGCTGTCGTCCGATGTTTCTTCCTTTACCGAAGATATATTAAAAGGCGGTTTTTATATTTTGGGCACGGTTTTTTTAATTCTCACTATTTACGGCGGATTTGTTTGGATAAAAGCTGCCGGGCGCGATGAAGAAGTGACCCGGGCGAAAAAGATAATTGCCACCTCAGTTATTGGATTGATGATATTATTATCGTCATACGCCATCACTACATTTGTGTTATTGCGTCTCGGAACCGGCGGGGGTTCGGGTGGTGGCAATGATTGTATGTCGAAAGGCGGCTCTTGTGCCTATAGTAGCGCAAATCCGAGTAATCCTTGCGCAGAAGAAGAGACATTGGATGCCAGTTTGGATTGCACCGCAGCCGATGTTACACCCGGAGAAATACATAAATGTTGCATGCCATAATAATAGCGTATTTCAAAAAATATTGTATCATTATGAAAAAATTGTTCATCATTACGGTCGCAGTACTTGGCGGTTTTTTTCTTTTATCAACGCAAGTTTTTGCTGCGCCTGATATTGGTTTCCAGCAGGGCGGTATGGCGCAGGGTATCGCGAATCAATCGGGTTATGATACCAGCGGCGATCAATATGCCTTGTCGCGTACCATTGGTGGAATTATCCGCGGAGTATTGTCATTAATTGGCGTGATATTTTTGGTCTTAACTATTTATGCCGGTCTTCTTTGGATGACTGCTTCCGGCGCTGAAGAAAAAATTACAAAAGCCAAGGGTATAATAAAGTCATCGGTCATCGGTTTGGCTATCGTGGCATCGGCTTATGGGATTACGGCGTTGGTTATGAATTTTGTGATTGGAGCATCGGCTCCGAGTACTGATTCAAGCCAGTGGGGGCCGGAAACGAGTATGGGTTGCTGTTATTGGGAGGCGGAAAAAAAGTGTATGCAGACTACCTCTGCAGCAACTTGTGGACAAAAATGGGCGGATGCGCAATGGTTTGCTGGTGAGTCATGCACTCCGTATTTTAATTGTGCGGGCGGAATTGATTACTAATAAAGAAATATATGAATAAAAAAATACAAACAATCCTGATTTGCGGATTGCTTTTATTCGGAGGTCTTCTATTTGCCGACCGGGCGATGGCCAGCATTACAGAAATGGAAGGGCAACTGTCAGCGGCCGCGGAAGAGGGGGCCGGTTACAGCGAACCTCAAGACCCGCGTGTAACAGCGGCAACGATTATACGCGCGGCATTAAGTCTAATTGGTATTATTTTTCTGGTCCTTACACTTTATGCCGGCGCTTTATGGATGATGTCCGGCGGGAACGAAGAACAAATAACAAAGGCGAAGAATACCTTAAAAGCCTCAATTATTGGTTTGGTTATTGTTATTTGCGCTTATTCAATTACAATTTTTGTCGCTTATCTTGCCATTGGCGGCAATCGTGATGCCTTAAAAGTAAATCCGCCAAGCAGTGAGAATCAGCCGTTTAATCCGTAAACGAAAGCTGTAATATCGTTTCAGCAGCATTAACGGGAAGAACAGGGCTGGTAAATTTCAATGTACCGTTAAGGACAAGATCAATCAAATTCGTAATTTCATTATGGTCGGCCACAAGCCGGCCATAATTATTTTTTTCCAGGAAACGAATGTTTGCCTCTTCCTGTCCGGGGATGGGGCTTACGAGAAGAAGAGGCTTGGCTAAATGCATACATTCGGTAATAGTTAAACCGCCCGGTTTTGTTATTATTAAGTCTGCCGTTTTCATTAACTCATCAATGCGTTCGGTGAAGTCAACAATTTTATAATTAATGTTTGAAGGCGCCGTAAGACGGGAAAGCTTGCCGTATAATTGGCGATTATTTTTTCCGGAAATAACCAGTAAGTTCATCTTCTGTTGGTTTTTTAGGACTTTCTTGACCAAAGAGGTGGTATCTGCCAGACCGGTTCCGCCGGACATAACCAGTACCGTTGGAATATCAATATTTAGTCCGAAATCATTCAATGTCTGATTGAAATTTTTTTGTTCAAAAAATTGCGGATGTATTGGTATGCCCGTGGCATATGCCTGACGTCCGAGTGCTGATATCTCGTCAGCTATGCCTTTTTCAGGAGCAAAGAAATATCGTATTTTTGGATCCAGTACTACCTTGTTCAACTCATAATCAGTGATGAGCATATCGAGCGGAGTTGTTTCGGCAAATGATTTTAGAAAGGGCGAAGCCAAAAAATGCGTGCAAATTATTCGGTCCGGATTATATTGTTTTACAAACCGGCGCAACTTTTTTGTATTAATTTGAAAAATTGAAGAAAAATAATTTAAAAATTTTGCGGCAATGGTTGAATCGGATCCATCATAAAGTAAGCCATAAACATCGGGGAGATGTTTTGCTAAAAAATGATAGCTTGAAGCGGTCTTTTTAACTAATCCGTTTGAATAGTCGATTAAATCAATATGCCTGGCTTCAATGTCAGGATAGATTTTTGCGCATGTTAAACGTAAGGCCTCGGCGGCGCGTTTGTGGCCGGCGCCGGCGGAACAGGAAACAAATAAAATTTTTTTTGGAGTGGTCATAGGGTATGGAATACTTTATCAAAAATACAGGGTTTTGGCAATGTTGAGGTTTTCAAGATGGCTCATATTAGTGGTATATATAGGATATAAAAGTCAATTGAGCTCAACTCCCAGAAAATTTCTTAAATAAAGAACGTCCCGAAAATTGGGACGTTCTTTATTTAGGGCGGCTACTGGGAATTGAACCCAGGTGACTGGTACCACAAACCAGTGTTCTACCATTGAACTATAGCCGCCATGTAATTTTCAACTTTTGAATTTTATCAGGTTTTGTTGGAAAAATCAAGATCTTCGGGTCGTTTTGCTTGTATCTCGGCATGGCATGTGGTGCCTTACCGTTTATCTAGTGTGGTCGACCTTATTATTATTTATCATACCGACAGCACGAGATAATACTTTATATGCGGTCCTCAATTTGTCGAATTCGGCCTGTGAAATATTTGTCTCTTTTTCCATTTTGTTCATTAATGCAACAATTGGTTTCAGATCTTTTATCGCCGGCGATCTTGTTTGGTATCTTTTGGCATCTTCCGGCGAGAGATTGGCAAGCGCAGATTCAATTTGCTCCGCGGACATGTCTCGGTCGTGCGCAAAAAGGTTATAAAGTTCAGGTGTCACATCCGGGATGGCGTTGAGTTCCTCGAGAGAATGGGCCTCTTCAAAATTTTGGAGAAGCATCTGTAATTCATGTTTTTCTTGTTCGCAATCTCTTCTGGTTTCTATCGCGGCTATCTTTTCGGGATGATCTTTTAAGAAACACTCCAAATAAGCCATTTCTTCTGCGGTGGCTTCTTGATGAATGTCGGCTTTTTCGGGAATTTCTTTGGGTGCCTCGTTGGTCGCTGAATCCGGCGTGAATCCCTGGCTTCGTTCGTTCATATTTTTCTCGAAATATTTATTAAATCGTGACCCCGCTAGGAATCGAACCTAGATCCACAGCTTAGAAGGCTGTTGTTCTATCCTTTGAACTACGGGGCCAGTTGACAAAACATAGCAATTTTAGCATATTTTGCCCGAAAAATCAAGATGAGGTATAATATATGATATTAATTATCATTTTCGCCTGATATGCACAAAAAAATAATATTAATTTTTGCGGTTGTTGGTTTGCTGTTTTTCGGTGGTCAAGCGCTTTCGGCCGGGTTTGGTTTGAAGGATACGGCGACAAAAGCCGGTTATGAGACTACCGGTGCATCAAGTTCAATTACGGGTCGGATTCAAAGCATTGTTTCCACTGTTCTTGGAATTGTGGCGATTCTTTTCTTCGCCCTCACCCTTTATGGCGGATTTACATGGCTAACGGCTCGTGGCAAAGAAGATAAGGTGGCTGAGGCGAAAGGTATTCTTGAAGCGGCGATTATAGGGTTAGTTATTATCGCCGCATCTTATGCTATAACAACGTTCATTCTAAGTAGAGTAGCAGGCAAATCGTCTTGTCTTTTTTCGGACGGTTCATGTGGAGCCATTTTGAGCGAAGAAGAAAAAACATATTGTTCAGATGGCGGAGGTGAAGTTATTTCCGGGCCTTGTCCATAAATATTGACATTAATTACTTATTCTGCTATTCTGTAAGTACTTTATTAAGGGTTCTATGCCCTCCGAACCGGCGAAGTATATGCCTTTTCCGTGCTCGGTAAATATTATGCATGTATGTTAGAAACAAAGAAAAAGCAGACTTTAATTAAAAAGTTTGCTATCCATGATGGAGATACCGGTTCAAGTGAAGTGCAGATTGCAATCTTAACGGCGGAAATCGATGAGCTGATTAAGCATTTGAAGACGCATTCAAAAGATCATTCTTCCCGCCGAGGTTTATTGCGCAAAGTAAGCACCCGCCGGCGTTTAATGAAATATCTTAAAAAAGACAACCCGGAATCGTTTGAAGAGCTTTCCAAAAAGTTAAAAATAAAGCAGGCGAGATTGGCGAAAAATCCTCGCCAGGTAGGCGCAGGAAAAGATGAAGAGCCGGTGGAAGAAGAAGTATTAATTGCAAATGATGATGAAGCCCAACCTGAACAAAAAAAGTAATCCGCTTAAGCACCCCGATCAGAGAGTTGGGGTGTTTATTGATGTGCAAAACATGTATTACAGCGCAAAAAATCTTTTTAGCGCAAAGGTTAATTTTGGTAATATTCTGATAGAAGGGGTGGCTGGCCGAAAATTAATTCGCGCTATCGCCTATGTGGTCCGCACTGAAACCAAGGAAGAGCAGCCGTTTTTTGATGCTTTGAATAGTTTAGGTATTGAAACAAAACACAGGCCGCTTCAGATATTCTGGGGCGGAGAAAAGAAGGCTGATTGGGATGTCGGTCTGACCGTAGATGCCATTCGTTTGTCAAACAGTTTAGATGCGATCGTGTTGGTTTCCGGTGATGGTGATTTTTTACCGCTAATTGAATATCTGAAATATAATCAGGGTAAACAGGTTGAAGTAATGGCTTTTGGCGAGACTTCTTCGGGCAAATTGCGTGAAGTAGCTGATAATTTTACCGATTTAAGCGCGGACAAGGCGAAGTTTTTGATTCAAGATCGAAGGTATCCGAGAAGTGTAAAACAACGATAAAATATTTAACAATTTAATGAAGTTGGTGCGCGGACAGATAGACTCTTCGTAAGAAGTGTCTGTAGCTCGCAAATCAGCTTCGGAAAGGCATTCTTATGAATGTTAAAAACTGGTCCATGGAATGGGGCGGCCGCAAGCTTTCTGTTGAAACCGGAAAGCTGGCTCTCCAAACCCAGGCCTCATGTATGGTGCGCTATGGCGATACCGTAATTTTAGCAACCGCCACCATGAGTAAAAATACCCGTGATGGTATTGATTTTTTTCCTCTGATGGTGAATTTTGAGGAAAAATTGTATGCCGCCGGAAGAATAAAAGGCAGCCGGTTCATCAAGCGCGAGGGGCGCCCGAGTGAGGAAGCGATTTTATCCGGCCGCATGGTTGACCGGGCGATTCGTCCTCTCTTTGACGATTCTATGCGCAACGACACGCAAGTGATTCTTACCGCGCTATCATGGGATGGAGAAAATGATTCACAAGTCCCGGCGTTTGTGGCCGCGTCTTTGGCCTTAGCGGTTTCTCCGATTCCATGGAAAGGACCAATCGGCGGCGCGCGCGTCGGCAAAGTTGGCGGTCAATTAGTGCTCAATCCGACTTTTAAACAACGGGACGAGGGCACGTTGGACATGGTAGTAGCCGGTACGCCGGATAAAGTGATAATGGTGGAAATGGCCGCCAGTGAGGAACCGGAAGCGGAAGTGCTTGCCGCCATGCAATTTGGCGCGAAGTCGCTCGAGCCGGTACTTGAATTTATCAAGAAAATTCAAAAAGAAATCGGTCAGGAAAAAATTGACCTGCATAATAATTTGACCGAGGCGGAAATAAAACTTCGGGATATGGAGAAGCAGGCACGCGAATTTATCGCTTCACATGAAGATGATTGGATTTTTGACGCGCCAAAAAAGAATCGCGCTGAACGCGTGGCCATGGTTGATCGGTTTTCCGATGCTCTAAAAGAAAAAATGACAGCAGAGGTGATCGATGAAAAAATAATGACTATAGTTTTGGGGCGCGTAAAAATCTATGTTGAAGAAATTGTCACCAAAAGAATAATTGAAAAGAGCGAGCGTTTGGACGGTCGTGGTTTAAGCGACGTTCGCGATTTGTATTCTGAAGTTGGGCTTTTGCCGAGAACACATGGCACAGGTTTGTTCCAGCGCGGCGATACGCAGGTTTTGTCGGTTGTAACTTTAGGCGCACCGGGCGACGTACAAACTCTGGATACGATGGAAGAAGAAGGTACAAAGCGTTATATGCATCATTATAATGATACTCCTGCGACGTATGGCGAGACCGGGCCGCTGCGTGGTCCGGGCAACCGGGCGATCGGGCATGGTGCACTGGCAGAACGGGCGCTTCAGCCGGTTTTGCCCGATGAAAAAGATTTTCCCTATGCTATGCGCGTTGTGTCCGAGGTGCTTGGTTCCAATGGATCGAGCTCAATGGCTTCTACTTGCGCCTCATCTTTGGCTTTAATGGACGCCGGTGTACCGATTAAAAAGGCGGTCGCCGGTATTGCCATCGGGTTGGCCAGCGACAAGAAAGGCAATTGGAAAGTGATTACCGATTTGCAGGATGTTGAAGACGGACCGGGCGGTATGGATTTTAAGATTACCGGCACCGATTCCGGCATTACCGTTATGCAAATGGACACCAAGACAGATGGTTTGAGTTGGGAAATTATTGAAGAGACTTTTAAATGTTCACGTGAGGCGCGTTTCAAGATTCTTGAATCAATGGCAAAAGTGATTGCTGAACCGAGAAAGGAAATGTCGCCCTACGCGCCGCGCATCGTCACTATTCAGATTAATCCGGAAAAAATTCGTGATGTGGTGGGACCGGGCGGTAAAATGATTAACAAGATTATTGATGAAACCGGTGTGTCGATTGATATTGAGCAGGATGGCCGGGTTAACATCACATCAAACGATGCGGTTGGTTTGGAAAAAGCGATTGAATGGGTGAAAAGCATCACGCATGAAATCACCGCCGGTGAGACATATGAAGGCACGGTTGTCCGGCTGGAAGATTTTGGCGCGTTCGTGAATGTACTGCCGGGTCAGGACGGCCTGGTGCACGTGACCGATATTGCTTGGGCCTATACCAGTAAACCGAGTGACGTGATGAAATTGGGCGATAAAGTGAATGTGGTGGTCAAAGAAATTGACAGTATGGGCCGGGTAAATTTGAGTATGAAAGCGCTTTTACCAAAACCGGAAGGATATGTGGAACGGCCGCCGATGGAACGCAGAGGCGGATTTGGCGGCGGACGAGGAGGCGGCAGCCGCGACCGTAAGAGCGGTGGAGGTTTCAGAGGCGGAAGATAAAAATATCATTTAGTACAGCGGGCCACTTGGCTCGCTGTATTGTTTATGTGATTTGCTTATTGAATATTTGTTTCGGACACGGGTCGCCTCGTCTGCGGACTCGGTGCCCTAACGCTCATCCCGATTTTGTCATCGGGATTCCGCGATTGTCCTCAACAAAAATTCAATTCGCTCGGTCCCGTTCATTTGTGTTTCAATCTTGTAATATGCTGATTTTTATGCTATATTGTGCTGTACGCCGGGGTGGTGAAATTGGTAGACACGCATGCCTTAGGAGCATGTTCCCGAAAGGGATTGGAGGTTCGAGTCCTCTCTCCGGCACACGCTAGGCTACCTGTGGCGATTTTTTGTTGAATTAGTCACGAGTGATTGACGTTTACGTTAATTTGTAGTATAGTTTCAAGTTCGCAGAAGAAGAAACAAATGGCTAAAACAACGGCCTTTTACAAAGGGGAAAGCGATGCGTAACACATTTGTCCTCGTATGTTCAGTTCTGGTTCTTGGTTGTGGGGTCCAACAAGAGTACACAGTAGCAGACGCAAGCAGTGACGGCGATTCGGACTCGGACACCGATTCCGACATTGATTCCGATACGGACTCCGATATCGACACTGACTCCGACACGGATACGGACTCTGATTCGGATACGGACGCCGATGCTGGTTCCGACACCGACACAGACACCGATACCGAGCCTACAGTCTGCGAGACGGCCGATGAGTGCGGCGAGGAAGAGGTTTGCGGCTATGAGACGCATACCTGCTATCCGCCGACCTATCCCGGATCCGATCAGTTCTGGTACTGCTGGGATGACGGTCCGTCCGAAGAGTTGAGTTGCGATTCGTTTGATCTCGGCGGCTGTGATTACTGGTCTCCGGTGGAGTGGAATTGGGCTGATACCCTACCCGCTTGCGGCTCAAACTACCCGCCGCCGGCCTGTCCGACACATTATCCGTTCACACCCGCCTGCTGTTTGAAAAACAACGGCGAACCGGACTGCATCGGACAGTCTTTCTTCCCGCACGTTTGATTCATTCTCGTTCATTTCCCAAGCCCGGCTACTCATGCCGGGCTTGTTCTTTTCATAGTGGTTGACAATTCCGATAATTCGTGATACTATTCTTTGTTCCTTTTACTATCAACGAAACGGCCAAATGGCCGTAAAAAAGAGAGGAGAAAAATCGTGCGAATTTACGACCTCATGCAGTACGTTTTTCGCGCCTGGATGTTCCTCGGGATCGTCTGTGCCGTGTCATGCGGCGTGCAGGATATCGTCCCGGAGCCGGAGACAACGGTGATTAACACCACGCAGGGCGACGAAGCCGATGCAGACACGAGCGGTTCTGACCGCGAGTACGCCGAGGTGGAGGTCTGCTCGGTGCTTGTCCGGTTTGTTTTCGAACACGGTGAGGGTATCGAAGTCCAGTTCGAAAACGGTAACGATGCCACGGTGATCGTTTCCGTGGACAACGACACCACCGGAGGGTTAGTGGTTGAGAACTGTCTCTGGCCGGACGGCGACGACAATGAGATCGCAACCTTCGGCAAGGGCGACCAGCTCGTGATCAGCGTCTACTTGGGCGAGGGCGACCTGCTCCAGTACACCTGCTCCGATTTGCTGGGTGACACCTTCGGTTCCTTCAACTTTTGCGACGACATGAATGTGCTTATTCAGTAGAGAGATTTTTCGTTCCTTCATTCAACCGGCTGTCCGCTTCTAGCGCCAGCCGGTTTTTCTTTTTTAGGGCCATTTCTAGTTAAAAAAAGCCAATATATTTATCCACATTCTGTCCCATTTATGGCTCTTGACAACTTTTTTATACTCTGTTAATATGTGCCTACGATTAAAACCCCTTCGGGGACCACGTCCAATCACATGGATACATATCGTATCCGCCTGGACCTCTGGGTAAGACTTTTACTCAATTGTAAAAGACAGGTAATGTTAAACATTATCAAACAACTCAAATCTTACTCATAGTATCCAAGCGGTTCAAACTCACAAAAATTGAGTCGCTTGTCGCGGCTCATTTTTTTATCTCACACTCAGGCTAAATTATTGGCATGAGCAATGAGGTAGGAAACGGATGGCACGTTGACAATCTAGATAGCTCAACAAAAAAAGCAGATTTTATCCCGCTACGGTGGGATGAACTGCTGGGTAGAACGCAACAAAACACTGTTTGGTGTTTTCGTTGTGTGCAATTTCATTAAGAGCAAATGGTGGATGCCTTGACACTAAAAGACGAAGAAGGACGTTGCAGGGTGCGATAAGCTCCGGAGAGGTCCCAAGCAACCCGTGACCCGGAGATTTCCGAATGGGGAAACCCCTCGCATTACGCGAGATTGCATATTGAATACATAGATATGCAAAGATAACCTGGTGAAGTGAAACATCTCAGTAACCAGAGGACAAGAAATCGCAGAGATTCCCTTAGTAGCGGCGAGCGAAAAGGGAAAAGCCTAAACCACATAAATGTTTTCATAGGGAATGGTTGGTCTTCGGATTAATTGTGAACTATGATTTAAAGGACAGGCCGTTGTTTGTGTGGTGTTGTAGGACGCTTGTGCCAGTTACCTGTTAAACTGGGCATATTATTGTTATGTAGCGAAACCGTTCTGGAAAGAACGACCAAAGAAGGTAATAGTCCTGTACGCGAAACATTTCAATAATTTTGTAGTGAGCGCTCCTGAGTAGGGCGGAACTCGTGAAATTCCGTCTGAACCTGGGCCGACTATGGTCTAAGGCTAAATACTTTTAGTGATCGATAGTGGACAAGTACCACGAGGGAAAGGTGAAAAGCAGCCCGGAGAGGGCGATGAAATAGTATCTGAAACCGTTTGCTTACAAGGAGCAGGAGTGGATTTATTCCATGACTGCGTTCCTATTGAAGAATGAGCCTGCGAGTTTGTGTATGTCGCTTGCTTAAGCCCTTATGGGGTGGAGGCGCAGCGAAAGCGAGTCTTAACGGGCGTTCGTGGCATGCACAAGACCCGAAACCGGGTGAGCTATCCATGGTCAGGATGAACCTCGACGAAAGTCGAGGGGAGGTCCGAACTCACCAGCTGTGCAAAACTGGGAGATGAACCGTGGATGGGAGAGAAATTCTAATCGAACTCGGTGATAGCTGGTTCTCCTCGAAATAGCTCTAGGGCTAGCCTCGAGTGTTTCTTCTGGTGGTAGAGCACTGGATGAGATCTGGGTCCTTCGGGATACCAATCTTAATCAAACTCCGAATACCGGAAGCCATAACTCGGGAGTCAGACAGTGACGGCTAAGCGCCATTGTCAAAAGGGAAACAGCCCAGATCGCCGTCTAAGGCCCCTAAATCCAAGTTAAGTGTAAAAGGTGGTTCTAATTCTTAAACAACCAGGAGGTTTGCTTAGAAGCAGCAATCCTTTAAAGAAAGCGTAACAGCTCACTGGTCAAGAGTTTTAGCGCCGAAAATGTACCGGGGCTCAAACTTGGTGCCGAAGACGCGAACTGATCCGTTATTTATAACGGATGATTGGTAGAGGAGCGTTCCCAACACGCAGAAGCCAAAGACGTGAGTCATGGTGGAGAGTTGGGAAGTGAGAATGCAGGCATAAGTAGCAGAAAGGCAGGTGGGAATCCTGCCCGCCGTAAACCCAAGGTTTCCAGGGCAACGAGAATCGCCCCTGGGTTAGTCGATCCTAAGGCGAGGCCGAAAGGCGTAGTCGATGGAAGAGCAGGTTAATATTCCTGCACTTTGCGCGGTTTGGTAACCATTCCGCATCATTCAGCTTTGAGCGTGTTTTGAATATACACGTTGCGCAAGCAAGAGGTGAAGCCTTCGGGTGGAGCCAATTTAAGGAGCGATGGTGCCTAGAAAAGGTGGATTGCCGTTAAGCCGTGTAGAATCGTACCGTAAACCGACACAGGTGGGTGAGTCGAGAAGACCAAGGCGTACGAGAGAAACTTCGTTAAGGAACTAGGCAATACAGCGGCCGTAACTTAGGGATAAGGCCCGCCCCCCTCCACTTTCACATAAAAGAAAAGAGGTGTTATTACAACTCAAATAGCACTGATTTGTGGGAAGTGGTGGGGGGCTTCAATAAAAGACGCACTGCGACTGTTTACCAAAAACACAGCTCCCTGCAAAAGCGTAAGCTGAAGTATAGGGGGTGATGCCTGGCCAGTGTCAGAACGTTAAGGGGAGAGATGCGAGTCTTGAACCGAAGCGCTGATGAACGCCGGCGGTAACTATAACCGTCCTAAGGTAGCGAAATTCCTTGTCGGGTGAGTTCCGACCTGCACGAATGGCATAACGATAGTGCGACTGTCTCAACGAAGTACTCGGTGAAATTGCAAGGGAGGTGAAGATGCCTCCTACCCGCAACTAGACGAAAAGACCCCGTGAAGCTTTACTACAACTTGCTATTGGTATAAGGTTTGTTATGTTCAGCGTAGGTGGGAGCCGCAAGGCGCCAATGAGACACCACCCTTAGCTGATTTTATACCTAATCCTCCTCCGTGAATCCGGAGGAAGAGACAGTGGCTGGTGGGTAGTTTAACTGGGGCGGTTGCCTCCCAAAATGTAACGGAGGCGTTTACAAAGGTCAGCTTAGCTCGGATGGAAATCGAGCTGGACGCGCAAACGCACAAGCTGGCTTTACTGCAAGGACAACAATCCGAGCAGTCGCGAAAGCGGAAGTTAGTGAACCGACCATCCTATATAGGAAGGTGGAAGATTAACGAATAAAAGCTACTCCGGGGATAACAGGCTGATCGGGCCCAATAGACCACATAGACGGCCCGGTTTGGCACCTCGATGTCGGCTCATCGCATCCTGGGGGTGGAGAAGCTCCCAAGGGTTTGGCTGTTCGCCAATTAAAGCGGTACGCGAGCTGGGTTCAGAACGTCGTGAGACAGTTCGGTCTCCTATCTGTTGCGGGCGTTGAATGTTGAGAAGGCTCTTCCCTAGTACGAGAGGACCGGGAAGGACGAATCTCTAGTGTACCAGTTGTCCCATCAGGGGCATCGCTGGGTAGCTATATTCGGCACGGATAAACGCTGAAAGCATCTAAGCGTGAAGCCGTCTTCAAGATTAACATTCGTTAAGACCCCTTGTAGACTACGAGGTTGATAGGCGCTACGTGTAAGCACAGCAATGTGTTGAGCGGAGGCGTACTAATCGGTCGAGCACACATCGGAAGCACCAAGAAGTGTTTTCCCGCAGATTCTGTTTTTGAAATTGAGCTATTAAAATCCCGACGAATAAATCGGGATATAAACTGAGTACAAAGTTCAGGTGCCTTGAGCGGCAGAGTCACACCCGATCCCATCCCGAACTCGGCAGTTAAGCCTGCCAGCGCCGATGATAGCGTAACCCGCAAAAGTAGGCCGGCGCCTGAACCTTGTACTCAGTTTTTTTGTACCCAAATATCTAAATATCACGGTGTTTTGTATCGGGAGAAGACACTTCATTTTTTAGCAAGAAAATGATAAGATGAACATATAGTTTAGCCCTTAAATATATGCAGATTGATCAGGGTTTAATTGATAAAGCGGCCGCCTATGTAAAGGCGAAAATGACCGGGGAACACACCGGCCACGATTGGTATCATATTCAGCGGGTTTGGCAGACGGCGAAAAATATACAAGAGAAAGAAGGGGGCGATTTGAGATTAATTGAACTCGCAGCGCTCCTCCACGACCTCGGAGATTATAAACAGTATGAGTTCAATGAAATAAAGGGTTCTTTTATACTTCGCGGTATGATGGACGTGCTGGGGATTGAAGATGATTTAAAAGAAGAGTTGGTTAAAGTTATCGATGAGTCACAATTTCTGGGTGATGAAACCACGAGGCCAAGGTCAAAAGAAGGGCAAATACTTCAAGACGCCGATTGGCTGGATAGTATTGGAGCGATTGGTGTCGCGCGGACATTTGCCACCGGCGGTAATTTAAAACGCATATTGCATGATCCTCAAAAAAAGCCTAGGGGACATCTAAACAGGGCGGATTACCAGTTTAGAAAACAGGACGGCACCAGCATTAATCATTTTTATGAAAAAGTACTGAAATTACCCCGGATGCTGAATACGGAAGCAGCTAAAAAAATAGCTGAACACCGCATAAAATTTGTTGAACAATTTATTGAAGAATTTATCGCCGAATGGAACGGCGATAAGTAATCATCTATTACATATGCTTGAGCAATTTCAAAAAAATGGAAAGTATCTGATGCTTGCCCTTGATCATCGGGGCAGTTTTAAAAAATTCGTTAATAAGGCTAATCCGGATTCGGTTACGGATGAACAGCTAATTCAGGTAAAAAAAATGATCATCAACGCGACCCGAGAAAATTTTTCAGGCGTTCTTATTGATCCAGATTGGGGTTTAAAGTCGTTTGAAAATCCGGATAAGCCATATTTGCTCTGTATCGAAAAAACCGGGTACTCGGAAGATAAAGGTGAGAGGACGACCCAGCTTGAATATTCGGTTCAGCAACTAAAAGAAATGGGAGCCGGCGGTATAAAGATTTTACTTTATTTTAACCCCGAAGCATTGAGTTGCTCCGCACAGCTGGAGACGGCAAAAAAAGTTTTGAACGATTGCCGTGTTTCAAATTTGCCATTATTTTTAGAAATTGTTACCTATGGCAATGAAGCGCTGGCCAAAGACAGGTCTGAGTGGGTTTTGCGCTCTGTTGATGCGTTTATAAAAGCAAATATTATTCCCGATGTATTTAAATTGGAATATCCCGGTGATGAAGAGTCGTGCAAAAAAATTACGGCGATGCTAAATGGAACGCCATGGATTTTACTAACCAGAGGTGAACCATATGAGGTTTTTCTTGAACAATTAAAAATTGCATATGCCAATGGCGCAGTTGGATTCTTGGCGGGAAGAGCAATTTGGCAGGAAGTGGCTAATTATGATAACGATGCTGACAGATTGCGTTTTTTGGATACAATTGCCAGTGAAAGATTCAGGGAAATCTGCGATGTTGTCGCATAATATTGGGTTTTGTGCACACCTTGTCCACAGTTGCGAAAACGGTTAATTAATGGCTAATTTTAGCTAATATTCTTTATCAAAAAGTGGCTTTATGATCAAATATGATGTCTGTTTCGTTGATTTGGACGATACTATCTATGACACCAGAAAATTGAAAGAAGATATATATAAATTGTTTCAGCCATTCGGCATTAATCACGAACAATTTATTAAAGCATATCGTCGTGCGGCAGAGTTGCCGACACCGGGATATTTTCACTACACTTTTGAGAAACAAATTGAAGCGGTGAGAGAATTTGGCTATGAAGTTTCTGAAAATATTTTGAATGATTTGAATAATCTTCTAAATAATGATTATTTATTATCGGATGCGGGTGGTTTTATCAGGTACTTAAAAACAATTTGTGCCAAAGTAATTTTACTTACTGCCGGAACTATAGAATTTCAAAAAAGGAAAGTTGAAGCTATCGGCGCGGACAAAATGTTTGATGAAGTTGTCCAAATTGCCGGAGGGAAGGATCAAGTCATAGCATCAATCGTAAAAAATGAAAAAATACTATTTATAAATGATAATTTGGAGGAGAACATGGTGATAAAAAATCACTTTGCCGGAGTAGATGTTCTGACCTTGTATAATTATTCATATTGGAACGAAGAGGATTGTGAAAGAAGTAAAATTCCGTGGTTCAAATCCTTAAACGATATAAAGAATTATTTGCAGTCAAAATAATTATGGTTGATATAAATAAAATTGGCATTGTTGTCCTTGCTGCGGGAAAAGGAAAAAGGATGCAGAGCGAATTACCGAAAGTGATGCACCCTTTGCGCGGGCGGCCACTTATTGATTATGTAGTCAACGTGGCTGAAGAACTAAAAATTAAACCCGTTGTGGTAGTTGCAGATGACAGTAATCTGGTGCGCGATTATTTGAGCGGCCGGGCAGACTATGCTGTCCAAACGGAGCGCCTCGGCACGGGGCACGCGGTTCAAATGGCAGAGGGCGCGCTCAATGGGAAGGTCGAATGCGTTATTGTGCTTTATGGCGACATGCCGTTTATCAAAGCCGCTTCACTTAATAATTTGATCGATGACCATATGTCGCGAAGCAATATGTTAACGCTGGCGACGGTTACGGTGCCGGATTTTCGCGATTGGCGGGCGCAGTTTTATGATTTCGGCCGGATTATCCGGGATGAAAACGGGGATATTATTAGGATAGTTGAGAAAAAGGATGCCAGTCCGGCGGAATTGAATGTTATGGAACTGAATTCGGCCTTTTTTTGTTTTAATGCCGAATGGCTCTGGAAAAACCTGAAGAATTTAAAAAATAATAATGCTGCGGGCGAGTTGTATTTGACCGACCTGGTAAAAATCGCTTTTGACACCGGCGTTCCGCTGTCGTCAGTAAATATTGATCCGCTCGAAGCGGTCGGCGTTAACACCAAAGAGCATTTGGAAAAAGCGCATAATATTAATAAATTTTAAATATGAGTTCGTCTTTTAAAAAGATATTAATTATTTTGGTGGCTGTGTCCTTATTAGTTGTTATCGGTTTAGCATTAGCTGTAAAGGAAATTAAGAACGAGGGCAGTGTTAAGAATATGGGAGAAGCTATAATTAAGGCTCCAATTATACTCGTTATCGAAGGAATTAAGAAAATATCGAATGTATTCTGCGTGGTGACCGGGGGTAAGGTCGTCAGTAATTGCGGAATAAGCTGTGGTAGCATATGTGATCGGGCAAACAAGAACGCCGGGAAAGCATGCGCAAGTTCAAAAGAGTGTGATGGCAAATGCATTGCGAATTTGCCAGTTCCTGCGCGAGATAAAATAACCGGAGAAATTTCCGATCTTGAGCCGACTGTTTTAATTAATTGTCGAAAAATTACCTTAACCAAAGATGAATTGGGCATTAACCCTGTTCTAAGGTCATATGTGTGCCCTTCGACGGTACAAATTCAATCAACTTGTCAAAAATACGATTATAGCGGAAATGAATTATATTGGAGTTATGAAAACGGAACGGTAAATTTAAACCGGGAGTATATGGGAATGTAAATTATTAATTTTTTTGATATTTTATGAGCAAAGGTTTTAAAGTGTCGCTATTAATTATCATTATTTTAGCTGTCGGCGCAGGTTTGTGGTTTTATAAACCCTGGAATTTGAAGCCGTTGCGCGGCGCAACATGCTGGGTGACTGGCGGAAAATATGTTGAGCAATGTGGAATTGCTTGTGTGAAGACGTGCCTTCATAAATTAGGCGATGCGGGTAAACCGTGCCAAAACAATAAAGACTGTAAGGGATTTTGTCAGGTTATTGAGCCGGATATGTCCAAGGTTACAAGTCTAACAAGCGACAAAAAAAGATATGAGCCTAAAGAGTTGGTAAATTGTAAAATGGGGTCATCTGGCGGTTTAATTAATTCATATCAATGCCCGCCAAGCGTAAAAATTGTTGCAGAATGCAGTAAATATTTTGAGCAAGTTTCGCCCTGGACATATGATAATGGTTTAATTATTAGCCCATATACGTGGGCAATTTAGTGATTATTTTTATATGAGTAAAGGTTTTAAAATCACGTTAATTATATTGGCGGTCTTGGTAATAATTGATGTTGGCAGCATGTTGGTTGTTTATCCGTTAGTAGATAAGAATGTGAGAGGGCAAATGGGCCCTGTAAAATTTATGATGCAGGCGCCTATCGCTTTGGGCGTGCTTATTGTTGGAAAAACTATTGATGCACGTTGTGCCATATCCGGAGGAAAAATGCAACGAACATCGTGTGGCAATACCTGCCTACATAAATTGTCGGATGCCGGTAAAACATGCCGTACAAAAGAAGATTGCCTAGGTCAGTGTATGGTTGTTATGCCTGATATGTCAAAAGTTTCAGTTCAAGTATCCGGTGCGTCAAGAAATGAACCAAGAGAATTGGCGAACTGTAAAATGAATGTAAATGAAGGCTACGTTGATTCTTATAAATGCCCGACGACAGTTAATATCGTGGCACAGTGCAGTGAATACAATGACCCATATAGCAACTGGATATTTGATAATGGTGTTATCAAGAGTCCGTTTTATTGGGCAACATGTACCTAAATAATATATTTATGAAATATTTAATTTTAATTTTTGTGGTTTCCGGTTCGGTATTTTTGGCCGGTTGTGAAAACAATCAGTCAGCGGAAGATTTGGTAATGGTGCAAAGAGATGCGTCGGGTAATGTAATAGGGGTAAATAACCCTGATATAAATGTAGCGTCACCTTCTAACGCTACAAATGTCACAACGAGTGAGAAAACAAATACGACAGAGGTTGAGCAGCCGAAAGTATCACAAACAAAAGTAACGATAATAAATAGCGTGACAAAAAACCAGTTCCTGGCGCGCCGATTGTAATTCCGTATTCCAGTGCGATGTTCTACGCCGATCAGAATGGTGTCGCGCAAGTACCGCCAAATTATCGCGAATTTTATGTTCCCAAAATTAACGGTTATGCCGGCTCTGGCAATGTTTCATTGAGTGAAGGCCAGAAAGAAGCGGAGATTTTACTTCAACCGGATACAATAAACGCAGGCGACAAAGTTAATTATATTTATGGAACATATTCTCCGACAAGCGACGGCGGAGCGCAAATTACGGGAAAAGTAACCCGCAAGGGGCAACCGGTTCCAAATATAGTGATTGCCGCCGCTCAATCAAGTTTAAACGCAAAAACGGACGAAAACGGCATGTTTACGATGCAGGTAGTGAATGCAAGCAGTGCCTATCGGCTATATTTCCCGGAAGAAAAAAATAAAATCTATTATCAGGTGGATGTGTTTAAGGGGCATATAGTGAATATCAATATAAGCATTTAATCTATATTGTGAAGAAGAAGACCAAAGTTGTCGTTATCGGCGGGGGGAACGGCTCGGCCGTTACATTGGTTTCTCTAAAGCACTATTTGGAGAATTTTGATATTTCTGCCGTAATCTCCATGAGCGATTCCGGCGGTTCGAGCGGCCGACTGCGAAAAGAACTTGGTACTCTACCTCCGGGTGATATTATGCGGGCGGTGCTGGCGTTGTCTAAATACGATTATCCGGTGTTGCGCCAGATTTTTTATCAGCCGCGTTTCAGTTGCCAGGGAAAATTGAAAGGACACAATTTGGGAAATTTATTTTTGACTTTAATCGCCAAATATTGCGACAGTTTCACCAAAGCGCTGGATGCGCTGTCGCAAAGCGTAGAAACAGTCGGCCGTGTTTATCCCGTGACAGTAAGGCCGGTCGATTTGGTCGCCCAACTGGTTAACGGCCAGATCGTCAGAACAGAAGCTTTTATTGATGAACCGAGATACAACCACGGGTCAAAAATAAAAAAAATTTGGCTTGAACCAAAATGCAGAATTAATCCGGAAGCGGCCAAAGCAATCAAATCGGCTGATTATATAATTTTAAGTCCGGGCAGTCTATATACTAGTATTATCGCAACCTTATTGCCCGGTGGTATGTTTGAGGTGCTAAAAAAAACCAAAGCGGAATTAGTTTACGTTGTCGGGAACGCCTATCGGTTAGACGGAGAAACGGGACCGGAACGATTAAGCGATTTTGTATGGCAGTTGGAACAATATTTACCGCGCCAGATTTTTTGCTTAATTCATAATAGCCATAAGCCAAAAGGAGTGGAAAAGAAATTCTATAGAGAACGAAAATGGGGCATTTTTGATTTTGATCGTGAATATTTAAAAAATCATAAAATTATCAGTACTGATTTAGAACGTTCCGGCGGGGGATTGTGCGACATAAAATTGGGGAAAATTCTTAAAAAAATATTAATCTAAAATTATGCTCTGTGAAAGAATAAAAATGAAAAATCCAAATATTTTAGCTGTTTGCCCTGATTCGCAATACGCACTTTTGGATTCAGGAGATGGCGAGAAATTGGAACAATATGGCGAGTATGTTTTGTCTCGCCCTGACCCTCAAGCTCTTTGGAAAAAGAAATTATCGGCAAGGGAATGGGGGAAGGCAGACGCGATATTTTTGCGCGACGGAAAATCAACCGAGTGGAAAATGAAAGATAATGTCGCAAAAAAATGGACGGTAGATTTACAGGGCTTAAAATTTTGGGTCAAACCGACCTCTTTTAAACACACCGGCTTGTTTCCTGAACAGTCAAGCAATTGGTATTGGCTTTCAGGAATAATTCAGGTGTCAAAACGGCCGCTCGAAGTGTTGAATTTGTTTGGCTATACCGGCGGAGCGACCCTTGCTTGCGCCAAGGCCGGCGCCAAAGTGTGCCATGTCGACGGTTCAAAAGTGGCCGTAACATGGGCTCGAGAAAATGCGGAATTGAACAATTTACAGGATAAGCCGACGCGCTGGATTGTTGAGGATGTGGTAAAATTTGTAAAACGTGAAATTAAGCGTGGGCATAAGTATGACGGAATAATTCTGGATCCGCCGGCATATGGGCATGGCCCTGAAGGCGAAGTGTGGAAAATTGAAGAAAATTTTTTGGAACTGCTTGATTTGTGCAAACAACTTCTGTCGGATAAGCCCGTATTTTTCCTGGTAAACGGTTATTCGTCCGGCTACTCAGCTATTGCCTATGAAAATGCGTTGAAAGATTTAATAGGCGATGTCGGAGAAATTGAAAAAGGCGCTTTGACTATCCGCGAACGGGATACGGAGCGTTTATTGCCCTGCGGAATTTTCGCCCGTTGGCGCGTATAATTATGCCGCTTAAAGTCCTCTACGAAGACAATCATCTTATTGCTGTATTCAAGCCGGCTGGCGTTTTAGTACAAGGGGATAAAACCGGTGATTTGTGTCTGATGGATGAAGTAAAAAAATATTTGAAAGAAAAATATGCAAAGACAGGCAATGTGTTTTTGGGGCTCATACACCGATTGGATAGACCGGTCTCGGGAATCGTATTGTTCGCGAAAACAAGCAAAGGCGCTTCACGACTGTCAGAACAGATAAGAAATCACGATTTCAAAAAAGAATATCAGGCGCTGGTGGAAGGAGTGCCGAAAAACAAAAAAGACACGCAAATAAATTATCTACTGCACGACGAAAAAACCAATAAGGCCAAGATATACGACGCGAAACAAGAAGGCGCTCAGCTGGCGGAACTTTCCTACGAAGTCATAGAAAACCGAGGCAAAAATTCTTTACTAAAAATCGATTTAAAAACAGGGCGTCATCATCAAATCCGAGCCCAGCTTGCGCATATTGGCCATCCGATTGTCGGGGATATAAAATATGGCGCCAAAGCGCCACTGCCGGATCAATCAATTGCCTTGTGTGCAATTTCGATAATGTTCAAAGCAGCTACTGGTGGAGAGGAAAAAGTTGTATCAACAAAAGCGCCTTTTTAAGGCGCTTTTTTAGTTATATTATCCAATAACTGGTTTAGAGGATCTATTGGTCCGTCATTCAGAATAATCATATCAAAATATTGTTTGTATTTGGGTAGTTGGTTTTCAACATCCTCACACAAAAAGCCGATTTTCAGCAAATTGTCGTAATCGAAACCTTCTATCATCCCCACGTCGTCAATCGTATCGCCAAGAAGCAATACGTTTTTTCGTTTTTTTATGGCTTCGTAGGCAGGAAAATTATCCACCGTGATTTCGTATTTATTTGAGGTATGTATCAATGGTTCTTTCGTGCCAATCATTCGGCCCTTTTCATCATATTCATACCAATTGGCTATAATATCAATGTTTTTGCTCATGCAGCCCTCCAATTCAAAAAATTTTTGAATCATGTACGCCGGACCGGCTGACAGAATAACAAGTGGAATCAAATTTTCAGCCAAGCGGTCAATGAATTGTTTGGCCCCAACGCGGAGCTTCATTTGTCGTTTGGCCATCACCTCATCCATCACATTTTTTGTCAGTCCGCATTCAATCATCAGTCCGTGGGCCGCGTCCCACCACTCCTGCATCTTTTCCGCTCTTTGTTCCCTCGTAAGATTACTATTGTTTTCATAACCGGAGTATTTATCATAGTGGGCATAGGAGCGAGTAGAATAATCAGCCCCCAAACAATTGTTGCTTCGGAGCAGTGAAATTAGCGATGGAATTTTATTACCGTCAACAAAAGCGCGAGTCAGGGTTCTGTCAAAGTCAGCCAAGACATGAAGCTTTTCCTTGCCGGCGGAAATTATAGAAGAAACGGTTTTTTCAAAATAACCATCGTCAACGATGCAGATATTGTCCGCGGCTGTTATTTTCTTCATAAAAATTCAACGAATTTATTCTCTTTATCAACCAAAATTATTTTTGGGGTAATCGGTTTATCTGAAAGTTCGAAACCCATTATAATAATTTCTTCTCCGACTTTTATCAGATGAGCTGTTGCGCCATTCATACAAATTATTCCTGAATTCCTTGCGCCGGTTATAACATAGGTCTCTAAGCGAGCGCCAGTAGTATTGCTTGCCACCAAAACTTTCTCCCCGGGCCAAAGCCCGGTTTTTTGCATTAAATCTTCATCAATAGTAATACTGCCGACATAGTTGATGTCGGCTTGTGTCACCGTAACTTTGTGAATTTTCGAGCGGAGCACCCAGCGCATAATGGCTATTGTTATATTTATCGCGCTATACTATTATTCATGGGTAATTATAGAGCCATGGCTCTCACAGGTCAAACAACATGATAGAACAAATAATTGATTTGCATATTCACTCTAAATATTCGCGAGCATGCTCGCCTGACTTGGAATTGCCAAAAATTGCTTTGGCTTGCGAAAAAAAAGGGATTGATATCTGCGCAACCGGTGATTTTACACATCCGGCGTGGTTTAATCACATCAAAGAACTACTTGTTGAGGATAATTCGGGACTTTTTAAACTTAAGGATGCAAGCTCGAAGGTCCGTTTTATCCTGTCTACTGAGATTTCCTGTATATACAAGCATAAAGATGCCACTAGACGCCTTCATTTGGTCGTTTTAGCCCCAAGTGTCGAGGCCGTAGGCAGATTTATCGAAGCACTTGAGGCCAAGGGCGCTAATGTGCGCTCTGACGGACGGCCGATACTGGGATTATCCGGCAAGGCGATTTTACAGATGCTTTTAGACATAGATGAACGGTTTATGCTTATCCCGGCGCACGCCTGGACGCCTTGGTTTTCAATCTTTGGATCAAAATCCGGCTATAATAAATTGGATGATTGTTTTGAGGAACTGTCTTCGCATATTCACGCGCTGGAGACGGGCCTTTCAAGTGATCCGATTATGAATCACATGTGGAGCGCACTTGATAATTATACTCTTGTATCCAATTCCGATGCCCATAGTTTAGACAAGCTTGGCCGTGAAGCGAATGTATTGGAGTTTGCCGATAAAAATGAAATTACATTCAGTGAGATATGCCGCATAATAAAAGAAGGAGATAAAAGAAAATTTAAATACACAATAGAATTTTTTCCGGAAGAAGGCAAATATCATTTTGACGGGCATGCTGATTGCAAGGTGTCACTCGACCCGGAACAAACAAAGAAAGAAAATTATTTATGTCCGAAGTGTAAAAAGAAAATAACTGTTGGCGTGCTGAGCCGAGTGGTTGAGCTGTCTGACAGAAAAGAAAAAGAAATACCGAAAAATAAATTTATTCCTCATAAGTACATCGTACCGTTAAAAGAAATAATAGCTTCCGTATTTCATGTTGGCGATAAAAGCAAAAAGGTTAACGTTGAATATGAAAATTTAATTAAAGCATTTGATAATGAGTTTAATATTTTATTGCGGGCACCAGTCGAGGAGCTTAAAAAAAGTGCGACAGACGAAAATATTGCTTTAGCAATTTCGAATATGCGCCAGGGGAAGATAAGGGTAGTTCCGGGGTATGATGGCATATTCGGAACTGTCGATTTATTGCTAAACAATGCAAAAAAAGCCATATCTCAAAGCCGGCTATGGCTGGAATGAAAATAAACAAAAAATCACCCCGCAAAATACGAGGTGATTTATTTTCCAAGACTATTTACGCTTTTTCGCTTTTTTCGTTTTCTTGGCTTTCTTCTTTGTCACTTTCTTCTTAGCTTTTTTCTTTGCCATAGTAGTTACCTCCTTTCAACCACGCTTAGGAGCGCGGCCTAAAGATGATTTTTTCTTACTCGCGATCGCGAGAAAAAATTTCTTTTTTATAAAGTTTCTGCCTACAAGCATGTAGCACAAACTTCATCGACCTATATTTATTATAGAACGGTTTTTTAAAAAATGGAAGAGTGTCAAGCAAAGTTATGCACAGGTAGAAGTAAAGGTTGCAAAAAATGTTCGGAGTTGACGAATGTGCCGAATTTTGATTAAATAGAGACACATATTATTGATAATAAAAATCTATGACTAATGAGAATATTGAATTGCATGATAATAAAAGCAAAAAATTGTCGTTTGAGATTGAAAATGCGGATATCAAAGAGTTGACGACCTTGGGAGCGGCTGAATATTTTAAGCGTGAGTTCCCCGACCTGAATCATTCTTTTTCAGAAAAGCAAAAATGTGTTTGCTGTATGGATGAAGGAACCGCCCATAAGGATATCAATGGCGAAGTTAAGTTTGCCTTCGCCGGATCCGGCATTTTATTCCCGGCTTCAAGCGAGGAAGAGCGTCTCAAGAAGGTGGCGAATATTTTGATTGAACGCGGAGTGACAAATATTACCAGTCATGGCGGTTGTGGGGCGGCCGGGTTGGCTTATCACCGTGATTTTCCGGATGTGGGCGCTAAGGAAAATTTGGCGGAAAAAATTGAAGCATATGCGAAAGCGTGGTCGGACAAGTTGGCGGATAAAATCAAGGAACTCGGTCATCCGGCGGAGCGTACTCATATTATGGCGGAAGACATGGAGCGGCCAACGGAATTTCACAACGCGCGGGTTGTTTATTTTGATGGAGTCGGCGGATTTAATCCGAACAAGGAAATCGGTTTGCCAATGGGGTTTGTGATTGAGCGCGCTTACCTACCTTCCGAATATACGGCAGAAGAATTGAAGGTGGCAGTGAATATCGCTTTTGGACATCACGGATTTGGAGAATTATTTTCGTCTGACCTTCCATTTATAATTATTGCTCTGGCTAAAAGTGGCGAAGAACTTTATAAATTAAAAAATGAAATTTTAAGCGTACTATCTGATAATGAAAATTTATCCGGTGGAAAAATTAAAGTTGACGGATTGACGGTATAAAATAGTCCTATATAAATATTAAGGCCTCCCGGGTAGGGGAGGCCTTTTTTTGCCCGATAAAGTGCCGGGCGAGAAAAAACAGTGAAAATCATTCATCGGGAGGCGCGGATTTTTGTCCGCGACGGCGAAAGAATACTTGCGCAGTAATAATGCCGCAGCCGATGAACAAATAGAGCGGGTATATGGCTATGGCAAAAGTCCATGGATTAACCGCAAATAGATTCAGTGTGTTTCCCGCAAAAAAGAGCGCCCAGGAAAGCCGGTCTTCATTTTCCGGTTCTGTGTATGTCTTTTTGATTGTCGGCAGAGCTCCAGCTCCGTCTATTATCAAATTGATGAGCAGAGCCAGTAGCGGCGAATCAAAGACGAACCAGAGAATGGCGCTCATAGCGGCGCAGGCAATGCAGGCGCGGTCAAACCGCGTCCAACCGCCCTCACCGTATTTGATGGCGAGAAGCGCTGTTAGAAGCGGGCCGATGAGGTAGCTTAATGCTACCCACATAGTGTCTTTGGCGCCGGACGCGCTATAACTCGACGCGAGCATGAAGCCCACTATTGTCCATATCCACCAGGATGCGCGGTTTGGCTTGGTTTTACCGCGTATGATGGAAATGATGTAAGGGATAAAGGCGACAAGTGATACGACACCTGCCACCATACCAAACGTGGCTGTGTCGAATTTCATTTTTTCCTCCTTGGTTTTTTGTGTAATGAGCAAAGGAATCTAACCACAAACGGAGCGTTTTGTCAATTATCGGCCTCTAATCTTGATTCCTTGGCTGTTTTGTGCTATACTGTTTTGTGCTGCGCCCCTATAGTTTAATGGATAGAATATCAGGCTTCGAACCTGAAGGTGGGAGTTCGATTCTCTCTGGGGGCACAAAATAGATGAAGGCTTCACCCCAGTAAATTAAAAATATCGCACTTGTGCGATATTTTTAATTTGTGGGTCGCCAGGGATTCGGACCCTGGACCTTGTCCTTAAGAGGGACCTGCTCTACCAGCTGAGCTAGCGACCCCTGATGAGCGATTTTTTTATAACGCGTCTCCCGGACTTCTCTTTATCACATTTGTTTTCGGCCCTTTCCATCCTTTAACTTTCAAACCCATTTCTGCCGCTTCGGTTTGCGCTTCCTGCTTGCTCATTCCTTCACCCGATGCCACCAATTCTTTTCCAATATACACCCCAACCTTAAAACTTTTTGCGTGGTCAGGTCCTACCTCACCGAGCACTTTATATGAAGGGGTCACTCCGGCTAACTCCTGTGCGGACTCCTGGAATCGGCTTTTGGCATCCATATATAATCCGTTTTCCAGAATGTACGGTAGTTTTGGAATTACAGAGCGTGAAATAAATCCTTTTGTCGCCTCATAACCCTGATCAACGTATATCGCTCCGGTAACTGATTCCATGGTATTGGCCATGATGTAATCGCGGGCTTTTGTGCCGGCGTCTTTTGATTCGCCGTGGCTTAAAAAAAGATATGGCTCCATGCCGATTTCATAAGCAATGCTGGCAAGTGTTTTAGCATTAACGAGAGCCGCGCGCCAGTTTGTGAGTTCGCCCTCCGGATTTCCGAATTCATTAAATAGATACTCAGTTACAACCAACTCTACCACAGCATCCCCCAAAAATTCCAGACGCTCGTTATGAGGCAATGGAAAATCGCGATGCTCGTTTAAATAGGAGCGATGAACAAACGCCTGTACCAAAATGTCAGGATTGTTGAACGTCACGCCGAGTTTTTTTTCCATTGCGGTAAAGTCCTTGGCAATGACTTCAGGTCTTTCAATAATCATATGAATTGATGATTACCGTGAAAGCGAGTATTCAATCGTTTTTACACTCTTGGATACCCTGTTTCACGGGGCGGCTTATGCCGCCCGATAATTATTCATTTGTTTTATTATCTTCCGCTTTTCCACTTTCGCTTTTTGTCTCCTCCGGCGCCATATTTTTGAATATCGCGCCAAGCACCCCGTTGACGAATTTTCCCGATGAAGGTCCGCCAAATCCTTTGGCTAATTCTATCGCCTCATTAATTGCCACTTTTGGCGGTACTTCTTTGGCAAAAGCCAATTCGTATATGCCTAAGCGCAAAATATTTCGGTCCACTACGGTAATCTGTTCAATCGGCCAGTCAGGTGCGTATTCAGTAATAATCTTATCAATTTTTTTCAGATTTGCAATAACACCGTTAATTAAATTCACAGTAAATTCTTTTTCTGTCAGTCCTTCGCCGAATTCAGCCAGGCTGTGTTCAAGAATAGCCGGCAGGCGCTCATTATCTTGTCCTCGAAAATCCCATTCAAACATTGTTTGCATGGCGATACTGCGCGCCAGATGGCGGTTGGACATATTTTTTAATGTGAAAAGACAAAAATATTATTTGTTCGCCCCCTCAACCAAATTTATTTTTTCGCTTTTTTGGCGGCGCGGGCGGTTTGGCGTTTTACGCTTATTACCTGTGATCCGCGGTAGGTTCCGCAAAATCCGCAGGCGCGGTGCGGTCTGACCGGTTTCTGACATTTCGGACAGAGGTTATATGTTTTCTCTGATAAAGCAAAATGCGCTGCGCGGCGTCGTTTGTGCGATGATGTTCTTCGATGGCCTGGTAAACCCATATGGATATATCTAATTTCAAATACCTAAATCTTGATTGATTGTAAAATCGGCCTTTATTATACAATAAAACCGTAGTTTTTGCAAGTCGTGTCGTCTTTTGGCTTATTTTAGGTAAAAAAGCGTTTTGTTAGGCAGGGTCTTGACAAAAGGGTAAAAATATGCTATACTAATCCGTTATGCTGAAAATATGCCTAATTTCCTGAGAGAGGGAAATAAGGTAAAGCGAACGATTTTAGCCTCTCTCAAACAGAGGTTTTTTGTTCCTTACATCGAGTTTTAGCGCTAAATAAAGGGTTGCAGTGTAGAGATAGTATCTGATTGATCTGTCTAAAGAATTACAAATTAACACCAACCTTTTATTGAGCGTTGAAGCTCTCATAACAACCGCTCGCGATTCACGCGGGCACAAGGAGGATAGCATGTCCAAGAAATTGGTGTGTATCGTGGACGGTTGCGGCGCTGAGATGGACGAGGCACACGCGTTCGTGCCGCCGCTGCGCAAGATCGACCGCAAGCTCGGACGCCCCGCGAAGGTGGCGGACCTGGCGGAGTTCGTGGCTTGCGGGGAGTGCAAGGAGAGCATCCTCGAGCGCGCCAAGCTGGTGGCCAAGACCACCGGCAAGCCCCTCGAGCGGATGTTCTACCGGTTCTCCGAGAGCGCGGCCGCGATCGAGGAGTGGGAGGCCAAGCGCGAGAAGCGCGTGTCGGCCGCCCTCGGGACGTTCGCCGACATCTTCGGCGGTCTCGACCTCCCGGTGTCGGAGCAGGCCCCCGTGGCTCAGCTCCCGGCGCCGGCGGCCAAGGCGGCCCCCAAGTCCCGCAGCGCCAAGAAGGCGCCGGCGGCCAAGGCGGGCTGACAACACAGGGTTGACCTGCGCAACGACGCGGCGCGGTCACCCACAACACTGCAATGGAGGATAAAGATGCCCTTTCTCTGACGTCAACACGCCAAGATCAGCGAACGCCCGTGAACGGGTGGGGGAGATCACATGCCCCCCGGCGAAAGTTGTGAGAATCCACGCTGTGGACGCGAAGCCGAGTAACGCGTGAATCTCGGCCTTTAATTCTGCCCCTGAAGACGTTCGGGCGCAGTGAGAAGGAAAAACACAACATTGAAAACAAACCCAGGCGCAGAAGGAGGTTACCATGTTTCTCGATAGATCTACGACCCGAGAACTAAGAGCGCGTGTCGCATCGCGCTGAAAAAAATGATGCGATAGGTAGCCGGGCAACCTTTGACCCCTGTAATGGGGAACAAAAATTACCTGGCGGTACTCTTGTTCAGGGATCTGATTGGCGGGTAATCCCGCTGTCTGATCCGGTCTGATCCGTCAGAACTGAACGAGGTATTAAGTGGTCTTCATTTCCAGTCCGGAAGTGATAAACCAGGGACGGCGTCCCCCTAATGGCCTAAGAAGCCAAACGCCGGCGGCAAGAGGAGAACCGGGGAAAAACCCGGGCCGCGGACAAATGTCCAAAGGGATGCCGAGTGCCAGTGACCGCCGAGGCGGTCACACTCCATAGGAGAACGCGCACGGAGCTCTCACTCCAAAAAAAACAAACACAGTTCCTTCTAACCCCCCGATTCATTGGGGGGTTTTTTAATATTGACATTGTTTATAAAAACACATATGATGATGTATCAAAAAGGAGGAGAAATCGGAGCGTTCAACACAGTCATCGTGCTGGTTACCTGTACCAGGGGCCGCCGATAGAAAGGAGCTGTTGTGGCACAAGCGATAAAAAGAACACTGCTCGTTATCGTTTCCAGCCTGGCAACATTAAGCGTTGTCCTGGTCCAATCGGTCGCGATTATCGCTTTGTTCGTCGTCGGCATCTGGCTATTCATACGCGCGTTTGACCACCCTCCATGGTTTTCCACGTTTTACGTTCTTGGCGCCATGACCTCGCTGTACTCGTGCTATAAACTCGCCGATGTCGATTTACCAGGAATCTGGTGGCAACGTTTCGTCCTTCCTCGCCTGGAATGACGAGCGTCGCCCCACACCCGTATAGCGCGTCTCCCCACACCCGTATAGCGCGTCTCCCCGGAGACGCGCTTTTCATTTTCAATTGCTAAAATCCAGTTAATGAGATAAGATTAATTGGCAAAATAAAATATGCTGAAAGTTGAAACAAAATATGAAATGGTTAATAGCTGGCTAAAAGAAAACGCTGAAAAGGCGCCTTTTTGCCAATCCTTTGAATGGGAAGAGATATTATCGCGCGAAGGGAAAAACATTGAGCGCCTGGTTGTTTTTGACGACAATGAACCGGTGGCAATGGCGCTTATCGAATATCATAAATTGCCGTTTGGCTGGCTATATGCGTATTGCCCAAAGGGGCCGGTTTATAAAAAGAATTTAGAGTTGGGTTCAATAAATAATATCAACGAAGAATTGATAAAATATTTGTCGGATAAAAAATGCATTTTTTTTAGAATTGAGCCGTCGAGAAATTTCGCCGGCGCCGAAAAGGTTCCTGATTTCAATCCGCGGGCGACATTAATTTTGGGTTTAAGGCATACACCTGATGAACTGCTCGCCAATATGCATCAGAAAACACGGTACAATATTAATTTGGCGCAAAAAAAAGATTTGCGCGTTAGTGATGCTAAAGATGCTGATGCATTTATGGCTCTGATGAAGGAAACCGGTAGGCGTGATAAATTTCGCTTGCATGAAACCCGGCATTATCATGAAATTATTTTTTCTTCGCTTTCTCACCAGCTCACTGTATATTACGGACCTAAGGCCATTGCTGTTGCGGTCTTCATCGGTTTTGGGGATACATTCACTTATGTATTTGGCGCATCCGACTACGAGCACCGTTCTTTAATGGCACCATATTTGATCCAATGGGAAGGGATAAAAATGGGTCAGAGGTATGATTTCAAATTTTATGATTTCTTTGGTGTAGCGCCCAAGACCGGGCAGCAGGCGGACGGCAATTATGAATATGATAATAATCATCAGTATGCCGGCGTGACCAAGTTTAAGCAGGGGTTTGGCGGTGAGTACCGGGAAGATCCGGGGACGTTTGATTTTTCCATTTCGTCTTGGAGATACAAATTTTATGGATGTTTGCGGGCCTTAAGGCGGATGATTTAGTCCTCGTAGTTCAATGGATAGAATATCTCCCTCCGAAGGAGATGGTGCGCGTTCGATTCGCGCCGAGGGCACATAATAATACTAATTTATGCCGGCAAAAACAGGACAATCAACAAAAGGACATCTGATGCACTTTACTGCTTCCGCGGTGATAAAACGCGACGGAAAATTTTTAATGATAGACAGAAAAATATTTCCAATGGGTTTTGCCTGCATCGCCGGACATATTGAAGAAGGCGAGACGCCGGAAGAAGCACTGGTGAGAGAAGTGCAGGAGGAAAGCGGTTTACAAATTGTTCAGAGTAAAAAGATTTTTGAAGAAGAAGCGGATGGGAATGTCTGCAGTCGGGGGATATCGGTTCATTATTGGTATGTATATGAGTGCGTATGCGAGGGCGAACCGGCTTTGTTTACGTTGGAAGAGAAATCGATTGGCTGGTACACACCGGAAGAGATAAAAACGTTGACTCTTGAACCGATTTGGGATTATTGGTTAAAAAAAATGAAAATTATATAAAATAAAAAACCACCAGCCCCAGGCTGGCGGTTTTTTTTAAATAAATTTATGCCAGTGCGTCTCCATTATTTTCAATAACCGTTACGCTCGCCACACGGTCGCCTTCCTCCTTGGATCTCATCAGCCGGACGCCTTGGGTAGCCCTTCCGGACACGGAAACGGTTTTTAAAGGCAACCTGATAACCTGACCCTTGGCGGACATTAAGAGTAGATCATATTTTTCCTCTTTTGACCCGTCAACAAGCCTGGCATGGATTAAGTTGCCGGTTTTTTGCGTTATTTCGGCTGTCTTGATGCCGCTGCCGCCGCGTCCTTGAACTTTGTATTGGGCAAGAGGCGTGCGCTTGCCGATGCCGTTTTCACCCACTATCAGAAGTTCCAAATTTTTATTTTTTGGGTCAACAATGTCCATAGAAATCACCTCATCTTTGTCATGCAAGCGCATACCGCGCACACCGGCGGCGTTTCTGCCCATAGGGCGCACGTCGCCCTCATCAAAGCGGATGGCTTGGCCTTTAAGCGTGATTATACTGACTTCATCGTGCCCGCTTGATGGCTTGACCCACTCCATTGAGTCTTCGCTTTTAAGTTTTAAGGCGATCAGGCCGCTACGGCGTACATTCGAAAAATCCTCAAGCGCTGTTTTTTTGATTAAACCCTTTTTTGTCACCATTACAAGATATTTAATTTCTGATAAATTGCCCATCGTTAGAAGGGCTGTCACTTTCTCATTCGGCGCCAACTGAAGGAAATTTACCAAGGCCTGCCCTTTTGCCGTGCGGCTTCCTTGAGGGATGTCGTAGGCAAAAAGCTGGAAGACACGGCCGCGGTTCGTAAAGAACAACACGCTGTCGTGTGTGTTGGTCATCTGTATTTGGTCAACCGATTCTTCTTCCTTGGTGGTGACGCCTATCACGCCTTTTCCTCCGCGGGATTGCTGTCGGAAAGTGTCCGGTGGCAAGCGCTTCACGTAGCCATCGGTTGTAACGACAATCATTGTTGACTCGTTTGGAACAAGATCTTCTACGGTAAATTCTTTTATGCCGTGCGCGACAATCTGTGTTCGTCGCGGTTGGGCATATTTGGCCCTAATTTCTTCAGTTTCGGTTTTAATAATTTTAAGAATTTTAGATTCGGAAACAAGAATTGATTCCAATTCCTTTATTAAGGCCTTTTTTTCTTTTAGTTCGTCTTCAATTCTTTGGCGTTCAAGGTTGGCCAGCTGCTGTAGCCTCATTTCTAAAATTGCAGTAGCTTGCCGGTCGGAAAATTTGAATTTTTTAATCAAATTGATTTTTGCTTCGTCCTTATCTTGTGAAGCGCGGATAGTTTTGATCACCAAATCAATTTGGTCCAGTGCCATTTTTAATCCGTCTAAAATATGGGCGCGGTCTTTGGCTTTTTCCAAATCAAACTCCGTGCGGCGGCGGATAATCACCTGGCGGTGTTTGATAAATTCTTCGAGAATGGTTTTTAAGTTCAATATGCGCGGTTGGATGCCGTCAACCAATGCCAGCATGTTGCTGTGGAAAGTTGTCTGCAACTCAGTCATCTTGAACAGTTGGTTCAGAATTTTTTTCGGATAAGAATCTTTTTTGAGTTCAATAACCGCGCGTACGCCGTCTTTGTTTGACTCGTCGCGGAGATCTTTGATGCCTTCGATTTTTTTCTCCTGCACCAGGTTGGCGATTTTTTCAAGCAGTGTTGCCTTATTTACCTGATAGGGGACCTCAGTGATAATTATTTGAAAGTGGCCGGTTTTAGTTTCCTGGATTTCAGCTTTTGCCCGAAGTGCTACTCCGCCTTTGCCGGTCGCATACATGGCGGCGATATCCTTTTTATTGTAAATAATGCCGCCGGTGGGGAAGTCCGGACCTTTAATAATTTCGGCTAGTTCCTCTATGGTTGATTTTGGTTTTTCAATTAATAATGATACGCCGTCGCAGAGCTCGCCTAAATTATGCGGCGGTATGGAGGTGGACATGCCCACGGCAATGCCCATAGTGCCATTCAACAGAAGATTGGGGACTTTTGAAGGCAGGACCGTGGGTTCTTGATGAGAACCGTCATAGGTAGGAATAAAATCAACGGTATTTTTATCAATATCAAAAAGCATTTCTTCGGCCAAAGAAGCAAGTCGTGCCTCGGTATAGCGCATTGCAGCGGCAGGGTCGCCGTCCATTGAGCCAAAATTGCCCTGTCCGTCAACAAACACTTGGCGCATGGAAAAATCTTGCGCCATGCGGACCATGGAATCATAGATGGCGGCATCGCCGTGCGGGTGATATTTGGCCATTACCTCGCCGACCACATGCGCTGATTTTCGGTATCTTGATGTGTGTTTCAGCCCAACATCCCACATGGCATACATAATGCGCCGGTGAACCGGTTTAAAACCGTCCCGCACGTCCGGCAGAGCGCGCGAAACTATTACGCTCATGGCATACTCCAAATATGACTGTTTGACTTCTTCGGCGATCGGAGCGGCAATTAGTTTGCCGATATTATCGGAAGAGGGTAATGACATTTTTTCTTGCATAAAAAACCAAAAAACAATTAATTTGTTGAAGTGGCTGAAGTGGTGGAAGCGATTAGCTCGGAAGTGCCGCTACTGACGGCATTGTCAATAATATTTTGAAGCGTACTGCGCACCTGTTCTTTTGCCGCCGCTTGCTCACGGATCGGTTTTTCAATTATATCAGACGCCTCTTGCAAGTCACTTTTTGCCGCTTTGAAAAGGTTCGTTTCGGATGAGCCGGCCCAGTTGAAGGAAAGAAACTGGTTACGCAGAGTAAAGCCCCATAGGCCGGTCATAATAATGGCCACGGCTAAAACGGAAAAAAACATAATGCGTCTTTTTTGCAAAATATGTTGAATTTGTCTTTGATTCTTTTCCTCTTTGCGCATACTAATAATTTTTTTCCAAAATCATCAACCTTGTTTCCTCTTGAGGCAGATCTTTTTTCTTAATGATAAATTTTTTGTCGGTTGCTTCCGGTTTTAATCCCAGATTTTTTATAAATTCAGAAATTAGAGCGGCTTTTGGGTCAGTGTCGCATTGATAAGCCATCGGGATGACAATTCTCGGTTCAAGCGCGGTAACGGTAGCAGCGGCATCCTCGGCCTCAAGAGTGCCGTTCTTTTCACCGCCAACCGGCACAAATAAAATATCAGGATTGCCGAGTTTGGCGATTGTTTCTGTGTTTAGCTTGTGATTAGTGCGTCCAAGATGCACAATAGTTAACCCTTCGGAAAGAATTTTGAAAACAATGGTTTCATCCGGCCCGGGCAAAGAATAGATCATCGTGTCTTTTAATTCCACTTCGCCAAGAGTTTGTAGAATAAATGGATCCTGGCTAAGCGTGGCGGCATCATCTTCGCCTTGAGAGTATAGGGCGATTTGAGGGGTGAAACTGCGCGGAAAATCACCGACAGAAGGCCGGTAGGCGTCAATTAGAATTACAACATCCTCGTCTTTTAGGTTTTTTGTCTGCAATTTGACGCAGGTCTGGCCGAGCCAATTGATGTGCATAATATTCGCTAAAATTATTGTTTCAAAGCATTAACATTTTATCATAAAAAACAAGCTTTATCAAGCCGGAAGTGGGGATATTTTGTGGCTATTTTTTGGCTAAAATAAGCCAATTTATTAATGCCAAATAATTTGTCTCTATTTCGAACCGATCAACACAAAACTTAAGTGGTTCAGATGCGGGTCGACAGTATATTTTCTGTTAAGTTCCGGCCTGATTCTTTCCATTTCTTTCTGCCCCAATTTGTTTAGCGGAATCACCTGAATGTTGTTCCAGCCATTGTTTTTGAGCAACTCTGCATATGTTTGAGGCCGGATGCGGTTAGGAATTCCATTGAAATGGCAATAGTGGTAAAAAGATTCAGAGAAGCGGTAAATGTTTAATGGGTCGCGGTTGCGGATGATTTGCGTGTGCGTCTGCAGGTCAATTTCTGCAATCAATATCGCACTGGGTGTTGCTATTAAAGATATTTGACTTAAAACTTTTTCGACATTATCAAAATGTTCAAAAGCCGCCTGACTGAAAAAATAATCAAATTTTTGGGTTTTCAAAATCGATAAATCAAAATTTTTGTTGCAGATATAGCGAATGCGGCCACTGTTATTTTTGAGTTTTGACAGTTCATCTCTGAACAGATCGATGGAGGCGCCGAATTTTTCAGCCAGCACGGAAAATAATTTTTCATAAAAAGAGTCCGAACAATTTTTTGCCAAAGGGTTGGCATCATAAGCAGTGTAGGAAGCGGCACCGTGGGCGAGGGCGATAAAGGCATTGCCAAGATCAGCACCCGGACCGAGCTCCAGAATTTTTTTACCCTTTATGTCACTCGCGCCTGAATAGTTTTTCAGCTGCTTCATCCATCCATCAAAAACATCCAAATCATAATTTATTGTCCGGTCGATGTCGGCAACTGAAAATGGCCGTGGATGGCCATAGCCAAAAATATAATAACGCACCTTGTTGGTTAGAAGTATTAAGGCGCCGATAATATAATAGAACATAATATTGATTATTTACATTGTCATTATACTGCATTTTTAGCGCCCTATCAAGCGAAAATAGCGGTCTTTTGGCCGTGATATGGAGATAATCTTGACAGGTTGCCTGTTATCATATATACTCACTTTACAAAATAATTCATAATAATCCCGCCCAATTTAGTGGTGGGAACCTGCTCGCGCAAAGACGCGAAGGGATAAGCGGATTTTTTTGCGTTAAATATGACAGATCCAAAACAGGACTTCAAAAAATTGCTTGAGGACCATTTAATGGCCTTTCCGAATATCGGTGATATCGTAAAGGGCACAATCATTTCAGTTGATAAAAACGAAGTGCGCATTGATGTACAGAATTTAACGACCGCGATTGTCCGCGGGCGTGAAATGTTCTCCGAGTCCCGAGAGTATTCCGATTTGAAACCGGGCGACGAAACGGAGGCTACAGTGATAGATTTGGAAAATGAAAATGGTGAAATGGAATTATCATTTCGTATTGCCGGCATGCAGCGCGTATGGGACAATATGAGAAAGTGGATGGCTCAGGGTATAACTATTAAAGCGAAAGTATATTCCGCCAATAAGGGCGGTTTGATGGTGCAGGTGGGTGCGATTAACGGCTTTATGCCGGTGTCACAGCTTAACCCGGATCATTATCCGCGCGTGGCCGGCGGCGATAAAAATATCATTTTTGAAAAACTGCAGGAAATGATTGGCCAGGATTTGGAAGTAAAAGTGATAGATGTAAATGAGAAAGAAGAAAAGTTGATTGTGTCGGAAAAAGCTGTCTGGGAAGATGATCAGAAAGCCGTGCTTGAGGCCTATAAAGTGGGTGATGTAGTTGACGGAGAAATTAGCGCCATTACTTCATTCGGCGTATTTGTGAGATTCGGCGAAGGGCTCGAGGGTCTGGTGCACATTTCCGAGATTGCCTGGCAACGAATCGACCACCCGAAAGATTTGCTGAAAGTGGGGGACAAGATCCGCGCCCAGATTATTCAACTTGATCACTCAAAAATTTATCTTTCCATAAAAAGATTGGTTGATGACCCATGGAAGAAAGTAAAAGATAAATTTAAAGTCGGTGACACCGTGAAAGGAAAAATTATTAAAGTTGAACCGTTCGGGTTGATGGTCAGTCTGGATAAAGAGATACACGGGTTAGCCCACATCTCCGAACTTTCTGATGATCCGATTGCCAACATTAACGATAAATTTAAAATCGGACAGGAGCTGGAAATGGTGGTAGTGTCGCTCGAGCCGGCAGAGCATCGTTTGGGCTTGCGTATGGCCGGTGTAAAAGGCAAGACCGGGCGCAAAGCTGAAGCAGCCGCAAAAGTGGTGGAAGACCAGAAAAATGATGAAGAGGAAGTAGTAAAAAAATTGGATGAATTGGCTGCGGTTGAGGCCGTTGCTGAAGCCGGACAGGTTGAAGAGGAAAAGAAAGCGGAATAAAGAAATTTGATAAAACCCTCAGCCTTGGGCTGGGGGTTTTTTGTTTGAAATAAACCTGTTATGCTATCCGTAATATAGATGTATCCATTTATGCCAAACGGACAGTTAGAAACAATGGCTGATGAAGAGCTCGTGTCGCTTTCCATTAAAAAAAGCGAGGTTTTTGGAGTTTTGATGCGCCGGTATCAGGGCCGGCTTCTCGCATATATCCGCCGTTTGTCCGGTTTACGCAGTGAAGACGCCGAAGATATTTTACAGGAATCATACATAAAGGCATATTTGAATCTGAATGATTTTGACAGAAAGCTGAAATTTTCTTCATGGCTATATCGCATTGTTCACAATGAAACGATCAGTGAATGGCGTAAAAGAAAAGCCAGACCGAGTGTGATTCTTGAGAATGAGGACTGGGAGAAAATAAAAAGCGGGGATGATATGCATAATGAAATGAATGCAAGGATGGATAGAGCGCGGCTTGAAAAAGCTATTGACCGTTTGCCGGAAAAATATCGCGATGCCATCGTGTTAAAATATTTAGAAGAAAGAACTTATGAAGAAATGGCGGATATTTTGCGTAAGCCGGCGAGTACTATCGGTACGTTGATTAGCAGAGCAAAAAAGCGGTTGAATAAAATATTGAAAACATATGGAGCTTAGCCAACAAGTTTTGGAAAAAATTGAAAAAGAAAACATGCATCCGAGTTCGCGCTACGCCGTATTTTTGAAACGGTCAATTTTTTGGTCTCTGACCGCAACCGCTTTGGTTGTCGGCAGTATTGCTGTGTCTATTACATTTTTTTCCATCGCTAACGCTGAATGGGATCTTTGGAGCCGGGCTACCGGCAGTGTTTGGAAATATGTCTTTTTCATTTTTCCGTATTTTTGGCTGCTTATTTTTGTTGGTTTTATTTTGCTTGCCCATTACAACCTGCGGCATACAAAATATGGCTACCGGTTTACCTTGTCAAAAGTAATTATTATCTATGTTGTTTCAACTGTTGTATTGGGCGGGGTTTTTTATCGTTTAGGCTTGGGCCACATGATTGAAGAATCGATTGCCGATTCAACCTCTTTTTATCATCATTTGCAGGGCGACAGGATGATGTGGGTAATGCCTGACCAGGGGCTTTTGGGTGGCAAGGTTGAAGGAATAGATGATTTATATAATTTTATTCTAACCGATCAGGACGGCCGCAGGTGGCAAGTGGCGGTGTCCGGCACTATCGGTGTGGAATACACGGTTCTCGGAGCTAAAATTAAAATTATTGGCGAGCGTTTTGGCACCAGCAGTTTCAGAGCAGTGGAAATTCGTTCCTGGTGCGGATGTGGCGGGTGCGATCAGCAAGTCGCGCCGGCCTGTGCGCATGCGACCGCGACTTGTGGCGCCGGATCGGGCTGTGGCTGCGGTGAGTGAAAGAAATTTTTTTGGCATGCGTAATACTCTATGAGCGCTCGAGAAAATATTTCGCCACCTCCGGCTTGCCCGGTAGTATGGGTACTGGACACTTCCGGGGGCGGCACAAAATAACTCAACCGTATAGACGGATAATATATTTTTCATGAAACCACTTTGGTTTATAGGCGGAATTGCGGCGGCTGCGACCCTAATAGTTGGAGTCGGAATAGCCGCAGCGTATTCCGGTGGCGCAACAAGCTCAAAAACATTGCAGCCGGTTACGGAAAGCGTAAAAAGCGATGGCGGGTGCGGCTGCGCGCATGGGGCGCAAGCCGGTGGCTGCGGAGCGGCCGGTTGTACGGCGGGTTGTACGCAATGCGGCGGACAATGCGGCGGCGGTTGCAGCGGAGGATGTTCAAAGTAAGACCTAAAAAAAGAACCCCGATTAAGTCGGGGTTCTTTTTTAATATTTATTAATCCACGAACGGTCCGGTGAATTCAATTTTTTTATCAGGATAAATCGTGGTTTTTCCGCCGATAGGTACGAGCATGGTATTTTTTTCCACATCATGACCGAAGTTATCCACGGCCAGAATGTACAACGGATTGCCGGCTTTCTTGCGGTAAGCGAGTACATCACTCAAAAGATATTCAAAGACCCGATCCGGCTTATCGGTATTATCATTTTCTTTGCCGAAAATTCTGTTGAATTTTCTAAAATCCTTTTCCATTTCCGCCTTGCTGAACCGTCCGATTACCAGCGCCTTGATGTGGCGAAATACCCCACGCTCGTCAAGCGCGATGATTACACGGTGCAGATCCTCAATATCCATATCAATGTCCTCGGCAAACAATATATAGTCATCCCAGGTGCGCAGTTTTATATTGTACATGTCCAACAGGTCTCGGAATGTGGAAATGTTGCCGCCGATGGCAATGCCCTCAATTTTCTCCTGCGGCGCCCCGGCCGGTCCGTGCCACGAATAATTTTGTTCCTTAAAAGAAAAAGAATTAGTGCGCCCTTCCACAACGTCAAAGAAAAGCTGATTATTGTCATTCTCACGCAGACCGCAGACGTTTGAATAATGGAAAGTCTGTAATTTTAATTCAAAATACAGATAGTTAATTAAAAAGGTCGTATCGGAAAAACCGTTTACAATCGGCCGGTTTTTTCTGATTTTTATCAGATCGGAGTCGGTAAGATGGCGGATAATATCTTCGCACCCGGTTCCGCCGTAAACAGGCAATAACCAGTTTGCCTCCTTAATTGCCTGGCGAAATTTATGCAAGCGTTCAGATTCGGACGCTGAAAGATACCGCAGGTCGAGGTAACTTCTCTGCACGTCAAAAAGCCGGGTATTCAAATAGCGCTCTTTAATTTTTTTCAGAGCGGCTTCAAAAGTGCTTATATCGGATTTTTCAACCGGCGAAGAAGTGTGAACTAAATGCACTTTTGACTCAGGGGTGATTTTTTTGGGCAACATATTTTTTCGGTTAATCTTTCAAGTATTCGGCTACTCCGTCCCGGCGTCTTTCTTCCTTTTCCCGGGCGCAGGCATAATCATGGGAATCGTTGTAGCTTTTCCCTTTTTTCATCAGATTTAGCTCATATAACTCATGAATTAGAACATATTTTCGCTCTTTTGTCAACATGGCATTATCAATCCAAACTTCGTATTTTGGCACATAATCATAAACTTTGTAGTGGCCGCCGAAGACAAAATTAAAGTCAAAATATTCCCGTACCAAACGGCCGGACACAAGATAAATTTTTAGCGGCCAGCGTTTCTCCAATAATTTTATTTTAACCTTATCCGGATTGATCCCCTTCATATCTTTGCGGAGAATCTGTTTTGCTTTTTCATATCCGTATTTTTTCATTAAGGCGCGTTTTCTTACGAATGTGGCCATCAGAGTATCCTTTTCGTTTATAAACGCTTTATCAAACCAGATTTCATCGGCAGGTATATACGGGCAGGCGAGAGCGTCTTCAATACAACCGAAGTCAAGGTCGATAGTGTTTCTGACCTTAAAGCCGTCAACGATTTTAATTTTTTTTGGCGTATTTATCATAGTGGCCGTTCATGCTTGATATTTTTCGTATTTTAGCATAAAATACTCATTATTGCTAATATCTAACCATTCATATGCGTGATTTTATTAAGAATTTTTTGATTGTGTTTTGTGCCCTGCTCGTTATCGCGGCTGTGCTTAGTTTTTTTAAAGTGGGCGACAAACAGAAGCCGGAGACGGTTGGCGTGGCAAAAATGGTGGAGGAGATCAATGCCGGAGCGGTAAAAAAGATTTCCGTTGAAGGCAGTTTACTGAAGGTTGAATTAAAAGATGCTTCGTTGACTCCGCAGGAAGTTAAAAAAGAACCGACTGAGTCATTCGGCGAGATAATGAAAAATTATGGCGTTTCCGATGAGGCAAGAAAGGCATTGGAAGTGGAAGTGAAGGATGAAAGTTCCTGGAATTTTTGGGCGGCTAATATTATTCCCGCCTTATTGCCGCTTATTATAATTATTGTCTTTTTCTATTTTATGAGCCGGGGGGTGCAGGGGATGAACAACAAAGCGATGGGTTTCGGTCAGAGCAATCCGCGGCAGGCCGCACCGAATGAAAAAGACCAAAAGACATTCGCCAATGTAGCCGGCGCGGCCGAAGCTAAAATGGAACTGATGGAAATAGTGGAATTTTTGAAAACACCGAAAAAGTTTGTTGACATGGGCGCCAAAATTCCCAAAGGCGTATTGCTTATGGGCGTTCCCGGCACGGGCAAGACATTACTCGCTAAAGCTGTGGCCGGGGAAGCGGGTGTGCCGTTTTTTCATATGTCCGGTTCGGAATTTGTGGAAATGTTCGTCGGTGTCGGCGCTTCGCGCGTGCGCGATTTGTTTGGCAAAGCAAAAAAGGCGGCGCCAGCCATTGTTTTTATAGATGAAATTGATGCAGTCGGCCGACGGCGCGGCGCCGGATTGGGCGGCGGGCATGATGAACGTGAGCAAACACTCAATCAAATTTTAGTGGAAATGGACGGGTTTGATCCGAATATTGGCGTGATTGTTATTGCCGCCACCAATCGGCCGGATGTTCTAGACCCGGCTTTGCTTCGCCCGGGCCGTTTTGACCGCCGAGTAGTTTTGGATTTGCCGGATATTAAAGACCGCGAAGAAATTCTTGCTATACACGCTACCGGCAAACCGCTGGCTAAAGAAGTGTCAATCAGAAAAATCGCTGAACGCACTCCTGGTTTTTCCGGAGCTGATTTGGAAAACCTTTTGAACGAGGCGGCGATATTAACCGTGCGGCGCGGTTTGAAAAAAGTTGGTGAACTGGAAATTTTGGAAAGCATTGAAAAAGTTCTGCTTGGCCCGGAGCGCAAGAGCCGGGTGATCACGGACAAAGAAAAGAAAATGACGGCTTACCACGAGGCCGGGCATGCCATTGTCGGGCATCTTTTGCCCAATTGCGATCCGGTACGCAAGGTATCTATCATTTCCCGCGGGCAGGCCGGCGGTTACACTTTGAAAATGCCGACCGAGGACAAGCGCTATCACACCTTGGCCGAGTTTAAAGATGAACTTGCCATGGCACTTGGCGGATTTGCCGCGGAAAAAATGATATACGGCGATGAGGCGATTTCCACCGGCCCGTCGAATGACTTGCTCAACGCCACCAAAGTGGCGCGCGATATGGTGACGCGCTATGGCATGAGCAAACTCGGTCCGCGAACTTTTGGCGCGCATGAAGAACTGATTTTCCTTGGCCGGGAAATTCACGAACAGCAGGATTATAGCGATAGCACGGCTGAGGCGATTGATAAGGAAGTGAGCGTGATAATCGGCGGCGCCTTAAAAAAAGCCGAGGACACCCTGAGAGACAATCAGGATAAACTGGATAAAATGGTGGCGTATTTGATGGAAAAAGAAACCATTGAACAGGAAGATATAAAAGAAATAATGGCATGATGTAGATTAAAAAACCGCTGGCCTAAAGCCGGCGGTTTTTTTGTTTTAAGGGTTGACAGAAAGCCCTATTTATGCAAGTATATTCGCATGTTTTGAATCTTGATCGTTTTTTACAATCAACCAGTTTCGGCAACAGGGTGTTGCCAAAACATGTCCGATGAAAAGGACAAAGGAGAGTGATGCATGGGCGAACAATCACGCGAACGAGATCTGGTGCTGGCGCCGAACGAACACGCTATGATCCTGGACAACACCAAGGGCCATGTAGTCGTCTATGTCGGCCCGACCAAGACCAGCCTGTCCGACACGGACCGGCCGGTGGTGTTCGACGAGCGGACGGGCGTCTTCAAGCGCTGCGAGCTGGCGGAGGCGATTCAGAGGTACCCGTCGGCTGACGAGGGATCCTACATGGTGCTCAAGAATCCCGCTGTCGCAAGCGACGATGATGAGCACCCGCGCACCGGCAACAACAACACGCCCAAGCTGAGCTTCGGCCGGACGATCAACATCGCCGGTCCGGTGACTTTCCCGCTCTGGCCCGGCCAGAGCGCGCGGGTCATCGCCGGCCACCGCCTGCGGTCCAACCAGTACGTCGTGGTCCGCATCTACAACGACGAGGCCGCCAAGAAGAACTGGACCCAGGGCGTGATGAAGAAGCAGGCGCCCGCCCTGCCGACCGGCGGCGACGAACCGCCGAAGGACGCACTGCCGGAAGGCGCCATTTCGGAGAAGACACCGGAAGAGAAGGTCGAGCACCTGACCATGGGCCAGTTGCTCGTGATCAAGGGGACCGATGTTTCTTTCTACATCCCGCCGACCGGCGTTGAGGTCGTCCCGGAGCAGGGCGACCGCTTCGTGCGCGAGGCAGTCACCCTGGAGCGGCTCGAGTTCTGCATCCTGCTCGACGAGAGCGGTAACAAGCGCTTCGTCAAGGGGCCGGCCGTGGTTTTCCCCGAGCCGACCGAGATGTTCGTGGAGCGGGGCAAGGAGCGCAAGTTCCGCGCCATCGAGCTCAACCCCAACATGGGCCTCCACATCAAGGTGATCGCCGACTACCAGGAGGGGGACAAGCAGTACAAGGCCGGGGAAGAGTTGTTCATCACCGGCAAGGAGCAGACCATCTACTTCCCGCGGCCCGAGCACATGGTTGTCAAATACGACGACAACGAGATCCACTACGCCGTGGCCATTCCGGCCGGCGAAGCCCGCTACGTGCTCGACAAGGACAAGGGCAAGGTCGAGCTGGTCAAAGGGCCGAGCATGTTCCTGGCCGATCCGCGCACGCAAGTCATCGTCCGGCGTGTGCTGGACGCGAAATCCGTGGGCCTGTGGTTCCCGGGAAACGCGGAGGCACTCTCTCACAACCAGCTCCTCGCCGCTTTGGCGAAAGAGAAGGAGACGGAGGGCGGCGGTCTGCGCAAGTCCGGGATGGTGGCGACGCGATCCTTCGCTTCCGCCAATCTGTCCATGGACGAGAGTGTGCTCGAAGCGTTCGCGGGCGACGCGCTCGAACGGCGCAGCGCGTTCACGCCGCCGCGGTCGATCACCCTCGACAACAAGTACGACGGCGCGGTGGCCATCAACGTCTGGACCGGCTACGCCATCCAGGTGGTCAGCAAGAGCGGTGAGCGGAAGGTCGTGGTCGGGCCCAAGACGGTTCTGCTCGAGTACGACGAGACGCTCGAAGTGCTCACCCTGTCCTCGGGCACGCCGAAGAACTACGCCAAGCCGATCAGCACGGCTTACCTGCTCACCACGAACAACAAGGTGTCGGACATCATCGAGGCCGAGACCGCGGACCTGGTCCGCGTATCGATCAAGCTGTCCCACCGCGTCAACTTCGAGGGCGATCCCGACAAGTGGTTCAACGTGGAGAACTACGTGAAGCTCCTGACCGACCACTTGCGGTCGCTCGTGCGCAGCACGGTTAAGCAGCGCGGCATCGAGGAGTTCAACAGCAACTCCATCGCCATCATCCGCGACACCATCCTGGGCGTTCCCGAAGAGGGGAAGAAGCGCCCCGGCCGCCTGTTCGAGGAGAACGGCATGCGCGTGTACGATGTCGAAGTTCTCGATGTCACCATCGGCGACGAGCGCATCGCCGAGCTGCTGATGACCGCGCAACACAACGCGGTGAAGGAGGCCCTGAACGTCGTCAGCGCTGAGAGAACGCTGAAGACCAACATTCGGCTCGAGGAAGTGAAGCGCCAGACCGCGGAAGAGGCGACAACGACGGCCCTCAAGGACCTGGATCTCAAGAAGAAGAGGGTGCTCGCCGAGCTCGAGCTCCAGCTCTCCAACATCTCGATCGAGGCCAAGACCATCTCGGCGAAGCTTGAGGAAGAGAAGAAACGCCAGGGAACGATGGACGAGATCACCAAGGCCAAGCTCGATCGGGACAAGATGACGGTGGATCAGGAGTACGCTCACCTCGAGACCAAGCAGAAGCTGGAGATCGCGCGCATCCAAGCGGAAGTCACGGCCGTGTGCGATAAAGCCAAGGCATTCGGCCCCGACGTGGTCGCCGCTCTGGAGGCCTTCGCCAACAAGGATCTCGTCGGCAAGCTGGCGGAGAGCATGGCGCCATTGCCGTTGCTCGCCGGCCAGAGCATGCACGAGGTGATCAGCCAGGTGCTCCAGGGAACGATCCTGGGCGAGGCCATGAAGGGATGGGAGAAGAAGCAGTCCGACAAGAAGTAATGCTCCCATTCAATTAGTTCTTTCTTATGATAATTAGATAAACTCACCCCTGCCGGATGGATTTCCGGCAGGGGTATTTTTTTATAAAAAATCCCGTCAGCCAAAATGGGACGGGATTAAAATGGAATTCGATCAGGTTTTACTTCACGCTCTTCACAATTATCTTCAGCTTATCACCCACGCTCGGTGTCCGACTTGTCCAGCTTGGCGTAAATTTGATGTCCATTCCGGTGACATGAGGTAAGCTTACAATATATCTTTCAATTTCTCCTTTTTGCTTATTGAGAAAATATTCTTTGTTTAAAAGCGGAGCATTGGCATCCAGAGTTACTATCGCCTCTGTCGCTACTTGTAGCTGGGCGGAGCTGTTAACAATATCCGTTGCTGCAACAGTCACTTTTGGCGAATCGCCGATGGAAACAATTTTTTCCGATGCCGTATCAATACCGGAGGCGACTTCCTTTTTTAAAATTTCATTAAGATCGTTCTTATTATACATGATAAGCGCTAGTGTGCTTGTACCGGAAATTTCGAATTCACTGGCTTCGGCGCCGATACCAAAAGTGCTGGAGGCTCCGTTTTGGGAAATGGAAACAATCGTTTGATCAAAATTTGACGAGCTGGAAGCAATAGTTTGTAAAAAGGCAGCTTTTGTTTTTTCCGCAAAGTCGGATTCAGCCGATTTAAAATCTGATTCCGCGATAACGCCGACTTTTCCTGAACCGCCGGTCATTGGCTTCACGCTCTCGGCATAAACAACTTTTTGTTTTTCCGAGTTAAGGCCGGGAATAGTAAATTTGCTTGGGCCGATGTCGCTCGAAGCGCCCGGCTGGTCGGCATAGACCTGAGCGGTCACTTGACCATTGGCCGGCACAATGGCTCTGTCAGACAATCTGAACAGAACGCCCTCAGCGGTAATTACGCGGGTGGTTTTAACCAACGGTTGTGTTTCATTGGTAGTGTTATAAAGGACAACTTCTCCCTTTGATGTGCCGTCGACTTGGCGGGTGGCGGTGGGAAAATATTTTTCAGACCAGAAAAATTTTGTGGTCGTCACTGTGGCGACTAAAGATTTATCACTCTTTTTTTCCGCTTCAGCATTAACAATAACATTTATTGTTTTACTGTCTTCTTTCGCCACAATCACAATTTCTGTTTTTTTAAGCATGGTAAAAATAACAATCGCGAGCAGAACGATTGTTACTACAAGAAAAGTGAGGGCAATAATGCGATAAACGCGCACCGGCGGTTCCGGCACGGTATGGGTTTGTAAGCGATGAGCGATCATATGGTATTTAATTTCCTTTTACTATTATATCACATTACTCAGCTACCTTGAATACCTCATCCACGCTGGTAATCTGCGACAGGGCTTTAAGCAGGCCGTCTTGAACCATGGTGACCATGCCGTTTTTTACGGCAATTTCCTGAATAACATATTCGGAAACTTGGGTGGAAAGAATAACTTGTTCAATTTCTTTATTCATTGTAAAGATTTCATAAATACCGACACGGCCCTTATAGCCCAACCCGCTACAAGTCGGGCATCCGGCGCCGACAAAAAAGTGCAGGTCGTCCATATTTACATTCTTCTTTTCCGCTTCGGGCAGAGTGCCAAGAAGAGATTTTACGCGTTCCATTTTTTCCGGTTCAAGCTGAACTTCTTTCTTGCAAGATTCGCAGATACGGCGGACCAAGCGCTGGCCAATGATGGCGTTTAAGGCCGGTGCCAGCAAGAAGGGTTTAACACCCATTGATAAAAAACGGGGGATAGCGCCGGAGGCAGAATTCGTATGAATAGTTGATAACATTAAGTGGCCGGTAAGAGCCGCCTGAATGGCGATTTCCGCGGTCTCCAAGTCGCGAATTTCGCCGACCATACAAATATCGGGATCCTGGCGGAGAATGGACCTCAGACCTTTGGCAAAAGTATAATCGCGGCTCGGATCAACCTGGCTTTGGTTGATTCCGGCCATTTTTATTTCCACCGGATCTTCCAAAGTGATAATTTTTACGCCCGGCTCATTCAAGGTGCGCAAAATTGCGTAAAGAGTGGTGGTTTTACCGGAACCGGTTGGACCGGTGGTGATAATCATACCGTTCGGCCGTTCAACTTCTTTTCGCAGACGTTCATAGGCCTCGCCGCGCAGACCCAAATCATCATAAGTAACGCCCTTGGAACCGCTATGCAGGATACGCATAACGATTGATTCGCCGTAGGTAGTTGGCATAGTGGAAACGCGCACATCAATGGAGCTGGATGTCAGCTTCAGCGTTACGCGGCCGTCCTGCGGTTTATCGGTAATATTAATTTTTAATCCGGCTAAAAGTTTAATGCGCGAAACAAAACGCTTCCACTGATCTTTTGGCAAGTTAGCCACATCGTGCAGTTCGCCGTCAATGCGGTAGCGCATGGCGATGCCCTTTTCTTCAGCTTCAACATGAATGTCCGACGAGTTTGTTTTGAGAGCCGCGGCGATCATTAAAGTTAATATGTCTGTAATGGAAACGTTTTTAAACAGCGCCTGTAAACCCTGCAAATTAGCGATGCTGGTTTGAAAACGATTCAGCTCCTCGTCGGTGATATTGATATCCTTGGTGATTGGAATGATAATAGGCAGTGTTTCATACAATTTGAGCGCCACTTCAAAACTGTGTTGTGAAACTAAATATATTTGCACTTTGCCATGATGCTTTTCTCCGATTTGGTAAGTGAATTCATTTAAGGTCTCGCTATACTCCGGAGTGGCAATACGGATGTCATCTGGCGCGAAATAAAAACAGACCGCTTTTTTCTCGCGGGCTTCTGCTTCAGGAATAATCTTTAAAGCTTCAGACGAAATCGGAAAGGCGACCAGACTGATATAGGGCAAATTTAAACTGAAGGCAGCAGCTGCAGTTTCATCCTCTTTGGCCTTGAGGTCAAGTTCACGCATTTTTTGACCAAATTTTTCCTGCGCTGTGGGCGCTCCTCCGGCCGGTGGCGCTTTCGCCGCTCCGGTAGTTTTTTTCATTAGATCGTTTATCGACGGGAAATCAGACATATTATCTTTTGAATAGCCCCCCTACATGATGAATTATACGGCTAAAGACGCCCTCATGATGCATTTTCATGAATAAATACATCCAGACGCTGGTATAAAAAGTGTTGTAGATCGCGCCAAAAATTGCAATAAATATTAACAAAAGCACGAAGCCAAAGATGGTCCCAAACAATGCCAAAGCGGCGCTGCCAAAAGCGCCGGCTAAAAGCCAGACAAAAACAGCCGGGATAAAAGCATAGGAAACCAGAACAGCGAATAGCAGAATTATTAGAAGATCAAGAATCGTGAGGAGGATGCTGATTTCAAGTGATACCAGAAGATGTTCGTGAAATAATTTCCATGCTCTTTTAAAAGACGCGCCTATCGATTTATTGTCTATGATCGTGTAACCCGAGGCGAAAATTGTCACGGCGGAAGTTATCCAAGCGAGGATAATCGTAAAGACGAGCGCCAGAATATCTATGGTTAAGTACCAAATATTTTTAGTAAAAGGAAGCTTTACCCAGATTACACCGAAAATGACGACGACGACGCATAGAACGGTTTTTCTGATAATTTCTATGGCAAAAATTTTCCAAAAATATTTTAATCCGGTGTTCCACACTTTGGAAATTTTCGGTATCGCTTGTTTTTTATAAAAATCGGCCACTGCGACCATCAGAGCTGATTTTGCTGTTACGGAAATATATATAACCATGATGGCGATGACACAAAGCACTCCCATGAGCCAGACAAGCCAGATAACAGAAGAGACGCTATTAACGCCTAAGCTTGGCCATTGCCAATTGAATATCCAAAGCGCCTGTTCGCCGGCGCTCATAGTCACCATTATTTGAGAAATAAAATTGCCCAGACCGAACGACCCGGCAAATAGGACGGAGAGAAGGCCTAATAGCCAAAGCCCGGTGTTTTTATATACCAGCCGCCAGGCCTCAAGCAAAGCTTGTCGATAAGTAGGTTGATGCATATACTATTTTTTTCTTTTAAAGTGATGTTTATTTTCATGAATAAAGGCCTCGGCAAACCCCCAAAAAGAAATGGCCGCGAGTATTATGATCATCAAAAGCAGGAGTAAAAGTAGAAGTGCCGACTGGTCGAAAATTAAGTCATTAATCTTTAGAAATATATTTGGCAGATGATCCTTTGGACAAACAGTAGAGGTGGTGATATTAACCGTGGTTGTTACTAGAAGTTCTGGCTCTACTATTTTTCTTTCTAAAATTGTATATGCTCCACTGCCAAGCGAAATTGGAATGCTTGAGCCATCGCCATCATTTGCCAACAATTGTCCGTTAGTAATGGAGACCTTTGCCTGGCCAATGCTTTTAGCCTTAAAATTGATTGTTACCAGTCGTCCATGCGAACCAACGTAGCCGGGGTTAAGACCAATGCCGGAAAAATTAATCCGGCCCGCGTTGTTGGTAAATCTGGGATTTTCAACCATTAAACTGAAAATGGAATTATTTGTTGAGACCGATACCGCCTCCAATTTGTCCGGCGGAAATGATACCAGTGCCTGGGCGGTGTTCATGGCCTGATCAGCCGAAGAAACGAAAACTGCCACTTGAAATGTCTGGCCAACGCGGTAAGAGCCGGAAGAAGGCGATAGATATAAGGAAGCAGCATGCGCGCTTTGGCCGAAAAACATCGCACCGGCGATGATGAACGCATAAAACCAGGGACTACTGGTGGTTTTTATCTTTTTTTCTGGCATATAATAGAACGCAGGCAAAGATAATTGCCGCTATCAATATAATTATACTCCAAATTAAGCGATTTTCATACCAGAGAATTGGGTTTGAAGCCGGAAGATAAGCCACGCGTTCATTCCCTTGTTCGTCAATCGCTTTAACGAAAATATTGCTCTGCAATTTTTGGTCGCTGAGCCGAAATGGGCTTTCAGCATTTTTCCAAATTCCAAATTCAAATTCATTATTAAACAACCTGTAAGTTTTTCTTTCCATTATTTCATAATGATCAATTCCGGACTGTTTATCTTGCGCCTGAAAAATTATTGTATAGTCGCCATTAAAAAGATTCGCCGTTTTTACAATTTGAGGAATAAAATCATCCGGCTGTTCGCTGTCGACGGCCGTAAATAATTTAGCGGGCTCTCCTTCGGCCGGCACAGTAATTTTTACGGATATATTTTTTGACGAGGGAATGTCCTTTGTTCCATTTCCGTCATTTAATAAGGCCTGAATGTCTGTATATTCAATATTGGCTTCGCCATGTGATTTTGCTTTAAAAATGGCGGAAAAAAGCACTAATTCTCCGTCAAAACCGTTGGTTACAATTCCTGAAAAATCAATTGTTCCGGGCTGGGAAATTTTTGGCGATTCAATCCAAAAATTTATTCCCGAGTTGCCGGTTAAAATTTGATTTACATCCAATAAATTTTCAGAAAAAATTATTTTTCCGGACAGGGCATTAATCGGCAGCTTCTTAGCGTCGATAACGGCATCTATCTTAAATTCGTCGCCGGCATTTACTGATTGTGGAACACCAAAAAATAAAAAATCAGCCGCAAAAACATCTGCTGCTATAAATAAATATATTGATGCGACGAGTAATAAAAAAATTATTTTTTTCACAAGATTTACCCTGTCCAATAATAAGCAAGAATGCTGAAATCAACCAAACTGATAATCCCGTCGCCATTAAGTTTCCTTGCCTCAATAGCAAAAAATGACGGGCTCATTTGGCGATGATACCAATAGGCGGCGATAGAAAAATCAACCAAATTTACCCGGCAATCATTGTTTAAATCGCCTTTTGTCGGGCATTTTTCCTGTGGTTCCATAATTGATTTTTCGCTAACGGTGAATGTAATGGGCGAAGTATATTCGCTTAGCATTGTTGTTCCAAGAGCGGATCGGACTCTTATTGAATATTGTCCCAGAGCCATCGCCGATGTGTTAAGAACAAATTGATAGTTTCCGTTGCTCAAAGCAGTTGTGTGATATATCAATTCACTGCCGTTGCCTGCGGTAATGCGTATCGTAATATCCGCGCCAGGTGTTGCTTCACCAAATATTGTAATTGATTCACCTCGTTTCACCTCCTTCATATTAGTGTCTAAGGTTGGCGAGAGCAAGATATTGCTGAAGATTACCGCCTGACCCCGCTGGTTAATTGAAGTGTTGATAATAAGAGATGCCGATCGTCGTCCGGCAGAATCTTCGTAATATATTGTGAACTTATAATTGCCGGTTGATAAATTTCCGGCGACAATATTAAAATCGCCGCTTGCCGTAGCAGCGCCGGTAGACGCCAAAATACCATCTTTTAATATTTTTATTGAGCCGTACGGTGCAGCTTTTCCGTTAAATGACACTTGGGCGAGAACCGCCCCTCCGCCACCTCCGCCTCCCCCACATGAGGAGCAGGTTGAACCGCCGCAATCTACCCCGGTTTCATCAAAATTTTGCATGCCATCAATGCAATGATCGGCGGGAGGAGTTGAGGAAACAACTATGGTCATATTTTGGTTTTGGCTGGATGTAGCGGCAAAAACCATGATTGGCGCCAATATAAATACAAGCCCCATAACAAGAAATTTAGGGGCTCGCATCATTACAATGGTTTTTAATATTTTCCTCCGCATGTTAAATTTCTACTCAACACGCACGATCTTAAATTTCTTTTTGAAATATTTTATTCCGAATAGCAGGATCAGTATAGCTGCAAGAATAATTAATGCTTCTTGCCAGGGAAACGCCCAGATAATAATTGATTTTGCAGGGATAATAAGACCGTTTTCCTGTACTCTGGAATTGATCGTAATTTTTACAGGACCAAATAAGAATTTTCGGTTCCATGCGGAGTCGAATGTTCGTTCAAAACCGGGAAAAACTACGCGTGGCCGCCATGCGTCATAGCTTTTGTTCCAAAAATTTGAATATACAACCTCGCCCTCCGGGCTGAAGTATGAATTGCCGCCATTTTTAAATTTAAAGGAAATTTTCAACGGTCCATGGCCGATAAATTTTGGCGCAATTATTTCCGACACGGTCGCGTCATTAATTACATTGCCTGAAATTTCGAATAACAGGACACTACCCACCCGTCCGGAAACTTCAACACCACTTTGTTCGTTTTCTTCAGCAGTCGCAGAGAGAGCCCTAAACAGAACGGCGCCATAATGGCCTCCCGGTTCCGCATTTGCCGGTACGTCAATAGTAAAGAAAACTTTTCTGTGCTCTTTCGGTTTAAGCAAAAAATCATTAGAATCATCGAATTTAATCCACGACGCGATGCCCCATGGAATATCTTTTTCGCCCTGAAGCTGTATAACGCCCTCCGCACCGCCACTAAGATTTTCTTTTTCCGGTCTGACACGAATGTCAAAATCATTCGGGTTTGTCACCGTGACATTTGCCTGCATTGATTGCCCCGGGTCAAGCTTGCCACGAACTGAAAGAGGGTATGCAGAAATAGAAAGCTGCGCGGACGCAGCTTCTATTTTGAGTAGTGAAATAATTGTGGCCAGTATGAGCGAGAGACCAAATTTGACGTATGTCGCTCTCTTCATAAAAATATATTCTTATGGATTGGTAATTGCAGTAAATGTCACTGTACCGGAATAAGTACCGCCCGGCTGTGTGCCCGGAGCATCTGCCCTGAAACCATAGGCCACCGCCTGTGCAGATCCCACATAAGACGCTATTGTCGCGAGTTGCTGATTTGTGGCAGGAAACCCGGCGAATAATGCGTTCGGAGCGGTATCATCAGCCCCCCACCAGCTGGCATTATAAAGTGCTGCATCAGTGCCGGTCTGAAAAATCCTGAATGATAAATTTGCGCCAACATTAGCGGAAGTTGTGGCATTTGGAGTGGCATATGCCCAGGCCGTCGCATCAGGAAAAGTAGTGTCTGGCGTTGAAGTTCCATTAAGATTCAATGTTGTGGTGGCGTCATCGCGCATAACCTGAAGATTCCATCCATTACCGTCGTTGGTGGTCACACTTAGCGATGTTGTGGCGGAAAGGGGAGTGCCTGGCGCTAATGTGCCAAGATTTACCGTGCTGGTAGCCAGTGTCAGCGTGATCGTTGATGTGACTGAAAGCACAATTGTCTGCGTTTTACTGTCAGACACGGCTTTGACAACTTGAATTCGAGCTAAACTTAATATACCGCTTCCGCCCACAATCATCATTACAGCGATGACGGCAGAAAGAATTTTTCTTCTCATAATATTAAAATTTATTATTAATTAAATATTGTAAAAAATATTTGGATATTTTTCACCTCGCTAATTATACCACATTTACGCCGGATGGTATTCAATTAGTTATCCACAGGATAAAGAGGGTAAGGTTCAGGGGTTGTCGCTTTGTCAGACGACATAAAATCTGATATAATATTTGCATGCAACCGCTTCGAATATTAAAATTTTTTTCAAATATTTTTCTATTGTCGTTAACTATGGCGGCGACTGTTTTCGCGTACACTGAAGACAGGAGCACATATAATGCTACTTACCATGATGCGACATCAACGGGTTTTCAGTTGAAGGGGGGTGCCGGTGATCCTGCAGTCGGGCGTTCCACCAGCACTAATTATATTTTGGATAATGGTTTGGTGATTGAGTTTGGCGTGATGACAATCACTGTTGCCACCAGCGTAAATTTTGGAGTATTAACGCCGCTTATCCCCTCGCAAGTCACCTCGTCGGTAGTTGTTGATATGGTCGGCGCTTTAAATGGCTATAATATTACGATAAAACGCGACAGCGCCACCTCAACCATGGATCAAAATGCAGGTTCGCCTCCGGACAATCCATTTCCAGATGCGACTGATTGGAATTCAAGCGGTTCCGGAAACGGCGCTACAACACCCGGTAACAACTTAAGCTTTCGCGTAATGCAAGCGGGGACGAACTCTAATTATGATTCGACTTGGTGGGGGGCAAGTGATGCGTCGGGTACGGCAAAATATGCCGGTTTTCCTGTCTCAATGCAACAGATCATGAATTGTTCAACCTGTAATTTTGGCTCAACCGACACGATTATTGGTTATCGTGCTTCGCCGCCGGTAACACAGCAGAGTGGCGATTATTCCGGCACAATTACCATTACGGCACTGGTTAACCCGTAAAAAATTTCATTAAAAAAGGGTGTTTCCGCCACCTCTTTTTTTATTTTTTGTTTTTTGTCTTAACTAAGAGAAAATTATCCACAGCTGATGGTTGTAAGTGTTATCCAATGAAGCAAAAATATGCTATAATAATGATGTAAATTAATCTATCGATTTTCGGATGGTCAAAGAACGACTAAACCTGGTAGTTTATTTTTCAAGAAATAGAGCAAAAATGCTTATTTTTGCAGTATTGTTATCTACTTTTTTTATTTTTTCCGACCTGGCCGAAGCTATCCCAAATGCTGTTAACTATCAGGGCCGTCTTCGAGACAATTCCGGTACCCCGATTGCCGCTTCCACAACAATTCAATTTTCAATTTACAATCATCTCACTAATGGTTCGCCCATTGATGTCCCGTCTCAAAGTGGGTCACTGCTATGGACAGAAACATACGATCAGGGAAGCGGTGCTTGCGCTCAAATATTACCCGATCCTCAAGGATATTTTACTCTTACCTTGGGTGACTGTGTTTCATTCCCGTCTTATCTTGATTTCTCTAGCGGGTCATACTATCTTGGTGTAAAAATTTCCACTGATGCAGAAGCCAGCCCGCGTGTTAAATTAAATTCTCATCCATACGCTCTTAATTCTGATCGTGTTGACGGTTTTCACGCCACCAGCACGGCCACGCCAAATCAACTTTTGGCTCTTGGCAATGACTTAAGTTTTAATATCGGCACTGGTTCATATTCCGGCGCCGGAATTAACTTGTCTTCTTCAACCGCCACGTCAAGTATCAGCGGCAATCTTTCTGTTATTGGCAATTCTACTTTTGCCACCACCACCATCACTAACCTGATTTTAATAAATCCGCTTACCTTGACGGACTTCACTTTTAGCAATGCGACTGGCACAAATTTATCTCTCGCCAATCTTACTGTTACCGGCACATCCACTTTGGGGATAATTAATGGCGGCACTTGGCAGGGAGGCATTATATCTCCGGCCTACGGCGGTACCGGTCAAGACACTTCCGGCTGGAACGGATTTATTAAACTGTCCGGCGGTGTTTGGGGTACATCTACAATAAATCTCGTTTCTGATGTTTCCGGTACTTTGCCGATCATTAACGGCGGCACAAACGCCTCTTCGTTTTCGCCTTATGAATTTTTGTGGTTTGACGGTACAAGCTTGGTAGCAAGTGGCTTTACCTCTTCCAGCTTTTTGTCTACCTCCACTGATCTTTGGGTTGATATAACCGGCGACACAATGACCGGCGCTCTTATCGTCAACAATAATTTGAATGTGTCCGGAACGAGTACGCTGGCCAGCACAACAATTTCTCACTTGGCCATCGGTGATAGTGGGTATATTGCTGATGAAGTGTTACTGAGCACTTATAAGCAATACAATTCTTTACCGGCCGATTCGTTTTTACCGGCCCACGTATATTCTATTGATCTTAATACTACCGCGGATTCTTCCTCGACCATTAATTCAATGTTGACCCTGACGACGAACCAGAATAGTACCGGCAATTTTGATCTGATCGGGGGTACCATGACCCAGGTAGTTCACCAAGGCACCGGAGCTGTATCTGGTGCATTTGGCAGTGTGTCGTCAGTTGAATTGGAAAGCCCTACTGGTAGTATTAGTTTTGCTTTTGGCATGAGAGGTCAGGTAATGAACGGATCGAATGACCCGACATATTCAGGGAGTATTGGAGTTGCCGTCGGTCTTAGCGGATATGTGGAAAATGGGATTGGCGGCGGTACGATTACCAATGCGACGGCGTTGTTGTCAGATATTAATATTGAAGCAGGCACGATTATTAATGCTGCTGGTCTGCGCATAAATAATGCAACAAGCAATAGTGGCACCGGTACTATTTCCAATTTGTATGGTTTATATATCGAAGAGCAAACTCTCGGCAGTGATACAAATTTCAACATTTATTCGGCCGGTACTAATTCGATAAATTATTTTGCCGGCAATATTGGTATCGGCACAACAAGTCCGGAGCATAGGCTGCACATTGTTGACAGTGAAAATAGCATCATGCAGATGATGATACAAAATACGGCCAGTGGCACCACAGCCGGCGCCGCCTTGGTGGTTCAATCCGGGAATGCCAGCGGCGGACTGCTGATGCCTTCAGAAAATTTTGAGTATGATAGCGGTTACACCAACTTGGCCGGGTATCTAACTTTAACTGCCGAAGATAATTCAAATGGCATCGCCATGGTTGCGACCGGAGGAAATAAAAATATTATTTTTTATACCGGCGGTTTAAATTCCAGCGAGCCGTATCCTTCCACGGAGAGAATGCGTGTTGCCTCAACCGGACAAGTTTCTATTGGCACCAGTTCAACATATGAATTATTTACTGTCGCCGGCGGCATTAATATCGGCGCGACAACAACCCCAACTTCAACAGCCGGCACGATTGCCTGGAACGGGGTTGATTTTATCGGCTACACCGGCAGCGTTTGGGTGTCGCTTACTTCCGGTTCAGGTACGCCGGCCGTTCCCGGTATTGCCGGGTCAGGTAATACCGGTGAAGTAACTTTCTGGAGCAACTCATCCACTATTGCCGGATCAAGTTCGTTGTATTGGGACAATACAAACGGTTTTTTTGGCATCGGCACGTACAGCCCGGCTTATAAGCTCCATATTTCTGAAGATACTGACAGTATTTTGCAGACAGTTGTTCAAAATATTGCCAATGGCACATCAACCGGAGCGGCCACAATATTTGAGGCTGGAACTTCGAGAGGTGCCGTTATGATGCTGGGCGACAATTTTGAATTTGGAGCCGGCAATACAAACTTGGGCGGTTATTTAACCCTGCAAGCTTTATATGATTCTAATGGTATTGCTTTGGTAGCTACCGGCGGAAGCAGAAATATTACTTTTTATACCGGAGGAGCAGGTGATCCGGATCCATCAACCGAGCGAATGCGTATTGAGACAAATGGCAATGTCGCCATTGGTACCAGCTCAACATATGAAAGGCTGACTGTCGCCGGCGGAATTAATATCGGTGCTACTACTACTTTGTCCGACACATCCGGTACTATCGCATTCAACGGCACTGACTTTATTGGTTACACCGGAACAGAATGGCTTTCATTAACCGCGACCGGAACCTATTTTGGCGGGATGAATCTGCAACAAGTAACTGACAATGGTAACGTTACTACAAATTCAATTCAGTTCGCCGGTGGAACCAGCACCGCAGCGTTTTATCTTTTGAACAATTTGAGTGTAAACGGCACTTCCACTTTATCCACGTCAACTATTTCCCGACTTATTGTTGGCGGTGGCTTCCCAACCGAGATGCCAAGTGATTTAAATTTTAATTTTGCTTCTTACAAACAATATAATCATTTATCAAATACGGGTTCTGGTTTAGAGATAGGAAATATTTTGGGCATGGATTTAAATCCGGATGAGGATGCTTCGACCACGCTAAATGCCATGTTTAATGTTACCACTAATGAAAGTAATAGCCGCAATTTTGATGCTTTGGCCGGTATTATTAATCAAATTCAGCATAGAGGTTCCGGAACGGTGGGGATGGCATTTGGACAAATGTCTACAGTTGACCTAGAAACGCCAACCGGCAGTATTTGGTATGCTTTAGGATTGCAAGGGGGTGTGCAAAACGGAATTAATGATGCTTCTTATGCCGGAGTAATCAACAACGCCGTTGGTCTTAGTGGTAATATAGAAAACGGAATCGGCGGCGGGACGATAGTTAATGCGGCCGCCATTAACTCAAGTATAAATATTGAAGCCGGAACAATTGGCGAGGCTTATGGCATGAGGATTAATAATCCAACCAGCGGTTCAAGCTCTGGTACTATAGGCAAACTGTATGGGCTCTATATTCAAGAACAAAATTTTGCCACCACTTCAAATTATAATATTTATTCCGATGGCGCCAACTCTCTAAATTATTTTGGCGGACGTATGGCTATCGGAACAACTTCAACTTATGAATTGCTCACCGTGAATGGCGGGATCAACATTGGCGCTACAACTTCTCCAACATCTACCGCCGGTACTATTGCTTTTAATGGTCTAGACTTTATCGGTTATAACGGCAGTACATGGCTCTCCCTTACTTCCGGCACAGGTATCTCCGGTTCGGGCTCGGCCGGGCAAATCGCTTTTTGGAATGCAAGCAGTACCATCACCGGCTCAAGTTCCTTGTACTGGGATAATACGAATAATTATTTAGGAATTGGCACCAGCGCCCCTGCTGAAGCCATTGATGTTAATGGTAATATTCAAATTAGCGCCGGTAATTATTTAAAATATAATGGAGTAAATTTAGCGTACGGCTCAACCACTTTAATGAATTACTTTTTTGGCGACGCGGGGACTTCAACCATGATCACTTCCAGAAACATTGGCATTGGTAATCTGGCTCTTAGAAGCAATTACAACGGTTACAATAATATGGCGATCGGCGCCGAGGCTCTGCGCGACAACACCTCAGGTTCTGACAATATGGCGATTGGTTATTCTGCCATGCAGTTCAATACTACCGGTATACAGAATACTGCCATTGGTACATCCGCCCTCAGCGGCAACATCGATGGTGCTGATAATGTTGCTATCGGGTATGGAACTCTCCCGTTAGTTGTTAATACGAGTGGCAACACTGCTATTGGTTTTCAAGCAGGCCAAATTTTTGTCGGTTCGAATGGTTTATTTTTAGGTATCGGGGCTGACACCTTAGCTTCTGCATCCTCATCGGATAATGCCATCGCTATTGGCAAAGACGCCAAAGTCGGCGGTTCAAATATGATGGTTCTGGGAGGAACGGGTGCTGATGCGGTTAGTGTGGGAATTGGAACGAGCACTCCATATGAGCGGCTTACTGTAGTTGGCGCTATTAATATCGGCGCCACCACCACAGCGAGTTCGGCCGCTGGAACAATCTCTTGGAACGGTAACGACTTTATCGGTTACACCGGGTCAGAATGGCTTTCCCTTACCGCGACCGGAACGGGTTCCGGTTTCTTGAATTTACAGCAGGTAACTGACAATGGAAATATTACAACTAATTCCATTCAGTTTGCCGGCGGAACATCAACCTATGATTTTTTACCGGGATCGACTAGCGCGTATTCTCTGGGTTCATCATCCAGCAGGTGGTTGGACTTCTGGGCAAATAATGTATATATCGGAAGCTCCACTTGGGGGTTATCACAAGCTGGTAATGGATCATTTACTCTTAGCCAAGTTGGCGGAAGCGAAATGCTGCGCGTATTAACCAATGGAAATATTGGAGTGAATACGACAACGCCGGCTGCCAAAATGGATATCTATGTCGCCAGCGGGCAGAATGTATCGGCGCTTGCATTAAATATTGAAGACGCTTCAAGCGTTTCTGACGTTCTTACAATAAATAATATTGGTACAGGAAATGAAATTAGTGTTTCAAATAACGGGTATAATTACCTTCGTACCAGTGCCTCGTCATCCGATCCATTCGGGTTTAGCGGCGCAGGTCTCTTTATATATGATCAGGCGGGCAATCCGACGATTGCGTTGGAGCGCGTCGCAGTACCGATGATGGGTACAGTGAGTGTAGTGGGTATGCGGCAAGGCAATAGTGACATCGGCGCGGCATTTTTTCTAGCCAATACTTCATCTGAAGATGTCGTGATTTTTAGCACGTTTGAAGGAATCAAGTTGGGTTCAAATAATATTCAGGATACTGCCGCCGGTCTTTACATATCTGTTGTATCGCCGACCGGTACCAGATTTAGTGTGGAAGGTTCCACCGGAAATATTTACACTAGGGGTAATTATCGGATGGAAGGTAATGATTTCACTCAGGAAAATAATTCTGAACATAATACGGTTTTGACGGTAAAAAATTCTACCACTTCGGATTTTGGCGCCGGTCCGGTTATTACACTTGAAAACGATATTACTCAACATCGGATATTCGCAGTCTCAGGCGGTGATTCAGGTATGCCGAATTCAATGTTTGTTCAGCAGCGCGGCGCGCAGGGAAATTTGGTTCTGGCTTCGGCGACCGGCAATATAATGTTCATGAATGGTGATTTGGGCAGTCTGAACACTCTTGGATATTTTAGTCCTTCAGGCACATTGACCGTGTCCGGCGCTATCACTCTCGGCGCTACTACGACGGCGACCTCCGTAACGGGAACGATTGCTTGGAACGGTTCTGACTTTATCGGTTTTAATGGTTCGAATTGGTTATCCCTTACAGCGGGCGGAGGAGCGTGGACAGAAGCAAGCGGAAAACTTTATCCGACCGCTTCCTCGTCCGTTCGAGTTTTAATTGGCGGAGCGACAGATGACACCACTTCTGCTTTGCAGATCGCCGGAAACGTTGCTGTATCGGGTACTCTAAATAGTAGTGGGATGATTACTGCGCCATGTTTTTCGGTCGACGGAATTAACTGTATGTCAACCAATGATAATGGAACGGAACTTTTTGACTCGTCTTCCGACTTTAATTCCTCCTTGCGTTCAATGGATGTTTCAGGAAATTTTCTATATACCATTACTTATGAATCCCTGACTGATCCTGTTTTACGAATTGTAGACATCACAAATCCTACCGTGCCGGAGGTAATAAACAGCGGGCCCATTGCTAATTTTCCGAATGGAGCCGTGGGTGGCGGAGGCAAGGGTATTGATCTACAAGGAAATTATGCTTATGTCACTCTCCATAGCACGACTACGGCCAATTGTCTAAGAATAGTGGATATTAAAAATCCAAAGACTCCGTATGTTACAGGAGGACAAAATTTGGACATCTCTCCTTATAGTCAGTGTAATGCGATTGATGTTTCCGGAAGATACGCCTATATCCTAACCCTAGGAGGAGGAGGCTTAATTATTGTTGACATTGCCGATCCTTATAATCCTCGTGTTGTTAACAGTACCAGTTTAACTTGGTCGGCTAACGCTGGTTGGTCTGTCAAATATTATAATGGTTATCTTTATATCTTGTCTCGCAATGAAACCAGCAATTACGACCATTTTAGAATTTATGATGTTTCAGATCCTACTAATCCATTTATTGTGGGAGGAAGTTCTATTGATACAGGCGAGGGCGGTTGGTCTATGGATATTTCAGGAGATCATTTGTATATGGCTTCCGGCGGTTCTTTCACCACATCAACGAGTACCGACAAATTGGTTATTATAAATATTTCCGATCCAACTAATGCATACAAAGAAGGCGGTATGCATCTAACAGATTCAGCGGCTAATTTTATTAAGGTTTATGGAACTACGGCAATTTTAAGCAGTTGGGATGGAAGCATCTATCAAGCTAATGTGGCTTCATCCACTAATCCGATTTTAATATCTTCTTTTTGGACCGGATCCGGCCATTTGCCATTGACGTTTGCCGCCGTACATAATTATCTCTATGTTGGTTTTGCCGATATTCCTTATACAAGCACCACTCTTAAAACATATTCTCTGCCGGGTGTTAATTTGCTGACGGGGAATTTTGGTTCTCTGACCGCAGGCAAACTTTATATTAAAGATGAAATAGTGGCAGATAAGAGATTACGGGTGTTAGACAGTATTTCAGTTGGTGATGGTGGGTTATATACTACCGGAGCGCTAATCGTTTCCTCAACGAGTTCGCCGTCTTATTTTGGCGGTTCAGTGGGTGTTGGAACAAGTTCAATTTATGAAATGCTGACAGTAGGCGGCGCTGTAAATATTGGTGCTACCACCACAGCGATTTCAACAGCCGGCACCATTACTTGGGACGGCTCTGATTTTGTGGGCTACACCGGTTCGCAATGGCTTTCGTTCACCGCTGGCGGGGCAAGCAGTACAATTATGGGTTCCGGCTCTGCCGGTCAGCTGGCTTTCTGGAACGGAGCAACTTCTATAACCGGCTCGAGTTCTTTGTATTGGAATAATACAAATGGCTATTTGGGTGTAGGTGTCAGCGCCCCATCTCACGCTCTGGACGTGAAAGGAGATATAAATATTACGACCGGTTCAATTCTGAAACTCAACAATGTAAACCTTGCTTATGGTGATACTGCACTTGCCAACTATTTCTTCGGTAACGCCGGAAATACCGGTATGTCCGGCTCGTCAAACGTGGCCGCCGGCAGTGACACTTTTAAGAATAATACTACCGGTTTTTCCAACTCAGCTTTTGGTAACAGCGCTTTGACCAATAACACTACCGGTTTTGGAAATAATGCCATCGGAAATGCAGCCTTGTCGGGCAACACCACCGGAACGAACAACAATGCCCAAGGCAATAGCGCTTTGACTTCCAATACTTCGGGTTCTTATAACACTGCCGTAGGCACAAACGCGCTCCGCTCCAACAGCACCGGCAATAGCAACGCGGCATTCGGTTTCTATTCTTTATATAGTGCTCTTGGCTCGGGCAATGTTGGTATTGGGAATTACGCCGGATTTTATGAGAACGGGTCAAACAGTTTATATATAGATAACCAAGATAGAGGCAGTTCTTCGGGGGATAAAGCAAATGCATTGATATATGGAATTTTCAGCGCTACTGCCGCCGGGCAATCAATCACTTTCAACGTTGGAAACGCCTCTTTCGGCGCGGGCAATATAACCACCACCGGCGGCTTGACCGCCGGCACGGGAGTGCTTACATCCTACTTATCTGTTGGCACGACTTCAACTCATGAAAAACTTACGGTGGCCGGTGGCATCAATATCGGCGCCACCACGACTCCAACATCAACAGCCGGCACAATTGCTTTTAACGGCACAGACTTTATTGGCTACACCGGTTCGCAGTGGTTATCGCTTACAGCCACAGGCACGAGTAGTATTTCCGGTTCAGGCGCGTCGGGCCAGCTCGCATATTGGAATAGTACCAGTTCAATTGCAGGTACAACATCATTATATTGGGACAGTGTGAACAGTCGTTTGGGGATAGGGACAACAACTCCTTCGCAAAGATTGGATCTTGTTGATGGTTCCGGTAGCGGCGCTATCAGGATAGGCAACACGGGCACCGGTATTAACGGATCAATGAGATTCAGCACTACCACCGGCGATTTTGAAGGATATGACGGCGGCGCTTGGCGGTCTCTTACAAATCTTGCATCGCTCAGAAGCGAAGCCACCGGTTTTCCCAACCGCACTGACACCTCGCTTTCATTTGCGACATCGACGCGCACTTTTACGATCACAGGTACAAATTTCCGAGTTTATTCCGGCGGTAGTGCAATAACTAAAAGCACGGGATCTGTTTCAATTCCGAACATCACTGGTTCGTATTATTTCTATTACACAAGCACCGGCGTTCTTACATCATCAACTGTCGCCTGGACTATCGCTTCGCCCAACATTCCCATCGCTACTGTATATTGGAATCAAAATACGCTAACAGGCGAATTGGGTGATGAGCGGCACGGCCTGACAATGGACGGTTTGACCCATCAGTATTTGCATTTTACCATCGGCACACGTTACGAATCCGGTCTGGCAGGCACATTCTCAAATGCTACCGGCTCTGTTTCCTCCGGCGCTATATGGGATGAAGATGTCCGCCATGACATATCTACAGCCACGCAGTTTCAGGTCTTTTTTCATGACGGTGCCACCAACTATCGTTTTACCGGTTCGCAAAGCGCTTACTATTTAACAAGCGGAGGTGGAACACTCTTTTATGATAATGGGACCGGCACGTCAACCGTCAGCTCTGGTAATTATGTTGCCTATTGGATTTTTGCGACAAACGATCCCTTGACGCCGATTGTCTCTTTAATGGGCCAGCGTCAGGACACCTCAATCGGCAATGCGCGGACAAATAACACGTTTGATACATTGGCGCTTGGGAATTTGCCATATGCGGAAATGAAAGTGCTATACAGGGTCATCTTGAGGAACATCGGTGGAACGGTGTCATTTCAAGAAACTCAGGACTTGAGAAACTCGGCTAATATCCCCAATGGCAGTTATCTTGCTACCGCGCACAGCTCTTTGAGCGGTTTAAGTTATGATTTGTCCGGCCATACCGGCTTTGCAGGCACTGGAGTAGACAATTTGTTTTCTGCGACCAATACTTTTTCCGGTTATTCATACTTCACTGGTCTTTCTACATTATCTACCACAACAATTTCTCATTTAACCGTGGATAACTTAAGCGGGCTATTACGAGCTACTGCCGGAGTGATATCAACAGGAACGGTTAATTTGGCGTCGGGGCTCGATATTACTGGAGTGCTTGCTATGGCAAACGGCGGCACTAATAGGAATATGACTGCTTTGGCCGGTGCCATTGCTTATTCTGACGCCGATTCATTAGAATTAACCGCGACTGGGACTGCTGGTCAGCTTCTTGTTTCAAACGGTTCGGGCGCGCCGAGCTGGATTTCCACGTCTTCGCTCGGCCTGATCGGTTCTGATATCGGCGGCTTTACTCCGGGCTCAATAATTTTTGTCAGTTCTTCCGGCAAACTGGCGCAGGATAACAGCAATTTTTTCTGGGATGACCTAAACAACCGGCTTGGTATCGGCACGACCACCCCAGGGTATAACTTACATGTCGTTCACAACGAAGATTATAATGGTCCGCTTACCACTTTTGAAAACTTAAATAATGGTGCAAGTTCAACCGAATTATTACAGTTTAAGATTGGAAATTATACTGGCGGCATTGGGATAGCTGGTGAGAATTTTAGTGATTACGGCCTGACCAATTTAGCCGGTTATACTGTTTTAGTTTCTACTGTTTCTCCGGGTACACAAGGTAATGGTATTGCTTTGCTCGCCGGCTCTTCGGGGAATATTATGTTCTACACCGGTGGTTATGGCCCGGCGACCATGGATACGGAAAGAATGCGCATTGAAAATAATGGCGATGTAGCTATTGGTACCAGCTCCACATATGAAAGGTTAACCGTTGCCGGTGGAATCAACATCGGAGCAACAACTACACCAACCTCCACTGCCGGAACTATCGCATTTAATGGCACTGACTTTATCGGTTATAATGGCTCGCAATGGCTTTCATTGACTGCGACCGGTACAGCCACTGGCACCGGCAACGTTTACGGCTCCGGGTCTGCCGGTCAGCTTGCTTACTGGGATACTGGAAGTTCCATCACCGGTTCCAGTTCATTGTACTGGGATGAAACAAATGGAAATCTTGGAATCGGCACGAGTACGCCGTCTTTTCCATTACACATCGTTCAAAATAACGATTTGTGGGCGCTTAATGTCATACAAAATTCCAATACCGGTCCCAGTTCCACGGCGGGCATGCGTATGCAAGTTGGGGATTATGGAGGATATTTGGTCGCCGGTTCGCAAAATTTTGCCGATTACGGATTATCAAATTTAGCCGGTTACATGATTTTGATGTCCGGTGGGCCGGACGTACAGGCCGATGGTTTGGCTATAGCGGCGACAGGTCCGACCGGTAATATTATTTTTTATGCCGGCACCGGATATGGACCGCCGACTGCTAATACAGAGAGAATGCGCGTTGAAAGTAACTGGCACGGACTTTTACGGCTACACCGGTTCACAGTGGCTGTCTTTCACATCCGGTGGTGCAAGTAGCACCATCAACGGTTCAGGTTCGGCCGGACAGTTAACCTATTGGAATGGCACAAACTCAATCACCGGAACCAGTTCGCTCTATTGGGATAATACTAATGGAAGGTTAGGTATCGGCACCTCTACTCCGCAATGGGGATTGCATTTAGTAAATGATATTAATCTTGATGGACCAAGCGCCTTATTTGAAAATTTAAATAGCGGCCCTAGCTCAACCGCTCTGGCAGTGTTTAAAGTCGGTAATTATACAGGCGGCGTTGGAGTGGCTGGTGTTAATTTTAGCGATGCTGGAATGACAAATTTAGCGGGATATACAGCTCTTTTTTCCACCATGTCGCAGGGTGATCAGGGCAATGGCTTGGCTTTAATTGCCGGCCCAACAGGCAATACCGTTTTTTACGGCAATGGGGATCAATCAAGTGAATGGATGCGGCTTGCAAACAATGGCCGAGTCGCCATCGGTACCAGCTCAACTTATGAATTACTTACCGTTAATGGCGGTATCAATATTGGCCCCTCTACCACTCCCACTTCAACTGCCGGCGATATTATCTTTGACGGGTCAGACTTTCTCGGTTATACCGGTTCACAATGGCTGTCATTCACAGCCGGTGGTGGGGGAGTCTCCGGTTCCGGCTCTTCCGGCCAGGTCGCTTTCTGGGACAACTCAAGCGCTATCACTGGAACAAATACCTTGTTTTGGGATAAAAATAACGGCCGTCTCGCCGTTGGCACTACCACACCAAGTTATGCTGTAAATATCGTTCAGGACATAAATTATTGGGCGGTAGAATCCATTCACAATACCAACACCAGCGCCAGCTCCACCGCAGCTTTGAAATTGTCGGTTGGAAATGCCGGTGGTTATTTATTGATGGCATCAGAAAATTTCTCTGACTTTGGCCTTTCAGATTTGGCCGGTTATATGTTGTTAATGTCTGGTGGACCGACCGCATTACAGAGTGACCCTGAAGGTTATGGAGTAGGGGCAAATGGTTTGGCTTTGGCGGCAACTGGTGAGACCGGCAACATCATTTTCTTCACCGGTACTGATGATGGCCCCCCAACCTCCAATACTGAGCGAATGCGTATTGAGGCCAATGGTTTCGTCGGTATTGGTACCGCATCTCCGAATTATTTGTTGGATCTCTACACTACATCGTCGGCCGCGGGCTTGTTCAAAATCTCAACGGGTACCGCTGATATATTGACAGTTGATAATAATGGTTATATAGGCATTGGCACCACGACTCCGGAGTATGCGCTTCATGTGGTGAATAATAGCAATGATTTTACGGCAAATATGGCGCTCGAAAATACCGTCAATGGTGCTTCTTCGACCGCCGCCCTATTACTTAAAGTCGGGAATGCCGAAGGCGGATTAATGGTAGCATCGGAGAATTTTAACGAAAGCGGATATTCGCATTTGGCCGGATATCTGGCGTTGGCTACTTTCCAGAATGCTAATGGTATCGCTATAGCTGCAGTTGGTGACAGTACCAATAACATTCTTTTTTATGCTGGCGGCAATTCAGGGCCTTCAACATCAAGTGAGCGTTGGCACGGACTTTTACGGCTACACCGGTTCACAGTGGCTGTCTTTCACATCCGGTGGTGCAAGTAGCACCATCAACGGTTCAGGTTCGGCCGGACAGTTAACCTATTGGAATGGCACAAACTCAATCACCGGAACCAGTTCTCTGTTTTGGGATCAAGCCAACGGACGATTAGGTATTGGTACAAGCACCCCGCAGGCTCCTTTGCATCTTGTACAAAGTGTAAATGATTGGACGGGTGCCATGTTTGAAAATACCATGAACAATGCCAGTTCGGCAGTGATGATAGGATTAACCGTTGATGATGTTGGTGGCGCTCTTATGCTGCCATCAAGTAATTTCAGCCAGGATGGTTACACCAATATGGCTGGTTATTTAACCTTGGCTACTTTCCAAATGGCGAGAGGTATCGCCCTTGCAGCAGTTGGAGATAATAATAATATTATTTTTTATGTTGGCGGTAATGAGGGACCGACCACAACCTCTGAACGCATGCGTATTGAGTCAAATGGTTTTGTTGGCATCGGAACCAACGTGCCCATGTCACAGTTGCATGTTGTTCAGAATACCGATACTTTTTCTCCGACAATGGCTTTGGAAAATCAGAATAACGGGACCTCATCTATTTCGGGATTGATGATGCGAACAGCCAGCAGTTCGGGCGGTTTACTTTTAGCTTCAACTAATTTTACACAAGATGGTCTGACAAATTTGGCCGGTTATATGGCTTTGGTTTCAATGGATCAGACCAAAGGTTTGGCCCTGGCCGCCAACGGTGATCCTGGCAGTAACATTGTTTTTTATATCAACGGAAATGGCCCGCCGTCTACTTCCTCCGAGAAGATGCGCATTGAAGAAACCGGCCGCGTCGCGATCGGTACCCCCAACACCTATGAAATGCTAACCGTAAACGGCGGTATTCACATTGGCGCGTCTACCACCCCGACTTCCACTGCCGGCGACATTATCTATAATGGCTCCGACTTCCTCGGATATAACGGTTCACAGTGGCTGTCTTTCACATCCGGTGGTGCAAGTAGCACCATTAACGGTTCAGGTTCGGCCGGACAATTAACCTATTGGAATGGCACAAACTCAATCACCGGCACGAGTTCGCTCTATTGGGATCAGACGAACGGGTTTTTTGGCATTGGTACAAGCACACCGAGCTATCCATTGCATATTGAACAAAATACAGATTATTGGGCTATAGCCGGTGTGTCTAACCCCAATATTGGACCGAGCTCTACCGCCAGCTTTCTTGCCCAGACAGGTGATTACGGAGGATATTTAATGGCGGCTTCTCCCAATTACAATGATTATGGCTTGCCCAATTTAGCCGGTTATCTCGTTCTCATGTCAGGCGGACCGAATGTTCAGGCAAATGGCTTGGCCCTTGCGGCGACCGGTCCGACTGGAAATATAATTTTATACGCTGGTGGTTATGGCCCTCCGGACGCTTCTACCGAACGTATGCGCATTGAATCAAATGGCAATGTCGCGATCGGTACAACTTCCACATACGAAAAATTAACAGTTAATGGCGCCATAAATATCGGTGCTACTACTACTCCCACATCCACTGCCGGCACAATCGCTTGGAACGGTACTGATTTTCTCGGTTACACCGGTTCGCAGTGGCTCTCGTTGACCGCGACAGGAACCGCCACTGGAACCGGCAATATTGTGGGATCGGGTTCTTCCGGACAAGTAACTTTCTGGAATGGTACCAGTTCAATTGCAGGCACAAGCAGTTTTTATTGGGACAATGCGAATGGTCGGCTTGGCATCGGTACAACTACTTTAACTGATGAACTTAGTGTAGTATCACAAAATAAAAATAATGATATTAGAAGTGAAGTTGACAGTGACACGCCGGCTGATAGGCCGAGTTTCCGATTCTATCGCAAATCATCTTCAGGCGGTCAGACACCGGATAATTCTCGGATGGGCGTTATCAGTTTCAATGCTGTAGATAGTAGTGGCGCACAAGTTACATCGGCCTTCATGGATTCCTGGATTACGGGTAGCGTCAATACCACCAGTGGTTCATACGCCTATGGAGATTTCAGATTTTTCACCAGCAACGGTTACAGCGGTGCTACCGAGCGGTTGAGAATTAATGGTGAAGGTCTCGTCGGTATTGGCACACCTTCGCCTCTCGCCAAATTGGATGTTAACGGCAGTATGATTTTATCAGGCAGCAATAGATACTTAAATTTTGGCACTACCGCCGGCTCGTCCGGATATGGCTTCCGTGACAATAGCGGCGTGATGCAGTTTAAGAACGTAACAGGTACGTGGCAGGATTTTGGCGTTGGTAGTAGTAGCGTTTCCGGTTCAGGTTCTGCCGGGCAAGTTACTTTTTGGAGTTCAACCAGTACCATCACCAGCTCAAATACATTATATTGGAATAGCACAAATAACAGTCTGAGTATCGGCAATTCACATGCAACTGGAAACAATCGCTTGCAGATTAACCTCGGCTCCAGTATCCCGAGTGTGTCGGCTGTGTCTTCAATGTTTGAGCTTGATTCCGAAGATGGTAACGTCGGGGACATAAACATTAGGCTTTCCACGACCGGAACAGGCGCGTACCCGGCTTTATATTTTACCCGTTCGCGCGGAACACTTGCGTCTCCGGAAATATCTCAGAATAATGATATTCTCGGCGAGAATATTTTCCAAGGATATTTCGGCACCAATTTCCAAAAGGCGGCTTCGATCAGGGCAACCGTCGATGGCAATCCTTCCACCTGGGCTGTGCCGGGAAAACTTACATTTTTTACGGCGCCGGATATTGCCACAGGAACAGCTCCTCTTGAGCGTATGACCATCAGAAATACAGGCAATGTCGGTATTGGCACATCTGATCCTTCCGGCATACTTCACCTGTCAACTGAGCAATCATCGGGTCCGCAAATGTATCTTGATGTTTATGGAACTGCAGGCGCAAATATCAGACAACGCAGAGCCAATGGGACCAAGGCAACACCAACAGCGCTTCTTTCCGGTGATGTGATTGGTAACAATAGTTTCTCAGGTTATTTTGGAACAGCTTTTTCTACCAGTGCTAATGCCTATATGCGGGCTTATGCGGAGGAAAACTTCTCCATTACAAATAATGGAACGTCTTTAAGATGGGCGACAACGCCAAAAGGATCAATCTCAACAGTTGAAGGAATGACTCTTTCCGACGTCGGGTACCTTGGCATCGGTACTTCCACACCGCTATCAAAACTGCATGTTGCCGAGGGAGACGTTAGAATTACTTCCGGCACGGCGGCTTGGACTATCGGCCCGGGAGCATTCCCGAATCGTACGGTTAACACCGATTCGATTGGCTTGAATTTTACCAATAGCAGCACATGGAAGATGGGTTTATTCACTGAGGTTGGCAGTCAATTACTTTCTTACGGCGTAAATGTCACTCAGATCGGAAATAGAAACACCTCCTCTCTTGGCGCAATTATTCGTCTGGATACAAGGGCCACTTCGCCGTACTGGAGTATTAAACGCCAGCCCGTTGGCACTACTACCGAATATTCTGATTTACAAATTTCCTCTGTTGGAGATATCGGTTTGGGCGGGCATGCCAACGATACGAACTCATTTGCCGGCCAGGTTCACATTTTGTCGCGTGCCAGTTCAACCATTGGTTTAGTGGTACAGGGTGCTTCCGGCCAGACCGCGGCACTTCAACAGTGGCAGAATAATGCCGGTAATATAGTAGGTGAGGCAAAGAATTTATCAACGAATTTTGGTATGTCAATTGAAGCAGGCGCAATGATGAGTAGGAATTCATATTTCGGAGAAGAGTTCATGCGAGAGCGGGCGCAAATATCCGCCGACACAGCCATCGCCTGGGGTGATGATGCCATATTCAATGTTGATGAAAATGGTACTTGTACCTGGGATACGGTTGATGATGCGATTAATGGAATTGGCCGACAGACAATGGGCGCATTGCTTCTGGGCGGCAGTTGTCTCGCTTACAGCGGTAGTGTAACGACGGGCAACGCGCATACCATATTTTCGGCCAACAACTTGCCGGTTTCAATGATGAAACTTTTCCCATCAGCGGACAGCGCAAATGACAAGTTGTGGGTTGGTATCGGCGACAGGGCCACTGCGCAAAACGGTGATCCGACCAATGGTATATATTTTACCAATAATACCGCTACCGGAAATTGGCGTGGTGTAACGCGACGGGCTGGTGTCTCAACAAATATTGAATGCGCCGCGCAAACAATTAATAATACTGTCTTCGCTCTGCTTAAATATGAAGTTGTTTCATCAAACGGAGCAGGTGGCGGGTCAGTTAAATTTTATGTTGATAACAACTCCTCTGATGGTATAAATTGGACATATTGCGGTGAATCAACCACGAACATTCCGACGGTCAATCTGGCTGCGATGCTTATGAACTATTCAACCAGTAACGGCGTTTATTTAAATGTCGATTATTATCGTGTCTGGCAAGACGATGCAGAGGATCCGGGTAACACGGTGCTGGTGCTTGAAGAGGAGCCGACTTCTACTGTGGAATTGACCTTAGATGAGCGCATGGTTGCTCTGGAAGGATTAACGGTATCAACCACAAAGGACATCGTTGATATCAAAACAGTACTTAATGCATATGGTATTGTTTTGGACGAAACAGCTTCAACCAGCGTTGCTTTGGCTGAATCGTTAAATGTGTTGAATCTCTCTCTCACTGAAACACAGTCCATGCTCGCCGAGATAAATAGTCGCATGATCGTGTTAGAAACCAGTGCTTCCTCAACTGATTCACAGTTAACAAGTTTACAAACCGCTTTATCTGATCTGGAAGCGCGTCTCGCCAGTATGTCAACATCCAGCGAATCCATACTCAGCGGCGTATATGATGGTTTGGCGGCCAATATGCTAGTAATTGAGAACGCGGCTGTGTTTAATGGAACGCTTGCCGTGAAGAAACACACGACATTTGGTGAAGATACGGTCGGCCAGGCAAAAATATTATCCGGTCATTCTTCTACGACAATTACTTTTGCGGAGCCGTATGAGACAATGCCAATTATTACCGTGACACCGCTTGATTACGATGGACGCTGGAAATTAACCGGCACGGGCATTTCCGGTTTCAGGATAGAAATACCAGACATACAAATGAGTGATGTCGTATTCAACTGGCAAGTATTCGGAGCATTGCCGGAATCAAAAGTATTTGTCTCAGATGGTACTACTACCACGATTGGTTTATCGATTTTGTATATTCCGCCGGTTGTACCTGAAGAGACTCCAGTAGTTGAAGAACCTGTTGTTGAAACACCGCCAACTGAACCGGTAGTTGAAGAACCTGTTGTTGAAACACCGCCTGCCGAAGAACCACCAACCGAACCGATAGTCGGTTAATAGCCAATTACTCCAACAGACAATTTGTTGGAGAATTTCGCAAATATTGATTTTTTGTTATAATACTTGATGTAATTTTTTAAGCATTATTTGTATGCCGATTTCAATTCGTAGAGTTAACCCGGTCAAAGAAGATAGTCGCGATGCCTCCCCATCTGTTATAAGCGGTAATCCAAAGAAGGTCTTTATGATTATTTTGCTAATTATTGCTGTTATGGCACTAACCGGCTGTCTAGTTATGTTTGTGAAGTACTCTGTCGCGAAAAAGCGGATAAATTCGTTAACGACTCCACAAGGACAGCAGGATTTGGCAAAAATGGAGGTGAAAGCCTTGCTTGATAAAGTTAGCAAGCATATTGTTCTTCCAACTGATGAAGAGCCGACTGTTGCTTCTATAACCGACGCTGACGCTTTAAAGACCGAGCAGGCATTCTATAAAGATGCAAAAAATGGCGATAAAGTTATTATTTTTATGCAGGCAAAGAAAGCGATAATTTATAATGAAGAAAATGATATATTGGTAAACGTCGGACCGATTTTTATGAATGAAACTAGTACGCCCACCACAACAACTGAGTAGAAAAGGCGTGAATGATTTGTGAGCGCCTGTGGGTTGACAGGAAAATTGAATAGTCTTAGAGTATAATTGTTGCGTTTGAATGAGGACCAGCCCAATCCTGTTAAGCAGGATATGGTACCACCCTCAGAGCAGCAAGACAGCTTGATAAAAAGTTAAACATTCGGGTGGAACCGTCTTATCAAAAAATAGGACCCCGATATCTATATATTTAGGTATCGGGGTTTTTTGACAAATGCTGAAATTTATAATTCACTTTATTAATAATTTACAAATTGTTATATGGCAAATATTGGAACAATGCGCCATTCTTGCGCCCATCTCATTGCAGCGGCAGTTCAATCGTTGTACCCTGAGGCAAAATTTGGTGTTGGTCCGACCGTAGAAAATGGCTTTTATTATGATATTGATTTTCCCGAGCCGATCGGCGAGGCAGAGCTATTGAATATCGAGATCAGGGCCCGGGAACTGATCAAAAATGGCGTGAAATTTGAAAGGGAGGAAATGACAATTGACGAGGCTGTCAAACTATTCAAGAAATTAGGCCAGGATTACAAAGTGGAGCTGCTCAGCGATATAAAAAATAAGGGCACAACAAGAGTTGGCGACATAGAGGAAGTGGAATTATCAGGCGACGGGGTGTCAATCTATAAAACAGGAGATTTTATTGATTTGTGCCGAGGACCGCATCTTGATTCAAGCAAAGAAATTGGCGCTTTTAAATTAACAAAATTAGCCGGCGCTTATTGGCGGGGGAAAAACGAGAATCCTCAGCTTCAGCGCGTTTATGGAGTCTGTTTTGAAAAGCAAAATCAATTGGATGAATATTTAAACATGCTCGCAGAAGCGGAAAAGCGCGACCACCGGAAAATTGGCGCTGAACAAAAACTATTTTTTATTGATGATATTGTGGGTAAAGGCTTGATAATGTGGCAACCCAATGGCACAATCATCAGAAATGAAGTGGAAAAATTAGCTGTTGAAAAAGAGCGTGAAGCGGGTTATGTGCGCGTCTCCACGCCCCATATGGCAAAGGAGGAACTATTTTTAACCTCCGGTCATCTGCCATATTACAAAGACAGTATGTATCCGCCAATGGTTATGGATGACGGCACATATTATATGAAGGCGATGAATTGCCCGCACCATCACATTATCTATAATCACGATATGCACTCATACCGTGATTTACCTTTGCGCATAGCGGAATATGGGATGTGTTATCGCAATGAATTGTCAGGAACTTTGGCGGGCCTGTTGCGCGTACGCGGCCTAGCGATGAATGACGCTCATATCTATTGCCGTAAAGATCAGATCAAACAGGAGTTTAAGGGCGTACTCGATTTGACGATTAATTTCTATAAGATATTTGGCTTAAAAGATTATTGGTTCCGGCTGTCTAAGTGGAGTCCGAAGCATTTGGACAAATATGTAAATGAGCCGGAAAATTGGGAATACAGCCAACAAGTGATCCGTGAGGTATTGGAGGAGAGTGATGTAAAATTTATTGAAGCTGAAGATGAGGCCGCATTTTACGGGCCTAAGGTGGACACGCAGTTTCGCTCAGTTATTGGCAGAGAAGAGTCCATGTCCACTATTCAACTTGATTTCGCGGCGAAAAAGCGATTTAGCCTCACATATACCGATGAAACCGGCAAAGAGAATAATGAAGTGTTTGTTATTCATCGCGCCCCCCTTTCCACTCATGAGAGATTTATCGCATTTTTGATAGAGCATTATGCCGGTATTTGGCCTGTATGGCTCTCTCCGGTACAAGTGCGGTTTATTTCTGTTTCGGAAAAACACACTGCTGGAGCGGAGAGCTTGCAAAAGGAATTCTTCGACTTAGGTGTGCGCGCCGACCTTGATAGCGCCAATGAAACGCTTGGTAATCGCGTGCGTAAAGCGGTAGCGGAAAAAATACCATATATCGTGGTGGTAGGTGATAAAGAGCTTGAGGGAGGGGATTGGATGATACGCATTCGCGGTCAGGAAAAACAGGAAAAAATGAGCAAACAAGAATTTTTAGAACGGCTTAATAATGAGGTTAGCGCGAGACAACAGTAAAAATATTAAAAAATCCTCGGCCCATAGCTGAGGATTTTTTATTTATCATTATTGTTCTTGAGACCACTTTTTTTCTGTTCGGCTTCTATTAGGGCGTTGGCAATCCGCATCAGATTTTCTTGTCTCTCCGGGGTCATCGTTCCTCCTGAAGCAAATTTACCGACCTCATCCTTACGCGCATCATCACCTGATTCATTTTCCGCGGATCGGCGCTCTATTTCTCTGAGAACGGCGGCAGTAATACTATCATCAGGCGGAGCTTTAATTTCAACCGTTGATATATTTCTAGGTTTCTCTTGAATCGGCATCAAAGAGGGGCGCATTACAAAAGGATCGTCGTCTGATTCCGGTGGTTCCGTTTTATCTTTTGGTTCAGGCGGCTGGGAGTCAAATTTTGGCACGTCTTTATCGAGGTCACTGAAAGGCGCCGAAAATTCATTTTCATCAGCTTCAGATGAGATAACCGTTTTTGATTCCGGTTTCTCTCCCGTCAATACTGCAAGAACTTCGCCTATGCTGCCGCTACCGGATGACTCCTCCTTAATTTTTCGAAAGCCGTGTTGGCGAAAATTAAATTGTTTTGGCGTTTTTTCCGTCATACGATATATATATACAAATAACCCGCATTATGGCGGGCTTATTTGTTTGAACCGGTTTTTTTTTGGTTAGTATTGCCGTAGTCTTTAAAAAATTTCGTTTCCGCCTGCTTTGATCGATTGAATTGCTCAAGTGCAGCCCTTTCTTGCGCGCCTCTTGCCAATTTTTTTCCCTCTTCTGCAGCAACTTTTTCAATTTCAAGTTCAGCATCTGTCAACTCCTGGATACCGAATTCAACCGCGTCATCAATATCTGTGTCTTTCAAAACATCGGCTATTTGCCCGTCCTGATTTGTGGAGGACGTAATATCCATTGCCGCGATTTTTTGATTTATTTCTTTGATTTTTTTATCGGCTTCCGCCCTATCTTGCATGGCCAACTCTTTTTGTCGCTCGGCACGGATTGTGGATTCACTAAGAGTTTTTGTATCAGCGTCCTTGCCAACTCCTAAACTATGCGGCCGTTCTTCCCATGTGTCCACGTTAAGAATGCTTTTGTTTTTGAGATCGTGAGGATTTTCCGGATTTTTTTTCACGCCAAAAACGCGCGGTGATTCAGCGCGTTTATTGGTTTGTGGAGTATTACCCTTATAAAAAGGATTTTCCGGTTTAAAACTCTCCCCCATAAAATAGAGATTAAGCTGTTTTTTGCTCTGTCTTTACGGATAACACCTTTTCCAGTTCTTTTGCTATTAAGTCCAATTCTTCATCGGAAATTTCAGAGTCGCCGTGCTTATTAAGTTCATAATTTATATCTTCCGCACTTAACTGATATTTTTCATTTAATTGACCTAAAATCTTTTTTTCATGCTGCAGGAGATGTCCCTGCTCGTTTAATAGTTTATCACGTTCTTGGACTAACTTAGCAAAATTTAGAGCGCTCTCCTGTTTATCTTTGCCGAGCTCACCCCATCCCGGCATTTGCGTGGGGTCTTCAAGGTAAGCCTGGTCAATGTTTTCTCCGAATCGGCCGGCTGCCGCGATTTCACCGTCAAGCCTTAAAATGTTTTGAGCATGGCGTTCGGATAATGACCTGGTTAACAGATAATTATGGCCAGTATTCTGCCATTCTTTGTATTGCTGTTCTTTTACCTGCTCAGGAGACATTTCCTTAATACCGCCTTCTACAAATTTATCTACGTCAAATTCTTCCTGTATTCCGCCGGTGTCGGCAATCGGACTAAACTTTCTTGATTCATTGAGATTTGGCATATATTAATATATGATTAAATAACACTAATATAATAGCATATTTTGGCTGTTTTGTCAATATCTATTGACAAAATCGCATATATCTGTTAGATTACAAAGTTGCAAATATGCACCTTGAAAACACATGCGAACGCATGCAGAATGGAGGATAGTGACTATGAACGGCGATAGAGTAGTGGTTTCTTTGAAGAGGAGCTTCCACAACTTCTTCGGCATCGTCAGTGACGATGAAGGGGAGGGCAGCGGCTCGGTGGAGTCGTATTCCGGTCACCTTCAGAAGGTTGTCACCGAGGCCATGGACCTGGTACAGGCGGGCTTGGCGCTCGTTTGCTGGCATTGGTTAGGTGACGATATTACCTTCGTCTACAAGCTGCCGCCGTCCTACCTGCATTACCGCGGTGAAGGAAGCCGTGCGCACATCAAGCTCGTCTTCGGGCGGGTGAAAACCATCTACGTGCCGGCAATCGGCAAAGAACTGATCCGCCGATGCCGTGAGAGCGATTTTTTCCTCACCGAGAAGGATGTGTTGAGGATGGAGAGCCCTCTCGACATTCGGGAAGTATCCGGTGTGATCATTCCCGATGAGCCGGGCCATATCGTGGTTCGGTTCAAAACCGGACAATGGGCCGGGCTAAGAAAGAAGCCCGGTGTCAAAAGTGATCCTGAATCAGATGGAGCCTCCACAGAACTCGAACTGGGCGTAAATGATGCGGACTTCGTCTGCACATACGCCTTCGCCTGCAATTAGTACGGCTTTCCGCCGATAAAAGAAAGGATGGTAAAACTGCGCGAGCATGTTTACCGTAATTCTTTGTCGCGACAGGCGACTTCGGCGGAGGAGAACCGTGAAAATGACAGAGGTGACAAACCTGGCGAATTATCGTGAACGATCGGCTGATCGTTTGCGCTTTGAGAAAGAGGGGTTCGGCGAGATAATCGACGGCTTCCGACAGTTAAGGATCTTCTGGCATGGCCGCGAGCTCGAGTTACACCTCGACGCTGATAGCCAGCCGGAAGTCGCTGAGCGGATTCGTAAGAATCCCGCCCGCGGCCTTGCTCTCTTCGGAGCCGTCAAATTCCTTGGCCAAAACCGGGGAATTCGCGCGGACCTCACCACCGTGCTTAGCTTCAAGTTTCTGCAGCGGCCCTTCTCCGGAGGGCTAACGCGGAACATTCTCGTGGTCGTGTTTAGGACCAGAGACCGTGCCTCACAAAGATTCATCGTGGGGAAAAAAGAGCTGAGAGATTTTCCAGCCAGCTACGTATTCGCATGATTTTCCCAAAAGGAGGGAGTCGTTTTTTGAGAATGGCGCTTGAACAAGAAATCTTCGTTCAAGCGCCTTTTTCTTTTCTTGAATAATATTAATAAAAAGATTAGAATATCGTTCATGCGCCGTTACTATATTTTAACAATGGGCTGCCAAATGAATAAGAACGATTCCGAAAGGATCGCCGGTTTTTTATCGTCCTTGGGGTATGTAGCGGTAGAACGGCCGGAGGATGGAAATTTGCTCATAATTAACACTTGTAGCGTTCGTCAGGCGGCAGAAGACAGGGTGTGTGGTATTGTCCGTAATTGGCAAGCATTGCGCCGGCAAAAGACAAACATGATAATTGCCATAACCGGTTGTATGCCGGGCAGGGATGAGAGTGGAAAATTGCGCCGTAGAATTCCCGGTGTTGATTTATGGTTTGGCATTGATGAATTGCCGCGCCTGCCAGTTTGGCTTAAGGAATTAAATGTTGAGCAGGAGAAAAATTTTGACTATTTAAACATAAAGCCAATGCGTGAATCGCATAGCCGGGCCTTTATTACTATCCAAACCGGTTGTAATAATTTTTGTACCTATTGCGTGGTGCCCAATGCCCGCGGGCGTGAACGCAACCGGTCGTTAATTGACATCCTGAATGAGGTACGCAATTTTGTTGTTAAAGGCGGCTTGGAAGTCACTTTGCTTGGTCAGGTCGTAAATCATTATATTGCGCCGGATCCGGAAAGTTTTTCTAAAGAAAATCCGTTTTTGTCCGACCATTTTGCCGCGCTGCTTTGGGAATTGAATCAAATTGCAGGATTAGAGCGACTGCATTTTACCGCGCCGGATCCTCAGTATTTTAATGCGGTACAGGCTGAAGCGCTGAAATTGCCCAAACAAATGAATTATATTCATTTGCCGGCACAGAGCGGAGACAATGAAATATTACGGAAGATGAATCGTCGATATACGCGTGAACAATATGTGGAAATCGTTAAAAAAATTCGCGTCGCCCGGCCGAATATGGCCGTGGGTGCGGATCTGATGGTCGGGTTTTGTGGAGAAACGGATGAACAATTTAACAATACGCTTGATCTATATAAAGAGTGCGATTTAGATATTTCCTATAACGCCAAGTATTCAGAGCGTTCCGGTACGCCCGCTGCCAAGGCATTTAAAGATGATGTATCTCGTGAAATAAAAAAACGCCGCTGGGAAGAGTTGCAGGAGATCATGGAAGCGCAGGCTCTGCGAAAAAATCAGATATATGTTGGCAGTATTGTGGAAGTATTGGTGGAAAATTGCGAGCAGGGAATATGCTCCGGGAATTCAAGAGAAATGAAGCTGGTTAACTTTCTGGGCGAGCCAAATTTGGTCGATACGATTGTTAGGGTAAAAATATTCGAAGCAAAAGAATGGGTGCTGAAAGGAAAAATTATATAAAATATGTTGGTATTGCCTAAAATTATCGTTATTGTTGGTCCGACTGCGTCCGGAAAAACGGCCCTGGGTTTAGAGTTGGCAAAAAAATACAACGGGGAGGTAATAAATGCGGATTCGCGGCAGATATATAAAGGGATGGATATTGGAACGGCTAAAGCGCAGAATGAAGAAAAAAATATCGATTATTTGGTTCAAGGTATTAGGCACCACCTGATCGACGTGGTTAATCCTGACGAAGAATTTACTTTGGCACATTATAAGAAATTGGCATTTGAGGCAATTGATGATGTGTTACGGCGCAATAAGCTGCCGATTGTCGTGGGCGGCACCGGCCTCTATATCTGGGCGATAGTGGATAATTTGGATATTCCGATTGTGCCGCCCAACATTAAATTGCGGAGTGCACTGGAGAAAAAAACTTTATCCGAGTTGATGGAAATGCTAAAAGCATCTGATCCTATTTCAGCGAAAAAAATTGATCTCAAAAATCCGCGCCGGGTGATGCGCGCCATTGAAGTGGCGTTATCTTCAGGCGAATCGTTTACGATAAAACAAAAAAAATTGCCACCGCGCTATGAGGCATTGCAAATTGGCTTGGATATACCGCGAGAAGAATTGGTACAGAGGATAAACGAGCGGACGGAGGAACAGATAAAAGCCGGTTTGGTTGAAGAGGTGAGAAAATTGTCAACAAAATATCTTTGGACATTACCCGCTATGAGCGGAATCGGGTATAAACAAGTGGGATATTATTTGCGCGGAGAAATTTCTTTAGCCGACGCGATTGAAATGATTAAGAGAGACACGCGCCGCTACGCCAAGCGTCAGATGACATGGTTTAGGCGCGATAAGCGAATAAAATGGTTTGAGTCAACATCAGAAGCTGATGGTTGGGCCAAAGAATTTCTAGATAATTAAAATAGCGCCCTGTGAAGGGCGCTATTTTAATTTTTCAGGCTGGCTAGATTTTTGTTGAGGACAATCGCGGAGCGACGGCGTCATAGCCGGAGTGAGCGTTAGGGCGACGAGTCCGCAGACGAGGAGACCCGTGTCAGAAACAAATGTCTGGCCAGCCCATTCGTAAAACCTGTGTACTTATTCCGCTTTCATCGGTATCTCATCTCCCATAAATTCAATCGTTTTGCCGGAGACAGCGTCTTCAGCGCGAACTTTCACTTTTGATATTAGAGTGTTCTGGGTCGGGTTAATTTTATTTATATTTACAGAGAATGGCAAAGCCAGTATGTCCACGCTTTCCGGCATCTCGCTGATTTTCCAGCTTATTTGTTTTAAATCAGCGTCAAACGAAACACTACCTGCCGGTGCTACAGACGGTGGAATAAAATTAGCATCGCCGAATAGAGTGGCTGTCAGTTCAATATTTTTTAAGGGATGAAAAGAATTGGACAATATCCACTGGATGTCGCGTTCGTTCTCGGCTGATGTTGAATCACGCACCTCCAAAGAAAGATCAGAATTTAAAATGATGGCAATTGGGTTGCTGCTTAAACTTTTTTCGGCGCCTAATTTATCTTTGTATACAATTTCAGCGATTGCTTTAATCGTGAATTCAGCCAAGTTGCTCATATCAAAATTGTCAGTACTCCGGATCGGAAGACGGATATCTACTGTTGCTTCTTGTCCTGGCTTGAGCTCGTTAAGAGAAGGCAAATTTTGTGATGTCCAAGTGATTGTTCCTCGCCGAATTGTGTCACTGACTTGTTCTCCAACAATATTTCCTTCCAATTTATCTTCAACGGCTGCCCAATTTAAGGCGCTTTGCCGTTTTAGCGCTGGTGCATCAAAAGAGAGTTTTAACGAAGCGTTTTTTAGGCTGTCTTTGCCGGTGTTTTTGACATAGAGCGTTACGTTTAATGTATCGCCCGGTCTGCTGGCCGTATCAATCATTGCCCCGTTGATTGCCAAAGAAAATGTCTGGCTGCTTTTAATAAGCTCGGTGGCAAGCTCCGCTCTTCCAATTTCAAATATTCTATTATCCAGTCCGTATGGTAATTGAAGTTCGGCTGTTATTATTGTTGAAGTGTTTTCTTCAAGGTTAACATTTTGGTCAGTATATTTTCCAATAATACTAAAAATCAATTCATTGGTTGAGGTGGTTGAAGTGGGGGATTCCGACTTAATGCGCCAGGTTCCGTCTTTATCAATTGGTGGAGTAGAAGAGGTGACGTAAAAATTAGCCGGTAGGCTTGGGCGAAGGTAGAATTTGGCGGGCAGCCAAGAGGTTTTTTTAATGACTTTAAAACTATATTTCGCTTCATCTCCTATGATTGCTTTGTCCGGCCCGGAAATTGATATGTCAAATGGCGAATCCGTTATTTTCGTGGAGAGGGTGGCAATTACCTGTAATTCGGACTGAAAGTTTTCCGGCATATAATTAACAAGAGCCCGCCAGGATTTTTCCTGGTTCAAAGCGCCGTAATTTTGTCCGGTAATTTTTATTTCTCCTGTTTCGTGAGGCTTAAGGTCTCCTAGGCGCCATTCGGTCGCACCGCCGTTATCCGGCTTAATATTGCTTTCAAGATACGCAAATCCGTCGGGGTAGTTAACCGTCAGGACAGCCCCGTTTAATTGAATGTTTTCTTTGTTTTCAAAACTAATAACATAGGTGGTTGTTGCTCCTACGGTAATTTCTACCGGTCCTTTTATATCAAGTGACAGCTGTTGTTCGCTGCCGGTATTTTTTCCCGGTAAATAAAAAAAGCCAGCCCAGGCCGCAGCCGCCATTATCGCTCCGATAAAAAGTAAATAAAAAACTCCTTTAACTATCGGATGGTGTTTGCGTTTTTTTATTTCGTGCATATTGGGAATTTTTCCGCTGCTGTCTTCGTAGATTGATACTAATTCTTTTTCAATTTTTATTTTTTTATCTTTTTCCAGGCGCTTTTCTGTGATGGCGATTTTTTTGCGGGGCGCGACTTTCCTTTTTGGTTTTTCAGTCCCAATGGTATGGGCGGAGAAATTCTCATCATTTTCCGGCATAAAATATAAATACTAAATAATAACTGATAAATTTATTGATCTTGGCGCATGAGCAAACTCCAAACGCTGTCATTTTTTAATTCAATGTTATTAATACCCAAGCCGTTCATTGCCAGAGTGCAATCCTCGCCCTCTTTCCAGCTGGGGTGCCATGAGGTCGGAAAGATAACCTGACTTTCAAAATTAGTATCTTGTCCGGATTGTTTTTGTACCACAAGCTGAAAACGGGAAGTCAGATATTCCTCATTAACAATTTTTCCGATAAGTGCACGCTCATTTGCTTTGGAGAAAATTGCTTTAAATGGAAGCGTATAGCTGAAGTGAATTTGCTTTTTTTCTCCCGGTTCAAGTATCAACCAGTTGCCGAAGACGGTTTTCCCGAACTCTTCGGTAATGCGTGTGCCGGTGTTATCATCAAAACCGATTTCTTTTTCTTGTTTCAGCAAAAACTCATCTTTTTTTGTCCAGGGATCAGGCACTCTGAATTTCTTTTCATCCGGCCATATAAAGCCGCCGGCAGAAATGAGTTTGGAGCCGAGCGGTACGTATACTCGTAAATAATCAATATTTGTCTGGCCGTAGAGTTTTTCCCCGGGTTTTCCGGTGTGCTCGCGCGTAATCATCACTGTATCGGTGATGGTACCGTCATCCGATACGATTGCCTGGTGGCTGATGGTTTGTTTTATTTCGGCGTCTGTTTTTTGACCCTGAATATTCGTATTGACCGCCAGTAAATAGTCTTGTCCGATTTGCGTCGGCCAAATGTGGCCGGCCCAGCCAAAATTTTTGGCCGTTTTTTCAATAGCCGCGTCAGTAAAATATGTCTGTATCTCTTTTTGCGTTAGTGCTTCAGACAAATTTGCCATCAGAGTTAATATTTGTTCCGGTTTGGATGAATATATCAAGCTGATAAATTGTGGCGCCAGATCGGAGAGAACTTGTTTTGGCCGAGCTAATTTCTTTTCCGGTCCCTCCTCGACAATCTGTTGAATCGTCGGTATGGCGTTGGCGGCAGTAAGGGTTAGGTCCCGGCCTGTATCATTGACCGGGCCAAGCACAGAAAGAAGCCGTTCTAAGACAGTGGCATTAATGGCGATAACCCCGTCGGCCGTCACTTTTCTTGAATGTCGGTAGAACCAAAGCATCTTTTCCGCGCTGGCGGGAAAGTCGGCAAACCAGTTTGAGTCCTGAAATTCCCAGCGTTTATTTGAAAGCAGAAGCGGAGTCGGTGGCTCAACATAAGTGTCCAGTTGACCCTGCAAATCATATGAACCACCGGCTGGAATATCCAGTTTTACAACTTGGCCGTCTTTGATATCTAATAAAGCAAAACTGCCGATGAAACCGCCGGTTGGCCTGATCTCGTGCGGATTTTGGAATACTATTAAATAACGGCGTAAGCCCTGGCCGCCGAATATATCCTCGACTGCTTTGCCAATTTCGACAATATTTTCCAAATCATCAAGAAATGTAGTAAATAAAAGGCGGAAATCTTTAAAGGCATTTTGGTATTCAAGAGGCAGTACATCCGGATCGGCGGCAGTTAAGTCGCTTAGTGCCGCTTTGTAACTCGGAATGGCCGCATTTAGATGTTCGGTGACCGTTTTTACCCTGACAGTCAGTGTTGAAGAAACAGCTTGCTGGCTTTCATACAAACCCTTAATAAGGTAGGTGTTGCCAAGAGCGATCTTTTGGCCGGCCGTAATCAGTTTTTGCCGGCTTTGAACTTCGTTGTAAACGATCGGAACAGCGGAAACAATTTTTTGCAAAAGACGATGGTTGCCCTCCATCACTTCAACGGCATTATTAAACTTATCCAGGGCATTTACCACTGAATCTTCAGCTGTTTGTAAATCCGATTGCATGATCGCCGCAGTGGATTCTTGAAGAGCCATGAAACCTTCTGTGCCACTGGCAGCGATAGTACCGGTTGTCTGCTTAATTGATTGATAAAATGTGCTCGCTTTAAAAGGAATAACAAGCAAAATTACCACAATGGCCGTGCGCCAGAAAAGATATTTTGCAAGGGGCCATACGCCAGCTTCCGAATGCGCTGTTGGTGAGTTGGCCTGCCGGGGCTGGTCTGCGACAATGTTTTTGGTTGGTGCAAAATTTTCGTGGGCGTAGTATTTTATTATTGCTTCGTGAAGTTTTGTCATCGCCATGGACGCTCTGCGTTTTTCACGCCAATAGGACATCTTACGAGTTAGTAAAGCAAAAGAAATTTTCTGACGTTGTCTTTTTGGCTTTGCCAAACGAGGCATTATTTGAACACGTTTTGGATTTATTGCCGGCGTTGCGCCAGACGACGGTTCGTCTAATTGAAAAGGGGATGGGGTAATAGACGGAGAAAAAGAATTAATCTTCTCCCAAAGATTTTCTTTATGCCTAAGTTCAATTATATGAGGCGAGCGGATTGCCTGATACTTTTCATGAAGATACATTTTTATCGGCGTTTCTTCCCGGCCACTTTTAGTTTCCGCCGACCTTAAAAACTCCGGACAGCGTGATTTGTTGTGTCCCGGTTTATTGCACACTGAACAGGCGCGCAGTTGAGGTTTTTTTCCTCTTCGAAGCATCAGGGTAAATTAGTAATAATTTACCTTATTATAGCACACTATTGAAGACCTCTAAAGTCGTTTTGGCGGCTTTTTCCCAAGAGTAATTGTGGATAAGTTGAACACCATTTTTAGTCAATGTTTCGCGCATTTCTAGGTCCGTCAGGACGCGCCAAATCGTGGCCGCTATATCAGTGGGATCGCGTGGGTCAAAATACGCGGCGGCTTCGTTTAAAATCTCCGGCAGGCAAGTGGCGTTTGATGAAGCAACCGGCACGCCATATTGCATGGCTTCAAGCGGAGGGAGGCCAAAGCCTTCATAAAAAGACGGGAATACATAGAGCGAAGCGCCCTGGTAAAGAGCCGGCAGGTCCTCGTCCGGTAAATAGTCAGTAAATATTATGCCTGGTGCGGTGGTCGATTGTTCGAGTTTTTCGTAAAAAAAGTTCTTTCGTCCGGCGAGGACTAGTTGATAATCATTCCCATGCTCGGCGCAAAACATTTTCCACGCCTCAATCAGTCCTTCCAAATTTTTATGTGGATAGGCAACTCCGACGTAAAGAACGTAGGGCTTCGTAATTTTTGGAAAGATGTTTTTATTGTCATTCCCGCGCAGACGGGAATCCAGCGGCATCGGCGCCAAATGAGTCACTGTAATTTTTTCCGGCCCAACTTTGAAGAATTTAATAATATCATTTTTTGTAAATTCACTCGGCGCAATAATGTGTTTGGAATTTTTTATGGCGTGTCGCAATATTATACGGTAGGCGATGTTTTTAAAAAAATACGCGGCTGGACCGAGTGTACTTGCGGCGCGGGTAGGGTAGTGCAGTAACAGCAGGTCGTGAATTGTTACGAGAAATTTACCGCGATAAAGAAGCGGAATGTTCCAGTGTGGAAAATGCATTAAATCGATTTTTTCCCGTTTAATAATACCGGGCAAAAGCAATTGTTCGCGCCAGCCATACCAGTGGATATCAGCCAAAACTTTTTTGACATTCGGCGTTTCTTTAACTAAATCCCAATTTTCTTTACGTAAAAAAATAAAAAAATCATGAGACTGGTCGGCCGCAGTTAAATGCTTTACCAATTGTTCCACATACCGCCCGATTCCACCTTGCTTTGGTCCGAGCATGCGGGCGTCAATGCCGATTTTCATATGCTTGGTATACAATTTAGCCATTCCCTTGCCGCTTTTTCCCATGAAAATTTAGCCGATTGCTCATATCCTTTTTGAATATATCGGTCGCGAAGAGCCGGTTTGGTAAATAATTCGTTCAAAGCGGACGTGATTTGATCCGGACGGGCTGGGTCGACCAAATAGGCTGCCGAACCGGCGATTTCCGGTAAAGATGACCGATTTGAAGTGATAACTGGCGTGCCGGCAGCCATAGCCTCAAGAACGGGGAAGCCGAAACCTTCGTATAAACTGGGGTAAACAAAGATTTGAGCCGCACTGTAGAGCGCAAATTTATCCTCTGGGGCAATAAAGCCAATAAATTTGACGCGGCTCCGGCACTTTGATGTCCGCATCCGAATAAATATGCTTTCATTCTTCCATCCTGAAGCGCCGGCAATAACCAGTGTACAATCGCCTGAATATTTTTCAAAAGCATCGATCAAACCGGTAATATTTTTTCTTGGTTCTATCGTTCCGAGGAATAAGATAAATTTTTCAGGAAGATTGTATTTCTGCAAAATTTCCTTTGTAATCGAGGCCCCTTCTCCTTGTTTTATTCCCGGATAAATTACTCGAATTTTTTCAGGCGCAATGTGATAGTAATCCATGATGTCATACTTCGTATTTTCCGACGGGGTAATAATCAGGTTGGCGCGTTCGCATTGTTTACGCGGATGGACCGCTTTGTGCCACCAGTATTGTTTTCCGGTAGAAAATTCAGGAAAAAATTGAAATGACAAGTCGTGTACAGTCAGAATATATTTTGTTTTGGCTGACAAGGCGGTGAAATTCAGATTTGGCGCGAACCAATAGTCAATTGATTTTTTGTCGACGAGCCTGTCCAATCTCGGCCGGCCAAAAAGCGCGAGCGAAGCGTTAAAAAATTTGTTTGGCGTGTGCGATCCGATAATTTTTACGTTGTCATATTGCCAGTGTGGAATATTATCCGACACGTCGCGGCTGGAATTATAAAATAAAAAATACTGGTTCGTTCGGTCAATAGTTAAAATGGCATTTAGAAGTTCAAAAGTATATTCGCCTACGCCGGTTCTTGGCGCAGTCATGAGTGTGCGGATATCAATGCCGATATTCATAGCAGGTTATAAAATAGCCGGTTGATACGATTTATTTTTAAATTCTTCGAGTTTACCGGTCACGAATTTTTCAATGCGGTCTTTAAATTTTGCCGAATCAAATTGTTTGGCATGATCGCGGATAAGTCCGCCGTCCCAGTTCTCATAATTAAATTTTGTAACAGTGTCAAATAATGACTCCCAATTTTGTTTTTTGAAAAAAACGCCGGTTTGGTTTTCCCTGATTGTTTCTGTAGAGCCACCATCCTGATAGGCTATTACCGGCCGTCCGCTGGCCATCGCTTCCACAGCCGTAATGCCGAAATCCTCCGTTTGTGGATTAATAAAAGCACGGGCATGGCTTAATATGTCATATTTTTGTTCTTCGCTCACCGCTCCTAAAAATTCAATATTTGATCTGGCGTGCTTTTTAAGGCGCGCAAGTTCCGGTCCGATGCCGAAAATTTTTAACGGCTGGCGCAGACGATTGAATGCGGCTACCAGGAGGTCGAATCGTTTATATGGCACCAGCCGGCCGCCCGAAACAAAATAGTCGCCGATGTCATTCGATACCTTGAATTTATCCGTTTCAATTGGCGGATGGATAATTTCCGACTCGCGCCTGTAATATTTGCGTATTCTTTGTTCGACAGTGTGCGAATTTGCGATAAAATGATCAACACGATCAGCGCTCATTTTATCCCAAAGACGCAATTTATGAAGAATATTAGGTAAAAAAGCTTTAATAATTGATGAATGGTTTAACTCGGCGATATACTCGTTTGAATCAGCCCAGAGGTAGCGCGGCGGAGTATGGCAATAGGATATATGCAAGGTTCCCGGCGGGGTTATAACGCCTTTGGCAAAAGCGCTGGTTGAAGACAGTACAACGTCGAAGTCGCGCAAGTCATGATGCTCGGTTGCCGAAGGCATCCATGGCAGATACCATTGAAAAGCGGACCGGACAAATGGCATTTTAGAAAGAAAAGACTCCTGAATTTTTTCCCGGTCAAAATAATTAATTTTTTTTCTGTCATGAAACAAAACAAAAATTGGCGCCTCGGGCCAAATTTCTTGGAGGGATTTCAAAACTCGCTCCGCCCCTCCGTCTTGCGAGAGATAATCGTGTACTAGGGCGATTCGCATATTTTACCAGGCTCCTTTGCGCCGAAAGACAACAAAAGGAGTTTTTATCAATATAATCAAATCAATTAGCAAGTTCCAATTTTCAATATAGAAGGCGTCCAGTTTTATCTCGTCCTCGAAGCTCAAATCGCTTCGGCCTGATATTTGCGCCATGCCGGTTATTCCGGGCTTAATTGCTAAAACAATTTTATGGTGCTTCTCGTATTTTTCCACCTCACGCGGCTGATGCGGGCGCGGGCCAACCAAACTCATTTGTCCGATAAATACATTCCAAAATTGCGGCAGCTCATCGATACTCCATTTACGAATGAAACGTCCGAATTTTGTAACGCGCGGGTCATTGGCAATTTTGTACACGGGCCCCTCCTTTACGCTATTTTTTTCAATTAATTCAGCTTCATGTTTCAGCGCGTCGTCGCCGGATTTTCCAAATTGAGCACCGGTGCAGTCTTTTTGAAACATTGAACGGAATTTTAAGGTAAAGAATTTTTTACCATAAGCGCCGACACGCTCATTTTTGTAAAATATCGGCCGTCCGGTTTCTAATAAAATAATTATTGAAATAACCAGATAAATAGGGGAGGAGAGAATGAGTAAAAATAAGCTGCCAACAATATCAAACAATCGTTTAAAAATTCGGCCCCAGCCGGTCAGGCGAGTTCTGCGAAGTTCAACAATCGGTACGCCGGCGATGGTAGTCACCGTCATGTTTGAAGAGATGGTGGCGAACAAGTCGGCCGAATATTTGAAAGCGATATTGTTGTCGTTGGCGAAATCAATCGCTCTAAAAGCTTCATCTTCATTGGCTTTCGGATCGGTAAAGATTATTTCATCCGGTCTTAGAGCAACAATCTGCGAAATTATGCCATTATCAAAATGCGCAAAACTGCCGACAAGTTTAAACCCGGCATTGGTGCTTTTTGTCAGCGCTTGTTTTATGGCTTCGGCCACAGTTTGTGTGCCTATAATAACTGTACGGCGCAGGCCAATACCGGCGCGGAAGAGCAAACGTTTAATTCCCAAAACGAGTATACGTCCGACAAAAACATAAATAATGGCCAAAAGCCAGCCGACCAAAACCAGGAAGCGGGAATCAAATTTTTGCAAAGTGAAAAAAACGTAAATGGTAATGCCGGCAAATCCGGTGGAGCAGGCAAAAATTATGCGGGGCAGGTCGCGGGCCATTTTTCTCGTTTGCGCCGTGCTGTAGAGTCCGGCCAGTGCAATAATAATCACCCAGATAATGGCAACCAGAAATACGACCGGCCAGTATTTATTCCAAGAAATATTAAAAAGAATTGGCCTGATAGCGCGCATGTATTCAGTGAAGCGCAAAGTGTAAGCGGTAAAGCCGGCGAGCGCGATGGCACAGAAATCGATCGGCACCTGCAGGACGGCGAAAGTTAATTCAAATTTTTTCATGGTAGTATTTTAGCTTTAATGCCCTGTATTTTACGCTATTTGTTGGCGTGCGTCAAACGCTAAGCGTATTGACAAAACAGCCAAAATGTGCTATATTACTTGGGTTCATTACAAGCAATCGCTGTGTATTTTATACATGGAGGAAAGTCCGAACACGCGACGCTTAGCGTCGCTCAAGTGGCGCTCAGCGCCACGCGGCGCAAAAAACGAAAAGGGTAGCGGGTAACGCCCGTCGGGAGTGATCCCAGAGGTGCGAGCAGAGACGTCTTTGGTTGAAAAACCAAAGAGAGCCAACCCCAAATTTGTGTTAAATCATAAATGAGCTTAGCTTCAATCAAGGGGATAAAAGATTGAAGGTGAAACGGCAAAATCCTTACCTGCGTGCAAGAGCAGAGTCCCGGCGTAAAGTCGGGATAAAAAGTTCGCTCGCTTGAGTCGTTTGGCAACAAACGGCCTAGAGAAATGATTGCTGTCCCGACTTAGTCGGGGTTACAAAATTCGGCTTATTATAATGAACAAAGCAAAAACTCCCGAAAGGGAGTTTTTGTGTTTTCCAACAGGTGTGATTTTATTTTACTGAATATCCCATCTCCTGAAGTTTCAACCCAAGTTCAAGAAAAAATAATTTTTCATTTTCTGAAATCGTAATACTGGTTTTTTTTGCATCATGTGTAAAGGCAACACCTGTAATGCCATTTTTATAATAATCATCCAATAATCCGGCCATTTTTTTTTGTTCTTTTGGCGGTTTTATTGATGAAACATCGTAGCTTTCTGAAGTCAATTTAATAATGCCCGCATCCTTGCCTTTTATTGAGATTGTGAAATTCATATGAGATGAAAGAAATATCTGTTTATAAGTCAGGCGTTTTGTTCGTCTTCAGAGAGCGCCAAGTCCGCCTTTTTTGCCATGGCTTCAATATCCAGGCCCAACTTCTTTGCCGTATCTTTAACAAACCAATCTTTTTCAGGGCATGTTTTTTTAAGAATGTCCGGCGTGGCAACGGCAAAACCCGTTATTTCCGCCCATTCCTCCTCGTAATCTGATATAACGATCTGCCTCATAAATTTTTCTCCTTCTTTTGTTGGTCTTGTCATTGCGTGCAATATTCCGGGCAGAGCGTTCCCCGCGTAAATGCCTACGGCGTTTTCGCTGTAATTTGTCAGGTAGCCGGAAAACTCATCGCTACATGTGGCCGAAATGCCAAGTTGCCATCTGTATGCGTCCGGCAAAGAAAGGATTGTCTCAGGCCTTAGCGCATGTCCCAATTCATGTCCAACCACCTTCGCGCTTTCTCTGGCGGATATCGGTTTTTCAGGCCGGAATATACTGATTGACCGGTCTATCAGACCATATTCGCCTAAAGTGCCGCCCTTACTTTCATTTTTGAAATTCAAACTGGAAACATGCTGGCTGTCACTGATGATCGGCAACATGGCCTCAATCGCTTTTTTGTATCCGGGGCCGTACCCGCTTGCTTCGGCAAATTTATCAATGTTATAAACCGGCGCCGATTCCATATCCGTTTCTTTGGGCTTTATCGGATTTCCGTTGAAATTTTTTTCAATGGTTCCTAGACATTTACGGACATCCGCAGCCAGAGTGGCATGAGGTGAAACTATTTTTCCGCCCGGCTCTTTTCGTCCGATTTTAGCAAGGATATTGGATTCAAAGTAAGTAAGATTGTCTATGTCTGTGCCGGGCCTGTCGCTATAGGCGTAGGCCTCATCATAAAAACCTCTGGCCTGAGCCGCTGCGTCAGGGAGTTTTCGTCCGAAGATTTTTTCTTTCAAGCTCTTCGGCTTATTTTTGTATTCATCGATTGTCCGCTCGATCAGATAAATATAAAAAGCGAGTACAACATCATCCATAGTGGTTTTCTTCGCCAAATCACCCAGAGCTTTATAAATATTTTCAATCCTTTCGGTCAGCCCGATAAAATTTTTCGAATTAATTTTTTTTCCTTCGCGGACGAACTGCATTAAATTATTACTGACATTTTTATCTCCCATGATTTTTCTCGCTTCGCCGATCATCGTCAATTCTTTCGCCATTACTCCAATATCTGATCCGGCATCTGCAAGTTGCTCTTTTAGCCACTGATTGTAATTTTCACGGTATCGTTTGTGAATGCGGTTTCCGGCAGAGGATAGTTCCTGCAAGACTTCCGGAGATATTTCCACCGAACCGGATTTCTCCGGCGATCCTAAGGCCATTATTTTTTCCATCGTTGAAAAAAAGTTTGCCGCCCCGCTCTCTAAATATTTTAGTTCAATATGGTCTTTAAATTTAGAGACCGTTTCACGTTCTTGAGTATTTTCTCTTTCAACAGCCTCTTTAGCGGAAGCTTTTTCCGGCTGGGGCGATTTTTTTGCTTCAAATTGTCCAATTTCAACGGATTTCATAAGTGTTTTGGCTTTTTATATGCATTAATCTTATCATCTACCACAACAATGTCAAACAAAAAACCACCGCTCGCGCGGTGGTTTTTTGGGAACAAACATTTGCCAAAAAGTCAGTGGATGGGGTATTATGAATAATAAGATAATTTATGTAATTATTTACCAATATGCCAGAAACGTCAAAATTTGTACCGCCAGAAACATATAAAGAAATAGAGGGGGAGGTGCCACTGAAAACAAGAAGAGAGTCCCGGAAAATAAATGAAAATTGGAAGAAAGAGACTAGCGACATAATATCATCTCATCGAGTTGCTATCCAAAAGAAGATAAGAATAATTGATAATGCGATAATGGCGCTTTCCGCGTTTGATCCGGATTCAGGTTATTGGGGTAATGTATCCAAAGAAGACGCCCAAAAGGTAAGAACGGTAATGGAAAAATTTGGTAAAGATAGTGAGGCCTATAAGACATTAATGATGATGGCTGATGAATTAGACGAAATAAAAGAATTATCTTCTTCGCCTCAGTATCGCAATCGTAGATAGGTCAGATGTAGATATCTGTATACAAAAAACTCTCCGCCTTTAGGCGGAGAGTTTTTTAATAGTAATTTTTACACTTCAATCACCACTGGAAGTACCATTGGGCGTTTTTCTGTTTTGGTAAACAGAAACTGTCCGACATAATCGCGTATCTTGTTTTTGATATTGTTTGTATCGGCCCAAGAGAGCGGATCGGAATCGTGAATCAGTTTTTTCACGCGGTGGCGCAAGTCCTCAATCAATTCTTTATTTTCTTTGAGGAAAACAAAACCGCGCGAAATAATATCCGGATTCTGAATCAACTGTCCGGTTTTGGAATTCACTGTGGCAATCACTACAATCATTCCGTCTTCGGCCAGCATCTGGCGGTCGCGAAGCACCACATTGGTTTCATCGGACACGCCCAGACCGTCCACGAACACATAATCGGCCGGCACTTTTTCTTTAGTCAGCTTTCCGGTACCGCGGAAAAATTCCATTATTTGTCCGTTGTCGGCGATGAAAATATTTTCCTTGGGAAATCCAAGCGACTCCACGGTTTTGGCATTGTAGTGCAAAAGGTGGTGGTTGCCTTCAATCGGCACAAAATATTTTGGATTGATCAGGCGTACCATCAACTTAACATCATCCGCCTTGGCGTGTCCGCCGGCATGCACGTCCATCATTTGGTAATGAATCACTTCAGCGCCTTTTCTAAAGAGCGTATCTTTAAGGCGTTGAACCGTGCGTTCGTTGCCCGGGATAACCGAAGAAGAAAACACTACCGTGTCGCCCGGGATGATTCTAACAGTACGATGTTCGCCGTTGGCAATACGCATTAGCGATGCGTTCTTTTCGCCCTGTGCGCCGGTGCACATGATTACCACTTTGTTGTTCGGGTAATCATCAATGCGTTTTAAGTCAATCAATGTTTTCGGATTAAATTTCATGTAGCCCAGCTCTTTGGCGATTTCAATATTGCTTTTCATTGAATAACCATCGAGTGCCACAATTTTTCCCTGTTTTTCGCTGATTTCAATAATCTGGCGGATACGGGAAAGTAAAGAAGAAAAAGTGCCGACGATCAAACGGCCGGGCGCTTTAGAGACGATTTCCTCCAAGTTTGAGCTGATTTCCGATTCAGACATTTGATGTCCCGGGTGTGATGCATTTGTGGAATCCGAGAGCAGAGCCAGCACACCGCTCGCGCCGATCTGTGCAATACGCTGAAGGTCGGCTGGCGCTTCCCCAACCGGCTGATAGTCAAATTTCCAGTCGCCCGAATGAATAATTGTGCCTTCAGGAGTATGCACGACCACGCCCATTGAGTCGGGGATATTGTGGTTTAAATGAAAAAATTCCAATTCAAAAGATCCCAAACGCAGCTTGTCGTTGAGCGTAATATTGTGAATATTAAGCGGACGCAGATCACGGAAATCATCCTGGCGTTTTTTAATTATCGCCGTGGTTAAAGGCAGGCCGTAGATTGGCGGATAGCCGAGTGCCGGAATCAAATGAGGGATGCCTCCGATGTGGTCATAGTGCGCGTGCGTAATAATTACTCCGCGAATATTTTTTTCTTTTCCCTTTAGGTAGCCGATGTTGGGGATAATGTAATCAATCCCGGGCATATCTTCCTCTGGGAACTGAAGGCCCATGTCAATAATAATAATGTCGCCATTATATTCGATCATGGTGCAGTTTCGCCCCACTTCCTCGAGACCTCCGAGCACAGCTACGCGGAGCTTTGTTTCCGTACTGCGGAAACGCGAAAAGGATTGGCGGCTTTCCTGGCCGCTGGTGGGCGTTTTGTCGCGCCGGCGCGTTTCAAACGCGCGGCGATGCCGGCTGTCGCCGGTTTTGTGTTGAGTTAAACGTGATATCATAAATAGATTTTTTGCGAATTATTTTCGCTATATGAAATTAATTAATAAAATTAGAAGAAGGTTAATTCCGTTTCGACAAGCGGAATTAAAAATATTTTAGAGAAAAAATACTATCCCGTATTCTTCAAATTGTGCGGACGGAGCCCTGAAGTAGAACTCGCTTCGCTCTCATTCACTACGGGGTAAAAGACTCTTGCACAGAGTTTCTTGGTGCGGACGGAGGGACTCGGCTTTGCCCCTCGTTGGCTTCCGCCAACTCGGGATAGCCACCGCCTCGCGGCCTCGCTCGCTCTTTGCGTCGCTCTGCATCGCTCCGGTGTTCTCGTCCCAGAGCGCGAGCAAAACTATTTGCTCGCTATATAACTAGTGCGGACGGAGGGACTCGAACCCTCATGGATTGCTCCATACGCTTCTGAGACGTACGCGTATACCAGTTCCGCCACGTCCGCGAATGATAAATTTTTTATTATTTTTTCCAGCCCCAGCGGGTCTTGATGTACCACTTGTTCAGGTTGTTGAAACGGTCGGCAGGGGAGTAAATGCGGCCAATGTCCACACCGCGCACTTCATTATCTATCAGATATTCGTAACTGGGGGTGTAGAGAAATATCGCCGGCATGGCTTTAAGCAAAGTGTCTTGAAATTCACGATAAATTTTTTCGCGAGTTTCGGTACTGGTGGCGAATCTGGCGTCCTCAAGCAATTTATCCGCCTGTCTGTCGGAATACATGGCTAAATTTAAGCCGGGGTATTCGGTTTGCGAAGAATGCCAGAATGGATATGGATCCGGATCATCACCGACAATTTCTCCGTATAACAGTATCTCGTATTCACGCCCTTTCAAAACATCCCGTCCGATTTGTCGTCCTTGAACCACCAATACTCCCGTCTGCACTCCTATGGCCCTCCACATCAGCGCAAGCGTCTCCGCAGCGTTTTGGTATTCCGGAGTGTCCGCAGTTGTAATAGTGAGCGACAGCACTGCGTTCTGCTTATTTTTTCTATAAAAAGCCTGATCAGGTCGCATGCTTGAACGAATTGTCTCCTCAGCTTCTTTGGTGACGTCGGCGGTTATGGTGGAAGAATTCGCTTTGAAATCATCATTATTTTTTACGGCGTCAATGCGCTCCTTAATCATTTCGTCGCGTTTCAGAGCAAAATATTCTTCCGGCGTCAGCCGCGGCCATTCTTTGTCCAGCAAAGCATTGGCCTCGTCAACATTATATTCAATTTTTTTTATGTCAGCATTAAATCCGACAAAACCGGGAAGAATCGGCGCTTCTATAGTTTCGCCTTGGTCGCCGAGCGCCGACTGAAGAACGGTTTTTTTATCAATTGCCTTGGCCAGCGCCTGCTTTAGGTCGGCATTTTTCAAAAACGGCTGGCTGCTTTGGTTGAAAAACAGCGCGGTATATTGCGGCAGGTGTAGGTCATAACTGGAAAAGTTTTTGCCGGCCAATTTTTCGCTCAAATTTCTCGGCAAAAATGCCAGGCCCATAATTGCTTTAGCGTGCAAATCGTCAGCCGCCTCCGCTACATCCTGATAAAATTTGAATGATAATTTCTTAAGGTATGGCAATTCGCCAAAGAAGCGGTCGTTGCGTTCAAGCGTCAGGGTTTCAATATTGGTTTCATTTTTTATCATTTTTGAAAATTTCCACGGACCGGACACGGCCTGCGGCTGAAGGTTCTCATTTGCCAGGCGAAGCGATGCCGGGGGGATTTGGCCGAAGATATGTTCCGGAATGATTCCAACTGCCAAACTGCCGGCAAACGGCGTGTATGCTTCTTTTAGCGTTAATCTAACTTCGTATTCATTAATTTTTTCAACGGTTACTCCGTTGAAAGCCGGATACAGCGGACTATTTGTCTCCGGATTTTGAATTGTCTCAAAGGTGAACAGCACATCATCGGCTGTTATTTTTTCATCGTCTGTCCAAAAGGCATCTTCGCGCAACTTAATGCTATAAATTTTTTGATCGTCGCTGATGCTTAAGCTTGAAGCCAGCTCGGAAATCAGCTTTTGCCCCTCGCCAATTTTAAAAAGACGCGCGTAAAGCAGAGGGGAAATGTCGGCGTCGACATCATTGGCTGACGCGAATACCGGGTTAATCAGTTTTGGCTGTCCCACCAGCGCTTCAATATATTCACCGCCGCTTTTTGGCAGTATTTCTCTGTGCTTAGGGAGAATAATAATGAACCAGGCGATGAAAACTGCGAGAATAAAAAAACATGAAAGACCGATGATCGTTTTTTCCCGCTTGGAAAGAAAACGGCCAAGATAGCGCAGTTGCGCTCGCGATGGCCAGAAGCGATGGCGAAGATTTTTTACCAATTTTTTGTCAAAATCACGGACCAACGGTTTTGGTTCGCGCTTAAAGAAAGGCTTGAAGATTTTGTGCCAATCCATGTTTAGGAAAAATTAGAAGAAGCGCCTCGTGGTCCGGCAACTGATTAGAAAAAAAGTCTGGCCAGAGACAGGCCGAAGAAGAGGCAGGAAATGATAATTGTGACGTAAAACAATACCTTGTCAACGCCGCGTTTAGTGCTGTAAATGTTTGAGGATCCGCCAAAAATGCCGCCGACGCCGGCGCCTTTTTGCTGGAGCAAAATAACCAGGACAAGCGTAATAGACAGTACAATTTGCACAATATTGAACCAACTGGAGTTCATAGCTCGAAAAATATAAAATCAAGTATAAACAGTATATCATTAATAAGGCCTTTTGTCAATGACGTTGGCGGCGCGTCAGTTTCGTGGTAAAATAATGTAAGCCGAATTGGCGGGAGAATATTTCATATGAACGGATTTTCGGCAGTAAAAAAACACTGGTATTCAAGCTGGTGGGGCATCGCTCTTCTGGTTTTTCTTTGTATATTTTTTGCCGCGTTCATTGCTCTGGCCGTACTGGTCTTTAATTATTGGCAGGCGCTGAAATCCGGCCAAGGGGAGATGCTGGCGAATCAATTTGCTCAGCAGAGCGCCGTAGTACAGGGAGAAGATCCGAAGATTACGGAGGCGCGAAAAGTATTGGAAACAACCGACGACCCTTATTTAGGAAGCCAAAACGCCGGTTTGGTTATTGTGGAATTTATGGATTTTAAATGTCCGATATGCAAAGCGCAAGCCCCGGAAATTATGCGGTTGATCGGCAAATATGGCTATAAAATAAAAGTGATTATTCGCGATTTCCCGATGGAATCAGTGCACCCCGGCACTTCGCGATTGGCTGAAATTGCTTCTTGCGCCAATGAGCAGGGGGCGTACTGGAGTTTTTCCGATTATTTCTTTGCCAATCAGGATGCTCTTGGCACGGAAATGCCGCTTGCGACAGTCGAACAACTCTGCGATGAATTTGGCGTGGACAAAATAAAGATGGGAGATTGTCTGGAAATGGGCAGGGGCCGGACTGAAGTGAATACCGATTATACCGATGCCTACCGTAACGGTGTAACCCGCGGCACGCCTACATATTTTATCAATGGCCAAATTTTTGAAGGAGCCGTACCGTTTGAAAGTTGGGAAAAATTATTTAAAGCTATAAAATTGTAAAAAATATGAAAAAAGCAATAATGTGCATAATGTGGCTATCTTTGCTTTTTTCTTTTTTGGCACCGGGCGGGTTTGCCCTGGCTCAAGGACAAGGCATAGAAAGTGGTATTGAACAATCAAACCCGCTTTGCTGGACTAAAGATGCCTGTACCATGAAGAGACAAAGTATGCTGGGGTCAAGCGGAGGTTCGGCCGCTGACGGCTGGGTTCAGGAAGAACCCTGCACCGGAGAGTATGGTAAATGTTTGCCGATCGGAATTACAAAAACCCAGATTTCTTTTGGCGGTACGAATACTTTTTTTAATGCCGGCGATTTTATAAAAAATATCTATAACTACTCTTTAGTTGCCATTCAGATTCTTGCCGTTATAGTAATTATTATTGCCGGTGCCCAATGGATTACGTCAGGTGGAAACGCCGAAGCTATAGGCAAAGCAAAGAAGCGAATTGGTGGAGCGGTTATTGGTATGATAATCGCGTTAATGTCATATACCATATTAAATACAATTAATCCGGCAACGGTAAATTTGCGTTTGCCGCAAGTTTGGCTGCTTGCTACAGATGCGGAACGCTATGAAGTGCAGGAGGGTGAGTGGTGTGACCCTGTTGCAGGCAGTGAGACAAAGACAATGTGTGAAAAAGATAATACAAAGTATTGTGAGTTGATTGCATCTGATAAAGAGGGTCCGTGCTTTGCGATAGCAAAATATACTGCTGAGGGCGCTACGATACTAATGGGTGGCGGTGGCAGCAGTGTGGCGGCGGGTGTAGCGGGGAAAGTGGCAAAAGTTATGGGTGTGGCTGCAAGAGAGGTTCTGAAGACCGGCGTAAAAGTCACCTTAAAGTATGGCCTTAAAATACCGGTAGAAACATTTGCCAAATATGCGGCTGAAGGGGCGGCGAAAAAAGCTGTGGCCAAAACGGTTGGGAAAGTTATCTATGCTAACCTTACCAGAACAGGTGCAAAGGCCATAATAGGATGTTCTGCTGTTGCCGGATATGCGACCGGGGACTATCTGCTTTGTGGAAAGGCATTTATTGGCGGAGCGGAATATGCAATTGATGAATTTGGAGATGCATTCGCGGATCATAATGGAGTTTGTCTGAAAAAAGCGGAATTGTATAATGGTGATATGTGCGAGGTCGGCAAGACAACCTGTGCTGCCGGAGGGAAATGCGTAAAAGTTCCCGGTGTGTCTGAGATGGCTCAATGTTGGACAAATTCAGAAATTGGTTTCTGTTCCGACGGATTAAGCGGTTCGATTTGCGATTTTGAGAATGGTAACAGCGATTGCAAATCAGGTTTGCATTGCATTGAACAAAACGTCCCCAAGTGTTCTGATGGCAGTGCCGGGGCGCCGTGCAAATATGATACGGATTGCCCAGGCCTAAAATGTAACGTTCGGCAATACACAGATATATTTGATAATGTTGCTGTTGGGGCATGTGCCGGGAGCGCCGGTATAGGAAATTATTGTGCAACAAATGCTGACTGTGCCAGCGGGGCATATTGTTACACTTTGGCATGGTCAGGGGACGCTTGTATGATAAGACCTTATGCCTCAACAGATGATAATGATTATCGGAATAATACAGTTTCTATGATTAAGGATGCCGGAGGGGCTCTTGTCCATACAGGCGGTATTTGTCTAAAAAACGCTAATGAGTTGAGGCCAACTCTTTCCGCAAAAGGACTTAAAGTTTTAGCGCATTACAGCGGAGGTGGTTCGTATCCAGCTGGTTGGTATTATTGTGATGAATAAGTGAAATTGAACACGTCGATCATTATCTCTTGACCGTATTCAAAAATAATGTTAGGATTGGTTGTCAATAAATCCGCCCAGGGCGGATAATCCGTGAAAACGGCAATCTTTCTTAATCTATGTCAGACAAAATCATCATCAAAGGGGCCCGCGTCCACAACTTAAAAAACATTAATGTTGATATTCCGAAGAATAAGTTTGTGGTGGTCACCGGTCTTTCCGGTTCAGGGAAATCATCGCTCGCCTTTGATACTATTTATGCCGAAGGCCAGCGCCGGTATGCTGAATCGCTATCTTCATTCGCCCGTCAGTTTATGGAAGTGCGCGATAAGCCGGATGTTGATTCCATTGAAGGTTTATCTCCTACAATTGCCATAGACCAGCGCGTTTCTACACAAAACCCTCGCTCCACAGTAGGTACAATTACGGAAATATATGATTATTTGCGCTTGCTGTTTGCCCGCACCGGTGAACAGTTTTGCCCGGATTGCGGAGAAAAAGTAGACGTTTATACAGCCGGAGAAATTTCCGAAAAGGTGCGCCAACACGCCCGCAAAGGCGGTGTTTTTATTATGTCACCCTTGGTCAGGAATCAAACGGTTGACCCAAAAGTGATAATTGAAGAAGTGGAACAATCGGGTTTGGACACGGTTTGGATTGACGGAGAGTTTATAAAAATAAATGATCTGGTCAATTACGATTTCAAATCAAAAACAAAATACAATATCAGTTTGCTGGTGGCGAAAATTGATGATATCAAAAAACAAGACCCGATGAAGCCGGTGGAAACTGCGATTGATCTAAGCAATGGTCTGGTTGATCTGCTCTACAACGGTAAGCCGGAAACTCTTTCCACGTTTGGTCTGTGTCCGTCCTGCGGAAAAATGATGCCGGCGCCGGACATCCGCAATTTTTCTTTTAATAGCCCATTAGGCGCCTGCCCGCGCTGTACCGGACTCGGTATTACTATGGAAGTGGATCCGGATCTGGTTATTCCCAATCCGCGCCTAACTTTGGCCGAGGGCGCCATACAACCATGGACAAGAATTACGGGAAATCAATCTTGGTATCAAAAGATGCTTGGAGCGGTTGCGGGGAGAAGTGGGTTTTCACTGGACACTCCCATTTCCGGAATGCCAAAATCAGTAATTGATATCATTCTAAAAGGCACCGGAAACGAGATATATGAAGTTGAGGGTAAAAAGATTTCATTTGTCGGCGTGATGGAAGATTTGAGGGCGCGTCATTTGGCGACTGACTCGGAATATGTCCGAAAAGAAATAGAACAATATATGCGCGAGCAGATTTGTTCGCTTTGCCATGGCAAGCGTCTTAAGGCCGAATCATTGGCAGTAAAAATTAAAGGATTTAATATCGCCGAAACTGCCGCGTTAAATATTGAAGAGAGCATTCTTTTTTTCAAAGGCCTGAATGGGAATAGCGGCAAAAAGGACGCACGTTCGGCGGTTGTTACCCCGGTAGTCAGAGAAATTGTTTCCCGTTTGGAAAATTTGTCACGGGTCGGCCTGGATTATTTAAGCATTGACCGGGCTATGAATACACTCTCGGGCGGAGAAGTGACCCGTGTGCGCCTTTCCACCCAGCTTTCTTCAGGCCTCACCGGCGTTGTTTATATTTTAGACGAGCCGTCAGTTGGTTTGCATCAGCGCGACATTAAGAAATTGATAGACACATTAAAATTTTTGCGTGACCTTGGAAACACGGTAATTGTCGTGGAGCACGACGCATCAGTGATGAATGCGGCTGATTATTTAATTGATGTGGGGCCCGGCGCCGGCGTTTATGGCGGAGAAATAATGGCTAAGGGCACTTTGGCTGAAATCAAAAAAGCGAAAAATTCTTTAACCGGAGATTATTTGGCCGGCCGGATAAAAATTACTCGCAATTTGGCGCGTCAAAAAACAGACAAGATCGGTAAAAAAATACGGATTGTCGGCGCCAGTGCATTTAATTTGAAAAATATTACGGTTGATATTCCGTTAGGGAAATTACTGTGTGTTACCGGAGTTTCCGGTTCAGGAAAATCCACTCTTATCGTGGAGATTTTAAGCAAAGCGCTGTCAAAGCATTTTTTCAGAAGCAAAGAGGAACCGGGGGCTCATAAGGCGATTGAAGGGCTAAACAATATTGACAAAGTAATCGCTATTGACCAGACCCCGATTGGCCGCACTCCGCGATCCAATCCCGCCACCTATACCGGCGCCTTCACTTTGATACGTGATTTGTTTGCCGCGCTTCCGGAAGCAAAGATGCGCCGGTTTGATGCCGGAAAATTCAGTTTCAATGTTAAAGGCGGTGGCCGTTGTGAGGCCTGCGCCGGCGAGGGTTATGTGCGTATTCCAATGCAATTTTTGGCCGATGTGTTTGTCACCTGTAATGAGTGCAATGGCTCCAGATATAATCAGGAGGCGATGGAAATTCATTGTCGCGGAAAAAATATCGCCGACGTTTTGAATATGACCGTGGAAGAAGCTTTTAAATTTTTTGTCAGTGAAAAACAGATCGCGCAAAAATTGAATGTCTTGCGCGACGTAGGTTTGGGATATTTGCGTTTGGGCCAGCCGGCCACCACCCTCTCCGGCGGCGAAGCCCAGCGTATCAAGCTCGCCACCGAATTGTCGCGTGCCTCAACCGGCGCCACGCTATATATATTGGATGAACCTACTACTGGCCTTCATTTCGAAGACACCAGCCGGTTGCTTCAGGTGCTAGAACAGTTGGTGGATAAGGGGAATACGGTTTTGATAATTGAACACAATATCGATGTAATAAAAAATTGTGATTGGATAATTGAGCTTGGGCCCGACGGCGGCAAGCGCGGCGGTGAACTGGTGGCCGCCGGTCCGCTTGAAAAGATTATGAAGACGAAAAATAGCTGGACGGCAAAATATCTAAAATAAATAAAAAACCCTTCGATATCCGTCGAAGGGCTTTTTTATTTATTTCTTTTTCTTGTCTTTCATCTTTCTTTTAAAATCCGGATCGCGCATGAAGTGGAGTTTTGCTCGGTGTGTTTCCAATTCGCGCACAATTTCGATTTGAGCGATTACCGGTGAGTGAATCGGATAGATTTTTTCTACGCCCACTCCATCGGAAACTTTTCGCACCGTGATGGTGGCCCCGGCTTCATCGCCGTGTTTAGCGGCTATTATTGTGCCCTCGTATATCTGTATGCGTTCTTTTTCTTCGCCCTTGGTGTTAAATTCTTTAATTTTTTGGTGAACCCGAACCACCATGCCTGGTTTGTAAACAATAGTTTGTGTTTCAGCCATATAATAGAATGTTAAATTTTGAGTGTGCTTATATTAGCTTAATTTTTCATTAATGTCAAGGCCGAGGCGCGTCTTAATAATTTCCGCGGTTTTAGCCACGGTTTCGTCCAATTTTCCCTGATAATTTACCAGTTTATAGTCATAAATATCCGATTCCGCGATTTCTTTTTTCGCCGTATCCAGCCGTTTGGCAATTGCCTCGTCAGTGAGGCCGCCGCGCGCTATTATGCGCTGTTTCAAAATATCTAAACTTTCCGGAAGCAGAAAAATGGAAACATTTTTCCAGCCGGTTTTGTCAAAATTTTTCTTGCCGTTTATTTCTATATTTGAAAAAACGATTAGGTGATTATTAAGAAGTTCGTTTAAGCGATTTTTTTCAGTGCCGTAATAATTGTCGGCATATATGTTGTATTCAATTAGCTCATCATTTTTTATCATTATTTCAAATTCATCCCGGGTGACAAAATGATAATCAACGCCATTCTTTTCTCCCGGGCGCATTGGCCGGGTGGTGGTGGTTAAATATCGTGCCGAGTCAGGCAATATGTCCAGTAAACCGCGGATTACAGAATCCTTGCCACCGCCAGAAGGCGAAGAAATAATTATTAGCTGTCCTTTCATATTACCTTAATAAAAGTAAAAAATTTGATAATTTGTCAGGCATCGGCGATTTGTATTCAACCTCATCGCCGACAAGATTTTTGAAACCCAACTTGGCGCTGTGCAGAAACAGTCTTCCGCATTTTTCGTCCCAAACGCGCTTTTGCTTTTTTTGGAAGTAAAGCGGATCGCCGACTACGGGGCGATTGTAGGCGAGCATATGCGTGCGAATTTGGTGCATTCGTCCGGTATGAATTTTTACGTGAAGAAGAGTAAAATTAACAAAGCGTTTTTCCACAAAAAATTCCGTTTTTGCCTCTTTTCCGGATTCTGTCGGCTGGCCTCGAACTGTCTGCGGCATTGCCGCCATTTTGTCCGCTGTTTCCGAACGGCCGATAGGAAAGTTTATCTCATCCCAATCCTTGTCTACTCTTCCATGAACCAAAACAATATATTCTTTATCAATGGTTCTATTTTTGAATTGTTCTTTCAGGTGGTTGAACATTTTTTGTGTGCGGGCGATTACTAAAAGCCCCGAGGCCTCTTTGTCTAAACGGTGAACTATCCCCGGACGCATTGGGTCGTCTCCGACTTTTTTTATCGCAGGGAATTTTTTCACAATCCAACCGGCAAGTGAACTTTTTTCATTCGCTTCGGTTGGATGGGTGAGCAAGCCCGCCGGTTTATTTACGATAATGTAGTCCGGCGTCTCGGCAATAATTTCCGGTTTAGGGAAGCCTTTTTCATCAGCTTGTTTTTTCATTTTTTGCGCGGACGTCTTTTTGTTGGCAGATGCAATAGAGATAATATCCTCGTCTCTTAATTTTTCACCGTACTTTTTTGGCGTATTTCCGTCAACCCCTATTTGTTTGTTATCGATCATTTTTTGTATTTGCGAGCGCGAGATTTCGAGTTTATCAGATAAAAAAACGTCCAGTCGTGTGCCGGCTGATTCCTGGTCAACAATAATTTTTTTTGTAGTTGGCATATTTGTGGGCATGGATGGACTTGAACCATCGACATCCACCTTATAAGGGTGGCGCTCTAACCAGCTGAGCTACATGCCCGGAAAAGATTTTAAATATTTTACATCCACCTTAACCGCCTTCGGCGGATAAATTACGGCACTCGCGAAAAATGAAAATGTATTTTCATTTTTCTCTCGCTGGCAATTTTAAGGGTAGCGCTCCTTGCCCCGTAGCGAATGAGTTAAAGGCGAATTCTGCTACTGGGGTAACCAACTGAGTTAACCCCGTAGTGAACCGCAGGTTCTACTACTGGGGCTACATGCCCGATAATGGCCGTATAATAGCATTTTTTAAGCATTTTTGCAAGGTCGGACGACAGATTGTCAAATTCCGCGAATACTGATAAAATAAGGCAAACAATATGCGAGATTATAGTAGAATCATATTTGATAAAATCAATTTTTGGCAGGGTAAAAACCGCTGGCTTGACGCCATTGGGCGTGCTGGAGCCGAGTGGGTGATTGTGGCCATGTGCGGCTGGTTTGCCGCAGCAGCGGCAATAATTTGTTGGCCTGATTGGCGAGCCGCTTTTGCCCCTCTTGTCACTTTTGCCGCCGCCTGGGCTTTTGCCTGGTGCGTAAGTGTGGGCATTGGTTTTTTTGTTGATGAACCAAGGCCTCACGTATCAGAGCCGGAAAGCAAACAGCTGTTTAAACCATCGATGAGTTGGAAATCGTTTCCGTCCGACCATTCCATGTCTGCGTTTCTTTTGTTTTTTATCGCCCTGATTTTTGGTTTGCCGGGCGCCTGGGCATTATTTGTATTAGCCGTTTGGGTTGTGTTCGGCCGGCTATACTCCGGCGTGCATTATCCGATAGACATTATCGGCGGTTTTTTTCTCGCCGCCGCCGTGGCTGTCTGGGTGAAATATCTTATGCTTTTTTTGTAATATGAACGCCATTATTCTTTGTGGAGGACTATCAACGCGTTTGGGTGATATTACTAAAACAATTCCGAAAATTCTTTTGGAGATAAACGGTAAAACTGTTTTGGATTGGCAACTGGAAAAACTAAAAAAATTAGGCGTTAGTGAAGTAGTGCTTGCCGCCGGTCATTTGGCTGAAATTATTAGGGAACAAGTCGGACCGGAAAGAAACGGCGTAAAAATTGTCTATTCGATTGAACCAAAAAGACTGGGCACGGGCGGAGCGATAAAGTTCGCTTGGGAAAAAACTGCCGATGAGAATACCCCGGTGATAATTTTAAACGGAGATATATTGGCGGCGGCCGATTTGCGCAATATGGTTGAGCGGCTGCGGCCGGAGAGCGGAGGATTGCTTCTCGGAGCGCGCGTTGCCGACACGTCAACCTACGGCACTTTGATTTTTGATGAACATAATCGTTTGAGCGAATTCAGAGAGAAAGAGGGCTTGGCACAACCGGGCTATATTAACGGTGGAATGTATCTGTTTAATAAGAAAGCAAAGGAGTATTTTCCACAAACAGAAGAGTTCAGCATTGAATATGATGTTTTCGCAAAATTGAATGATCTGGGCGCCTACCTGGATGTGTATCTATCCGATGAACCGTGGGTGGATATTGGACTTCCGGAAAGATTAAAATGGGCGCGTGATAATTGGCAGTAAAAAATATGTCTGTACATGCTAAATTTAATTTGATATTTATTTTTCTTATTGCCGGTTCGGCTGTGGGTGGTGTTTTGTATTACAAAAAAACACATCCGCCATATATTCCCCCGGTGATTGAACCGAGAAAAGAGATAAATGTTACTATTATTCCCGGGTGGAATCTGCGCCAGATTGCCGGTGATTGGGCCAAGAAGGGGATAATTAAGGATGAGAAAGAATTGTATGCCTTGCTCGGGGAACCGGCAAAAAATTATAAAGCGGCAGGAGAAAAAGCACCGATCCTGGCGATCCAGGATAACGCCGAGTGGTCGGAATTATTTGCCGACAAACCGGCTAATGTTTCTTATGAGGGATATTTGTTCCCCGATACATACCGCGTTTATGCCGACGCTAAACTGGAAGACATTTTGGAAAAAATATTTGCCAATTTTAATGAAAAAATAACTCAGGAAATGCGCGCTGAAATTAAGCGGCAGAAAAAAAGTATCTATGAGATATTGGTAATGGCTTCGGTGGTGGAAAAAGAAGCGCCGACGAAAAATGATATGGCCATGGTGGCTGATATTTTTTGGCGCCGTTACAGCCAAAATTGGGCGCTTCAGTCGTGCGCCACCGTAAACTATATTACCGGTAAAAACGACCCCGGAGTCACTAATGAAGACAAATCCGTTGATTCGCTTTTCAATACTTATAAATATCCGGGTTTGCCGCTTGGCGCGATCAGCAACCCCGGTCTTTCCGCCATTTCGGCCGTTATAAACCCCAGTAAGAATAACTATTGGTATTTTATGAGCGACCGCGAGGGAGTGACTCATTACGCGAAAACATTAGATGAGCACAACGCCAATGTGTATCGTTATTTGAAATAGTTATAATAGACGGACTACTAGTTTCAGAAATTTGCTTTGAGCAACATCGCGGAACCGCACAAGCTTGGTTCCGTCCCAGCCCGGGGCTGGCAGGCGTGGCGGATTGTGCGGCGAGCGCGAAGTGCGGCCGGCCGCAGGAGCCGGCCGACACTGTTTGCGAAAAGTAATTTTCTGAAACCCTATCTAAGATGTATGTTAACTTCCGATTTTGATTACAATCTTCCCAAAGAATTAATCGCGCAAAAGCCGGCCGAACCGCGCGATCATTCGCGTTTAATGGTGATAGATCGCAAAAATCACGCGGTGGAACACTGCAATTTTTTTGACTTGCCAAGCTTTTTGAAACCGGGAGATTTGCTGGTCTGGAACAATTCAAAAGTATTCAAAGCGCGTTTTAAGGGTGTGGTTGAACTTGACGAAGAAGTGTCAGGAATTAAGTCTGATGATGCCGGCGATATTATTTTAAATTTTCCCCGTGTTGAAATTTTTCTCTTACGCCCGATGGAAAACCCGGGAGTGTGGAAAGCGCTTGCCAAACCCGGCAGAAAATTGCGATTGGGTATGCGTGTGCGCTTTGCCGAGGATTTTGCCTGTGAAGTTTTAATAAAAGATGCGGACGGTACGGTTTTAGTTCAGTTTAATGAAGATGATTTAAGCGTGCGCAACAAAGCCAATCTTTACGGTGAGGTACCGACTCCGCCGTATGTAAAAATTGATCAGCCATCCGGTAAGGATTTATCGGAACAGTACCAAACTGTTTACGCGAAAGTTGAAGGATCGGTTGCCGCACCGACCGCTGGCTTCCATTTTACGCCGGAACTAATTGAAAAATTAAAAGAGATGAAAGTGGAATTTGCCGAAATTACTTTGCATGTGGGGCTAGGTACTTTTTTGCCGGTTAAAACAAAAAAAATAGAAGAACACAAAATGCACGCCGAATGGGTGGAACTGACCGACAAAAATGCCGACTTGATTAACCGTGCCAAAGCGGAAGGGCGAAGGGTGATTGCCGTTGGCACCACAACTGTGCGCGCTTTAGAGGCGGTTGCCGAAAAAACAAGTGAAGACCGTTTACGCGCCTTTAACGGAGAAGTAAATATTTTTATCCTTCCGGGTTATAAGTACAAAATTATCGACGCACTGATTACCAATTTTCATTTACCAAAATCAACACTGCTTATGCTCGTCTCGGCATTTATTGGCGACCGCGAATTTGTTTTGAATTGTTATGCCGAAGCCATTAAACAAAATTATCGCTTCTATTCTTTTGGCGACGCGATGTTAATCGCATAAAAAAAGAAGCCCTCCGGGGAAGGAGAGCGGCGGGAAAAGGACGGGGTGGAAAAGAGCGGGTAGCGATTATCAGTCATCGCCGTGGCATCCGGGTAGGCCGCAGCGGCGGGGATGGCCATGGGGCCGTATTGCGATAGCTTCGTCGACTTTTTCGGCCACTGCGTCTTCGGCCTTTTCGCGAAGCCGTTGTTCTTCAGCCGCGACGGGCCCGAAGTCTATCTTCAGAAAACTTTCCGTTGTACCATCCCAGCCCTCCAAGGCTTTTGCAAACGGCGTCGTCATTTGTTTCATCCTTTCCGATGTGCTTTGCCGGTGTTTTTTTCCGCCACGGACTTCCATTAATTAGCGGAAGAAAACGATATAGATGATGGCGGCGGCCGTCCCAAGGACAAGTGTGACGAAAATGCCCCACCATTGCTTATCCGACTGATTGGATCTGGTTTTGACCACCACATTCAGACCAGCTTTTTTTCTCCTTATGGATCCGTCGGCGCCTCGTTCATAGGAGTCTTCCGATTTTGACATGATTTTCCTCCTTTACTTGGGGTAAATTACCACTAAATATTTTGTTTGTCAAAGAAAAAACCTCCTATTTCAGGAGGCGGGTGGGAGCGTGGGGCGTGAAGGTTTTAGGGGACCGGGGCGTATCCGATGTTGAATTCGTGCGGTCCGGTTGGGTTGTAGACGCAGGAATGAACGGAAAAGCCGAGAACAAGGATAACGATGACGCCGACGATGATGACGAGAGCTTTGATTAAACGGGTATCGGTTTGCGGTACGGGCGGTTCCATGCCAGCCTCCTTGTTGCTGATTTTGAAATTATGCTAGCATAAATATGAATTTTTGTCAATATTATGGGTGTTAAGCCCCGTATAAAAATAAAAAACACCCCGACTTAATGCCGGGGTGTTTTATTATCGTTTTTACTCAATTGTCAGACCCATATTTTTTGCCGTTCCCTCTACCATTTTCATGGCGCCTTCAATATTTTTCGCATTCAGGTCAGGCATTTTCTTTTCGGCGATGGCGCGAATTTGCGCCTTGGTAATCTTACCGACTTTTTCCTGCAACGGTTTAGCTGATCCTTTGGCCAGATTAATTGTTTTTTTAATCATATCGGCCACCGGCGCTTCCTTCATAATAAAGGTAAAACTGCGGTCGTCATAAACGGTGATAATTACCGGTACGACATCACCCTTTTTATCCTGCGTTTTATCATTGAATTCTTTGCAGAATCCGGATATGTTCACGCCGTGCTGGCCGAGAGCCGGACCGACCGGCGGGGCCGGATTGGCGGCGCCGCCAATAATCTGTAATTTTATTTGTGTAAGTATTTTTTTTGCCATAATCGTAATGAGTGAGGGAAGTGGCTTTGCGATAGCAAAGGCATGCGCGAGTGAATGAGGCCACATCAATTATTCACAATTGATGTGGTTGATTGAGTGAGCGCAAAGACTTTGTTTTCAAAGACAATTCCGAACGAATTAGTTTATATCGTTTGCGAAGCAAATCGATATAATTTACTTATTTTATTTCTGAATCTGCCGAGAAGCCCCTATAACGGGCGGCAGGTTCTAGAAATTAAATCTTTTTAACTTGTAAAGCGTCAAGTTCAACCGGTGTTTCGCGGCCGAACATCGTTACCATCACTTTAATTTTTCCGCGTTCATGGTCAACCGCGCTAATTTTGCCTTCAAAGTTTTTAAACGGCCCGTCAATAATTCGGACAACATCATTTTCTTCAACATCAATTTTATGTTGCGGCTCGGCTGCGGTGACGCGCTTCATTAGCGCTTCAACTTCCTTATTATCAATCGGAGTCGGAGTGGTACCGGAACCGACGAAGCCGGTGACATTCGGTGTATTGCGCACAACATACCAGGAATCATCGTTTACGACCATCTCAACCAGAACATAACCGGGAAATATTTTTTCTTCAACTGTCGTGCGTTTGCCGTTTTTAATTTTAATTTTCTTTTCTTTTGGAACAAGAATGTTAAAGATTCGGTCCTTCATATCAAACGAATCAATGCGCTGTTCCAGGTTACTTTTTACGTTTTCTTCGTAGCCGCTATAGGTATGAAGAACATACCAGCGGCGTCCTAAGTTTAGTGTTTGTTTAGCCATATCCTCCTATCTTAGCGGGTAATTATTTTTTCAATACCCAAATTAAAAACATAGTCGAGCGCCACAAAAAAGAAAGCAAAACCAACAGATAAGCCGATGACCAACACTGAATAGTTGAAGGTCTGTTTCTTTGTAGGCCAGGAAACCTTTTTCGCTTCGGCCCACGCGCTTTTGAAATAATTGATAATTTTATCCATATTTACAAGGGTGAATTCTTTGGACTTAAAAACGGCCTGTGGCCGTTATGACGATACTATATACTATACGCGGTTTTTTGTCAAGCTCACTAATGTGCGCTGACAATAACTGCCGTCGGCTATTGAAAAGCGGGTCGTTCGCGTTGAGCAACATCGCGGAGCCGTACAAGCTCGGTTCCGCCCGTGGCGGATTGTGCGGCGAGCGCGAAGTGCGGCCGGCTGCCGGAGCCGGACGACACTGTTTGCGAAACGCCTACGACCCGCTGAAATTTTTTAAAACCCCGGCTTGTGGCCGGGGTTTTACGTCTTCTAAATATCCAGGTTTCTTACTGTCTTCGCGTATGTTTGTATGAATTTTTTTCTTGGCTCAACTTCATCACCCATTAATATCTCAAATGTTTCATTGGCCAGTTCGGCATCGTCGGCTGATACTTTTTTCATTATGCGTTTTTCCGGGTTCATAGTGGTTTCCCAGAGCTGTTCAGGGTTCATTTCACCAAGACCTTTATATCGCTGAATGTTTACTTTGACGCCGCCAACCACCACTTCAGCCGCGCCTTCTTCGGCCTCTGCCGCTACCGGCTCGGCTACTTCTTCGTCCCTTCCTTTTTTCGCGGCCTTAGCCGGTTTTTCCAAACCTTTCTTTTTAGACAATTCTTTCAATATCGCTTCCTTTTCTTCCTCGTTATAGGCATAGTGCATCTCTTTTCCTGTTTTAATGGAAAATAGCGGAGGTAAAGCAATGTAAATATGGCCCTGATTAATCAGGGCCGGAAAATAGCGGTAAAAAAAGGTTAGAAGCAATGTGCGGATGTGCGCGCCGTCAACATCGGCATCAGACATAATAATGACGCGGTGATAGCGCAACTTGGTAATATCAAATTGCTCGCCGATGTTTGTGCCGAGTGCGATGATCAGGGATTTCAGCTCATTGTTGGTAAGAATTTTATCCAAGCGGGCGCGCTCCACGTTTAGCACTTTTCCGCGCAAGGGCAGTATGGCTTGAAATTCCCGGTTGCGTCCCTGCTTGGCGCTGCCACCGGCTGAGTCGCCCTCAACAATATATAATTCCGAATCCTCGGCTGAACGAGAAGAGCAGTCGGCCAATTTGCCGGGCAGGGTGAAGCCCTCAAGGGCGCCTTTGCGTAAAATGGCGTCACGCGCCAGCTTTGCAGCATTGCGCGCTCTGGAAGCCAGAAGACATTTACCCACAATGGCCTCGGCATCGCGCGGGTGTTCCTCCATGAAAATTAAAAAGGCATCGCCAAAAATTGATTCGACCGCGGTTTTTGCTTCAGTGTTTCCCAATTTTGATTTGGTTTGTCCTTCAAATTGCGGCTCGCGGATTTTAATGGAGATTACAACATTTAAACCTTCGCGCACGTCCTCACCGCTTAAATTAGCGTCTTTTTCTTTTAGTATGTTTTTGTTGCGGGCGTATGTGTTTAAACTGCGGGTCAAAGCGGTGCGAAAACCGGCCACATGCATGCCGCCATCGGGGTTGAAAATATTATTGGTAAAGGCAAACAAGCTCTCGGTGTATTCTTCGGTATATTGAAGCGACACTTCCACGCCTACACCTTCAAATTCTTTATCAACGTAGAAAATATTTTCGTGCTTTGGTTCTTTGTTTTGATTCAAGTGGCGGACATATGAACAGATGCCGCCTTCAAAATAGAATTGGTAAGCCGGATTGGGAAATGTAAGCGAGGTTTTGTCAATTTCCTTTTCCTCCGCCGAGCGTTCGTCTTTAATAATCAGATGAATGCCTTTGGATAAATAGGCGTATTGGCGCAGGTGGTCAATAATAGTTTTCCATTCATAATCGAGCGTATCAAAAATTGTTTTGTCCGGTTGGAACAAAATGGTGGTACCGGTGTCTTTGCATGTTCCGACCGCTGCCACTTTTTTAACCGGATTGCCGATTTTAAAATCTTGTGCCCATATTTTTCCATCGCGGTGTACCTCGGCTTTCAAGTGGGTGGACAGCGCGTTCACAACTGATACGCCGACGCCGTGCAAACCGCCGGAAATTTTATATCCACTATCGCCGAATTTTCCGCCGGCGTGCAGTTTTGTCAGCACAACCTGTAAAGCGGAAACGCCCATTTGCGGGTGTATGTCCACCGGAATGCCGCGGCCATTATCCTCAACTTTCACATAATGATCAGGCAGTAAGGTGACGGTAATCCGGTTGCAAAAACCGGCCATTGCTTCGTCTATGGAGTTATCAACCACTTCCCATATTAAATGATGCAAACCTGTCGGTCCGGTGGAGCCGATATACATACCCGGTCGGCGCCGCACCGCCTCTAAACCTTCCAACACCGTAATATTTTTCGCGCTGTATTCTCCCGCCTTTACCTCGCTATGACGGGGTGAGGCCGATTCGGATGATGTTTTTGGAGATTTTTTTGGCGTCTTCACCTCGGGCGTCATCGGTGCGGACTTTTTTTCCGGTTTAGGTGCGGATTTTGAAACAGCCGGTTTCGCAAGTTTAGCGGCCGGTTTTTCTATTTTTTTGGCTGAGGCGGAAAGATTCACCCTCCCGTGATCCGCTTTTCTGATAGGCATAGCTGATTTTCTATTATTAACAACGGCGTAATTTTATCACATTTAAACTTATACGGCAAGTGATTTATGTGGTATAATATAGCTCATAATAACATTGATATGATCAATTTCTACAACCAGCAAAATCGCGATAATTATGTGGATAGCCACGGCGCCGGCGCGCCGGCGCCCATAAAAAATGGGAAGCCGGTCAAACCCAGTTTATCCAAATATACCGACCCGACTAATGAATTCGGTTCCGGCCAGTTCAAATGGGCGATGTGGTATGTAAAAAATAAAGTGCTGCTATACAGGTTGGCTGTGGCGTCTCTTTTTGCATTTTGCGCGCTTACAATCGGTTTTTCGATTTGGAAAGCGGTGGAGTTGCTGGTATATGATCTTACCGTGAAGCCAATAGTTGAGCAGCAGCTCGCCGCTTCAATTGATTTTACCGCTTTGCACCCTCGTTTTTCACCTTCGTCGCTTGAAATTCTCAATTCATATGTTCTGCCCGGGGGTACTGAAAAAGTAGACGCACTGGCGGAAGTGGCTAACCCCAACGAGCGGTACATTGCTATTTTTGATTATTTTTTTGATTTTGGCAGCACCACTACGGCGCGGCATACCACAATGCTTCTGCCGATGGAGAGCCGTCCGGTGGCGATCTTCGGTTTGGATTCCGCCGAATATTCCGGCTCGGCGAATTTCGTTATTGACAACCTTCGGTGGCGCAGGGTTTCCGCTCATCAGGTGGCAGACACCCGCTCCTGGCAAGAAGAGCGTTTGAATTTTACTATTGAAAACTTTACTTTTGGTTTTGCCGGCAGTACCGGTGAGGCAGCCGCCAATTCGCTTCGATTCGCATTGAAAAACGATACGGCTTACGGCTATAAAAATCCGGTTTTTTATCTCGGCCTATATCAAAGCGGGCCTCTGGTCGGAATCATGAAGTTTGATTTGCTGGATTTTCAGTCGCTTGAGTCGCGCCAGATTGATTTGAGGAATTTTGTACAAAATCTTAGCGTCTCCGAAATCAAAGTATTCCCGATTATTGACCTCTACGATAAAGCAGTGTATCTTGCACCGAAGGGGATATAGCATATGATAATATTCGACCGATTATCTTGGCGCGGTTTTGACTGGGCGCTGATTGTGGCTGTCGTATTTTTGTGTGCCATCGGTTTTGCCGCCATTTATAGTGTTGACTTATCACGGGGCGCGGCATTAATTTATACCAAAAAACAACTGATTGCCTTTGGCATCGGCGTGGTAGCAATGATGTGGGCGGCATTTGTCGCTCATACTTTTTTTAAAGCATATGCCAAGTGGATATATTTGCTTACCGTGCTATTTTTACTGGCGGTATTAATTTTTGGAAGCACTATCCGCGGCACTACCGGCTGGTTCGCTTTTTCTGGTTTTTCTCTTCAGCCGGTTGAATTTGCGAAAATTGGATTGATCCTTATGATTTCGTATGTGGCTGCGCATTTCGGCCGGCGTTTTGAAAAACCGCTTTTTTTTCTGGGCACCGGTGCGATTGCCTTACTTATGATAGTGCTGGTTCTGCTTCAGCCGGATTTGGGTTCTGCAATTTTGCTTGGCTTGGTTTGGTTTGGTTTGATGTGGCTAATTGGAACACGAAAATTATTTCTTATTTTGTCATTGCTCGCTCTGGTGCTGTTCAGTTTCGTCGCCTGGACCTATCTGCTCGCGCCTTATCAAAAAGAACGCTTACTGACGTTCGTTGATCCGGCACGCGACCCTCTTGGTTCCGGCTACAACACTATTCAGGCGACAATTGCTGTCGGTTCGGGCGGCGCTTTCGGCCGGGGGTTGGGGTTTGGCTCACAAAGCCAATTGCGTTTTTTGCCCGAGACGCAGACCGACTTTGTTTTTTCCGTGATCGGTGAAGAGCTTGGTCTGGCCGGAGTTACGGTTGTACTCGCGCTTTATGGTTTGCTTTTTTACCGGTTGCTCACTATCGCGCGCCGGGCTCAAGATGATTTTGTCGCGCTTGTCGCGAGCGGAACCGCCATCTTGTTTTTTTCCCAATTTTTTATTAATATCGGAGCTAACGTCGGTCTTCTGCCTGTCACCGGCGTGACTATGCCGTTTGTCAGTTATGGCGGATCATCGCTGGTCGCCAATATGCTGCTCATCGGCATTGTGGAAAGTTTAAATAGGCGGACAAAATTAATATGAAAAAGAAAAATAACAATTCACGCTATAAGAAATTTTGGAAACTCGGTATTGAAGAATTCAACACCGACCAGTTTGACATCAGCCCGGACGGCGAGCTGGTGGTCAAAGAAGGAAATTTCCAGTACAACATTTATGACATTGTAAAAAAATACGGCTCGCCGGTGGAAATTGCTTTTCCCACGCTGATTGAAAACCGGGTGCGCGATTTGATCGATACCTTTAACGCCTATATAAAGGTTTTAGGTTATAAAGGAAAATTTTTTTACCATTATGCCATGAAGGTTAATCAGAACCGCGAGTTTGTTTTGCCGGCGGTGGCCGAAGGGGCGAATTTGGAAATTTGCAGCGCTAACGAGCTTTTTCTGGTGAAAAGAATGATTGAGCAGGATAAATTTAACATTAAAATCCGGGTTATCTGCAACGGACCGAAAACGGAAAAGTACATGAGTTTGATTGAAGAATTGCGCGGCAAGGGCCTGATCGTTATCCCGATTATTGAGGATCATGTGGAATTGGAACGGATGAAGAAATTTAACGGCCCGGTCGGAATCCGGGTGAATCTGAATATTCGCGTGCAGAGTCACTGGGACAAGAAATACAACCGCTACGGTTTTACTGAAGATGAACTGTTGAAGTTCGGTAAAATCCGCAATCTTTCTATTTTGCATTATCATATTTCCAGCCAGATCAACCGGATTGACGGCCTGGTCGGGCCGATGAAGCGCGCCCTGAATTTGTATGCCGCGATGAAAGAAAAAAATCCTGGCCTGGATACTCTGGATATCGGCGGCGGCGTCGGCGTGCCATATGAAAAAAGAATGAAATATTATACGGCCAAAAGCATTATCAGCCATTTGGTTCGCACCGCCAAGCGTCAGAGTGAACGCCTCGGTATCAAACATCCGAATATTATCGCCGAGTGGGGCCGCTATGTGGTGGCGCCGACGCAGATTACCATCTATAAAATATTGAGTGAGAAGTTGTTGGAAAATAAAGACGACAAATATTGGTATTCAATTGACGGTAGTTTTATCAACGACCTATCCGATACGTGGGCGATTCATCAGAAATGGCATATCGTGCCGGTCAATAATTTACGGCTGGGTAAAATGAAAAAAGTCTGGCTGGCCGGTTCTTCCTGCGACAGCGACGACCGCTATAACGCCGGCGATCATATTTTGCTTCCACGGCTGGAAGATTGCGATGAGTTATATATTGCTATCTGCGATACCGGCGCTTATCAGGATTCCCTAGCATCGCATCATTGTCTGCTCTCTTCTCCGGCGAAAATTTTTGCCGCCAACGGCGAAGTGAAAGTCGGACGCCGGCGTGAAACGCCGGAAGAAATCGGCAAAATGTTCGGCTGGTAATATATGAATGAACGTCTGAAAAATTTGCGCGAAAAAATAGAAGCAACCGCTGAGCTGCTTAAGCTTGATGAACTCAAAATAAAAATGGATCAGCTTTCGGCCGAGATGAATGCGCCTGATTTTTGGAATAATCCTGAAAGTGCGCAAGCCGTGTCTGCCGACTATAATGATATCCGCAAAGAAATTGAAAAATGGAGCGAGATTGGCCGGGAGGTAAATGATCTTATTGAACTGTCCGGGGGAAATGACGCCGATATGGCGGGTGAAATTGAAAAACAGACCGAAGCGTTGGAAAAAAAGTTTGCTGATTATGAATTTTATCTTTTACTCAACGGCCCATATGACGCAAGCGGCGCGGTGGTAGCGATTCACGCCGGCTCGGGCGGTACGGAAGCACAAGATTGGGCCGAGATGCTGACCAGAATGGTTTTGCGTTTTTGTGAAAAAATGGGCTGGCGAACGCGGGTGATAGATGAATCTCGTGGCGCCGAAGCCGGCTACAAATCTATAATGTTTGAGGTGAAGGGGCGTTACGCTTTTGGTTATTTGAAATCCGAACATGGCGTGCACCGGCTGGTGCGCATTTCGCCGTTTGACGCGGAAAAAATGCGCCACACATCTTTCGCGTTGGTGGAAGTTCTGCCGGAGTTGCCGGAAAAAGTTGATATAGCCGTCGACCCGAAAGATTTGCGCATTGATACTTTTATGTCCGGCGGACACGGCGGGCAAAGCGTCAATACAACTTATTCGGCGGTGCGCATCGTGCATATCCCGACCGGCATTAGCGTGTCTTGCCAAAATGAACGTTCACAATTACAAAACAAAGAAACGGCGATGAAAGTTTTAAAAGCTAAGCTGTTCCGGTTGGAAGAAGAAAAGCGTGCCAAAGAACGGCAGGATTTGCGCGGTGAATACAAATCAGCCGAGTGGGGGAATCAGATCCGTTCCTATGTGTTGCACCCGTATCATATGGTCAAAGACCATCGCACCGATTATGAATCGGCTGATCCGGAAGGCGTGTTGGAAGGGGATTTAAAGCCGTTGTGTGAAGCATATCTGAAATGGCTTAAAAAATAATATGTTCCGATTAAGAAAAGAAAATATGCCGGAAATTGCCGCCTTACTTTTGGGCGGCAATATTGTTATTTTACCCACGGAAACATCATACGGTTTGGGCTGTGACGCGACAAACCAGCAAGCGGTTGATAGAATTTTTGCCATAAAAAATCGGCCGAGCAATAACCCCTTGCTTATCATCGTGCCCGATACGGCAACCGCTAAAAAATATTTGGTGTGGAATAATTTAATAAATGAATTGGCGCGCAATTATTGGCCCGGACCGCTGACGATTGTCGGGCAGTATAAAGGAAGCGACTCAGCCCAAGGCGTGGCGGCAAAAGATAATACAATAGCCATACGCGTTCCTGCCGACCCTTGGCTTAAAGAACTTTGCCAAAAAGTCGGCCGGCCGATTATCGCAACTTCGGCTAATATTTCCGGTACCGGAGATGTATACGATGCGCGGGTAGTGGAGGGTCAATTTACCGGCCGGGAACATATTCCGGACGCGATTGTTGATGCCGGCACTCTGCCATATAATCCGCCGACCACAATAGTCAGCGCGACTGAGGGTGAATTAAAAATTTTGCGCCAGGGTGCGTTGGTTGTTGAAAAAATAAAAAAGAAAAAAAATTGGCTGCAATATTTTTTTATCATCGCTGTTGCCATAGCCGCCTCCATAGCAATCGTATATTTTTGGCGCGCAGCCGTTATTGATATAGAAAATAATACCCGTCTCGTTATTTCTTTTTTTGAACCGCGCTATGAAAGAGGCGCGAAAAATCCGCTAAAAACAGTGAAAGGCCTATATCTTACCGCCTATTCCGCGGGCAGCGTGGCTAAAATTAATGAGATAATAGATTTAATCAGGCGAACGGAACTTAATGCTGTAGTAATTGATATAAAAGATTACAGCGGTTTGATTCTTTATGACAGCCAGCTTTCACTGGTGAATGAATTGGGTACAAAGGATGATCGTCTGGGTGATGTGCGCGCGCTCATAAATAAATTGCATGACAACAGAATATATGTGATTGCCCGCCAGACAATTTTTCAGGATCCGGTACTGGCGGAAAAAAAACCGGAGTGGGCGATAAAGAAAAAAAGCGGCGGCGTGTGGCGCGATAAAAAAGGTCTGGCCTGGGTGGACCCGACGCGCAAAGAAGTTTGGGAATATAATCTGGCGGTTGCGAAAGAAGCGATCAAATTCGGTTTTGATGAAATAAATTTTGACTATGTCCGTTTTCCTTCCGATGGCAATATGAGCGAGGTGGTTTATACGGTTGGTGATAGCAAAAAATATGAAATAATGGGTGAGTTTTACAGGTTTATGAGCCGTCGTTTATCGGCTGAACCGGTCTGGCTGTCACTCGACCTTTTTGGCTTTGTTATGGAAAAAAATGGCGAGGATGACATGAATATCGGCCAGCGCCTGGCCGACACGGTGGAGAACGCCGACTATGTCTGCCCAATGATGTATCCGTCGCACTATCCGGCCGGACATTTAGGGTTGGCTAATCCGGCTGAGTATCCGGCACTTGTGTTTGAAAACGGTTTTGAAAAAGGCATGCCGAAAGTTGAGGGGCACAGAGCAAAAGTGAGGCCGTGGCTCCAGGCCTTTAATTTGGGCGCGGTTTATGACGCGGAAAAAATTCGGGCGCAGATTGCTGTAGCGGAAAAATATTCATCTGCCGGTTGGCTCCTGTGGAATGCTTCAAACCGGTACACTGACGCAGGGTTAAATAAATAGTAAATTTTATGAATCAAAAATTATTTAACCCGGATTATCTCTATTCACTCTGTAAGAATTATGGTCTACAACCGTCCAAAAAATACGGCCAGAATTTTTTAGTGAATCAGGAAATAATTGAAAAGATTATTGAAGCCGGTGATTTGAAAAAAACCGACACCGTAGTGGAAGTCGGTCCCGGTTTTGGCGTGCTCACTTTTGCCTTGGCTGAACGGGCAAAACAGGTGGTTGCCTTTGAAATTGAAAAAAAACTAGTGCCGTATTGGCAGGATAGAAAGCCGGAAAATGTAAATACTATTTGGGGAAATGTTTTGCGACAGGCAAATGATTTGCCAAAGGGAAAATACAAAGTTATTGCCAACCTGCCATATCAAATTACATCGGCGGTAATCCGCGCTTTTCTTGAGGTGAATAATCCGCCGGAAAAAATGGCGCTGATGGTGCAAAAAGAAGTGGCGGAAAGAATTTGCGCCAAGCCAGGGGAGATGTCTTTGTTATCCGTTGCCGTTCAATATTATGCGGACGCCGAAATCATTGATTTCGTACCGCGTGATAATTTTTGGCCAATGCCGAAGGTTGATTCAGCTATCATAGTTCTCAAAGTTCATAAAGTTATGAAGCCCATAAAGTCCGATGGATTTTTCCGCCTTGTTAAAGCCGGTTTCGCCAACCGTCGCAAATTGTTAGTAAAAAATCTTCTGCCGGCCATCGGTAAACAAAATAGGGGAGCGTTGGAGCAAACTTTTGCCTCTCTCGGTCTCGAAAAAACCGTCCGGGCGCAAGAATTTTCGGTGAGTCAATGGAGTTATCTGGCCGATTTCTTCTCAAAAAATAAATATGCCCCGTAGAGAAATTTTGAACGATTTTGCCCGAAGGGCAAAATAAATAAATATAAACAGGAGCAAAGAAAATAGTAACTTATCAGATGTTTAATATGGCAATTCATAATATGGTGATTAATTCAAAATTCTTCTACGGGGTATGAATAAAAAACGGGCATTAATACTGCTTTTTCTTATTATTGCCGTCGGGTTTATTGTTCGTCTGCCGAAATTTTTAACAATTATTCCAGAAGCGGGTGTTTTTGGTCCTAAAATAGCCTGGTACGATGAAACGGTTTCCATTTATTTTTCATCTCAAAATTTAACGCGTACGGTCGCTTTATCCGGGTTAGATACAACACCGTGTTTGTTTTTTGTTCTGTTGCATTTTTGGCTTCTAATTGTCGGCACGGGGAGCGTTGCGCTTATTGCGATATTGCCCTTTATTTTTAGTTTGGCAGCGATTGCCGCCATATATTTTTTGGGCAAAGAAATATTTGATGAACAAGTCGGCTTGTTTGCCGCCTTGCTCATGTCTTTGTCTCCATTAAACATTCAGTACGCTACTGAAATCCGCGCCTACTCCGTGTTGGTTTTAATCGCTATATTTTTTATTCTATTTTTATTGCGTGCGATTAAAAGAGGACAGAAAAGCGATTTTATCGGGCTGGCGATATTTACCTTATTGCTTTTGTATACGCACTATTCGTCGGCCGCGCTGATTGTGCCTGCCTATATTTTGCTTTACTATTACAAAAAAACTGAAATCAAAAAAATTATTGTCTGCGCGGCAGCGGTTGCCGTCGGCTATATTCCCGCATTAATGGTTTTTGAGCGCTGGGGCGATTTCGTCGGCGTTGGTTCGGAATCTTTTTACGGCCGATTTTTTTCCCATGGGGACATTTTCGCTTTATTTCAGTATCTATATACAATTGTTTTTGGGGTTGTCGGTATTAACGCGGTACCGGCAATGTTATCCATATTTATTATCGCCCTAATGATTTATTTCTGGCGTAATTATGGTGAAACGAAAAACAGAATACTCGCGATATTGGTTATTTCCGGCTGGGTTATGCTTGCGGTGCTGAAGTTTATTTACACCGAGCGTTACTATATCATTTTTACCATTCCGATGATATTGATGTTCGCTGTAGTCTTAGCGAACTTAAAACGCAAGTCGTGGTTAGGCGTTGTGGGAGGCGCGGCAGTCATATTTTCCTTATTCATCATCCCTTCATACATTACGGATAATAGCCGAATGGACAATAGCCGGGCTTTTAAATATTTCGCTCCAAGTTTTGCTCAAATAATATTAAATGAGTCTCGTCCGGGGGACATAGTCGTTGCCGACCACTATAGTCATGTGCTTTGGACGCAGTATCTTAAAAGCGGCCCGGAAGTAAAATTCTTTTTTCCGTATAAAAATACACTTACGGATGATTGGCAAATCCGCTGGAGATACAGTGATTACCCGATCATTACAGAAAAAAATGTAATACTTATAGATAGCCTTATAGAGGGTTCCGGCCGTTTTTGGGTTGCCGGATACCGCGGTGAAGCTGTGGAAGACCCGCGCGGAAATTTGTTTAAATATCTCGATTCAACGTACGGCCGGCTCGCCACATATTATTTTCCTCAAAATACCGACGGTAATGTCTATCTTGCCGAGCTGCGGCTGTACTCTTCGACCCGGAATGGTAAATGAGCTTTATCCCGAATCTTATCCACTATCAAAGTATTTGGCTAACGGCTTTATTGTGATATAATAATATTGTATATAATTGGGTTTAACACCCGGCGGTTCAAACCGCAGTGGTATATATGGCTGATGAAAAGTTACGACTGTCCAAAGAACAGAAGATCGGTTTGGTTTTGCTGTCAGCTTTTGTTTTGCTCGCAGTTACGCTCGGCTTGATCCAAATGCGCAATACTCTATACAGCCCGTTCGCTCTGAACACATCCATTCCGCCGATGATCGGCCAGGAAGTGAACACTCCAGAAGCACTGCGCTACCGCGATACCGATATGGATGGCTTAAGTGACTATGATGAATTGTATATTTTTACCACCAGCCCGTATTTGGCAGATTCCGATTCCGATGGGTTGACAGATAAACAAGAAATTGACCAGGGGAAAAATCCGAATTGCGCTGAAGGAAAAAATTGTATTGGCAACGTAGGAGAGAGTGCTTCAACCGTTGCCGGCAAACCCGATCTGCCAACTTTGTTCGATTACAAAATGCCGACCACGATTGAAGAGCTTGTTTCCAGTCCGGAACAGATGCGCACCGTACTGCTCAACGCAGGCGTTGAGCAATCCGTGATTGATAAAATATCAGATGAAGAATTGGTTCAGATGGCGGCTGAAATTTTTTCTTCCAGTACGCCGGCCGGCGACATGACTGCCGTCACCTCTCTTGAAGAGCTTATTTCCAGCCCTGAACAGGTGCGCCTAATACTTCTCGAGGCAGGAGTTGAACAATCAGTGCTTGATAAAATATCCGATGATGATTTAATAAAAATGGCAACGGAAATATTTTCTTCCAGTACGATAATGAGCTCCATCACTACGGCCACAAATACGGCCAATACTACGGCTACGGCTCAATTTATCAATGAAATAATGTCCGGAAAAAAGAAATAACAGCTTATGATTTCCAAATCTAAAAAATTCGGACTGGGAGCAGTGCTTGCAAGCATTGTCTTCACTTTTATTTTTGGCTTAATATTGCTTTATCCAACACCTGCTAAAGCGCAATATCATGATTATGTGGGATGGGCTGGTTATTTTAAACCTTGGACTCTTCAACAAACAGCCGGTGAAAAGGAAAAAACGCTGTTAGAAAAAATCAAAACCGAAGGCCTCTTGATGGTAATGTCTGCCATAATGAACGGCTTGAACTATTTTACAAATAAAATCGCTTATGACATGGCCGTGTATTTGGCTGCCGGCGATTTTGGTCAAGGCCCGTTTGCCAGCCAAGAGAGTTTTGGCAATTACCTGGCGCAAACAGCCGGCGACGCGCTTGGTGAAGCGCTTGCCACTCTAAGCGAGGATCTCGGCCTAGATTTGTGTAATTTGCCCGACCTGCGACTTGATTTGATGTTAAAGCTTGGCTTCCATTTTAATTACGGCCCGCCCACACCACGTTGTACTTGGCAGCAACTGAAGAGCGCATATAATGTTGAAAATATTCGGAGCAAATATGCTTCAGTGGAAGGGTTAACCAGCCGTCTTGGTATGGGTGTGCAGGTAGAAGACAGTGATTTTGGCGTTTGGTTTTCCGGAAAAGAAAAAATGGATACTATGGCCGCCGAAACAACAGCCGGTGCCCAGCTTGACCGTGAAGAAGGCAGCGGCATTTTTGCTATGACTGAAATTATTTCACGCAAGAATATCGCTCCGGCCACTGTAATGCGTGAAGAATTTACCGCACAATCGGCAGCAAATAAAACAAGAGAAGAAAAGGCGAGTCAATTGACAATGACGGCTGCAGCTTTGGAAAAAGGAGGCGCCAGCCTGGCTCTAAACACAGTCAGCACTTTTGTAAATACTTTGCTTGGTACGGTCATTAATAACTTTATTACCAAAGGTATGCTGCCGGGTGGCGCGAAGGTGTGTAACCCGGGTTTAAGCATTTCCGGCGTTGGTTGGGATCAATGCGAAGATGATAATTCTGCCGAAAGCATGGCAACGAGTTACTATTCATCCGGCAGCGCCGGCACCGGCAACCGCCGCGCGGCTCAGGAAATGTTCAGCGAACTGCTAAAACCGAAAATTACAACTTTGGATAATTATGATATTTCTCCGAACATGGCTGAATGCTCGGAAGACAATTTGTCGCCTGAGGCCTGCATTGTTGACCAGTCATTCATGCAGATTCTCCAGCAAGCCAACACCGGCGAACCGTTCACTATCAAACAGGCGATGGAGCGCGGGTTTTTGCACGGTGATTGGAAATTGATTCCCGAATCAGACGCTGCCAATAATCAAAAATTTGACTGTTCGCAATCGGCGTACTGTCATCGCAATATCCGCTATTTGCGATTAGCGCGCGTCTTGCCGCTTGGTTTTGAAATTGCCGCCTATAGCTCGCCGCAAGAAAACCCAGTAACTCTGAAAGAGGTTGTTGATAACTACTACACTGAGGGTTCTCTTTATTATCATCTTATCAACCCGCACTGGGTGATCAAACTTCCAAAGATGCGGTGCAAATCGTTTGTCTATAGTGCCATCTCCGCTGATGGCGTGCGTTTACAAACCTGCGCTGACATTCAGCATTGCGTTGGTTTTAATAAAGATGGTTCTTGCTCAAGCTGGGGGTATTGTTTAAGAGAGAAGCCGATTTGGAAATTCAAGGCCGATTATTGCGACGCGCAATATAACACTTGCCGGGCGTTTACCAATTCAGCGGGCGACACAATAGGGTATTTAACCCGCACGCTCGATACTGAACAATGCAATGCCGAAAATGATGGTTGCACCCACTATATAACCGCGAGGCACTATTTTACCCCCACAACCACTGATTGGTATTTGCCCGTGATCAGCACCTCGTCAAATAGTTTCACCAACACCAGCATTTCGTTTAACAAAAAAGCCACAACTTGTAAGACAACCGATGACGGTTGCAGCGCTTTCAAAGTGGCATCTGATTCTGAAACATTAATCTATCTTAAAAAAGCGCCGAATTATCTTTTTTGCTATGATGCCGACGCCACCACTTTACCAAATAAATATATTCAGACATTTGCGCGTTTAATTGACGGCGTCAGTTGGCCGAAAAATCTCGCGGACTTAAATTTACTGCGCCCGGCAGACGCGGGAAAATGCAATGATTATGCGCAGGTCTGTCTGCCTGAAGAAGAAAACTGCAATTTATATACCTCTGCTCTCACGCAAGAAATAATACCGGGCAAATTCACGCCGGCAGTGGTGGCCGGCGGTCAAGTAACCTGGAACGACCAGTGCGACGCCAAATGCGTGGGCTATGCCGCCTATCAGGAAGTGGCGAGCAATTATTCAAATGCAAACCCACTGTCATATATTATTCCCGCATCAGGCAAATCCTGCGGCGCAGCCGATGCCGGTTGCAGTGCGTTTACCAATTTAACCACTGATCAGGGTGGTTTGGAACAGACGGAATATTTTTCATATTTGCGCTTATGCATGCTGCCGGATGCAAATAAACAGAAGAATTTTTATGTGTATGAAAGTTCGGAAACGAGCGGATATCAGCTGAAAACATATACTTTTGAAAAAGACGCGAGTGGCGGGCCGAAACAAATTTTTCACGACACGAATGAGCTGGCGCTTTATGAGAGCGAAGCCAGTCCGTGCAACTCAATCAGTTATCTTGCCGGCACAGCGAATCCGGATTGCCACCAGTTTAATGATGACTCAACCAATACTTATTATGCCATGCTGTCAAAAACAGTAATTGTTTCAGATCAATGTACTCCGTACCGGCTGAACAGTCCGGAATTGGTCAGCGGTTTTTCGCCTACAGACCTCCGCTGTCCGTATGATTTTGAACCGACAAGCGTTGGCAAGAGGGCGGGGGATGCAATAGAATTAAAAGAAAATTCCTGTTATTACATGGGTTTCACCGGCAATACTAATGGCGCCGGCGATGCGCAATCGTGTACCAAAGAAGCGGAATCATGCCGGGCGTATAAAGGCAATGCCGGCAATAATGTGCGTTCACTTGCTTCAGACAGTTTTGAATCCACAATTTCAAATTGGTCCGGCAGCGCCGGCAGTGTCAGCGTGGCCACATCCACAGAATCTACGCAGTTGGGCGGGCATTCGTTGAAAATTTCAGCAAATGTTTCGAGCGGGGGAAAGGTGGCAATTCGCACCGGTTTTAATATTCAACAAGACAAAAGCTACATCCTTTCTTTTTGGGCGAAAGGCAATTTATCGCTTGACGACATTCAAATTGGAGAGGAAAGCGGTGAAGCGTCGGCCTATTTTTCCGGGCCGGTTACTGTTTCCGATGTCTGGCGTTATTATTCGTTTGGTCCGGTTGAATATAACGGCCCGGCCAATACGGGAAAACTTCGGTTTCTCATCAGTCTTACAGGCGGTGAGACAAAGTTAATGTATATTGATAACGTAAATCTTAAAGAAGTGACCGATTATATATATTTGGTGAAAAATTCTTTAAGCGTTGACCCGATTTGCGACAGTAATTTGAGTGATAATCTTCCGGGCGAAGCGCTGAGTTGTATGGCCTATGTTGATCCGGCAAAAAATACATATTATCTCACCAACTTCAGTTATCTGTGCCGTGAGGAAGCGGTGGGTTGTACGGCGCTTCTTGACACCCAAAATACGCCGGAACAGCCGTTGGCAAGCGCGTATAATGTATGGTTAAAAGGAGAATCAGGTACGGTAGCGGAAATCACTATTGAAGGCACAAAATTTTCCTGCCAGGTGCCGGTCGGTAAAGATGGTTGCTATACAAATATCCTCGGCATTAATGATTTGGAAAATCTTTATGATTTGCAGGGAAGCGATATAACCCTGACCAATTCAACAATAATTATCCCCCCGGATACTCCGACCACTTCGCCCATCTATCTTGTGGCGAGCAAAGATGTCACCTGTAAGGCTGAAAATATGGGCTGTCAGGTTTTAGGTAAAGGAAAATTTTCTCCAAGCGGGAATACTTTTACCACAGCCTTCGGATCCGCGACCCATTATGAAGTTTTTGAAGATACGGCGGTGAAAAATGATCCAGCATTGTATGACACCAGTTTGTGCAGGGCGGAAGAAATAGGCTGTAAATCCTGGAAATCAGGAGAGAGCGTTTACTACTTTAAGGATCCGGTGCAGAACGGAAAGCTGATCTGTAAATATGTTGAGCCGAGCGCCATTAGTTATACGACGCCAGCTTTCAATTTTCCCAATCCGTTTGGCGGACCGGATATAGTGATTCCCGAGATGGAGCATAATTTTTCGTTTGGCGGATGGGTTTGGAAAGATGTTGGAATCTGCACGGGCGGCGGAAAATTATGTATGAGTGACAGTGATTGCGGTGAAGGAAAAACATGTTTATTTAAAAATCAAGTTCCTTGCGCTTCGGATTATTCCAGCGCTACCGATGGGTATGGGTTGTGGTCAAATGGAAATGTAGGCAAGTACAAAGGTTTTGTCGGTGAATGTCCGGTGGAGCAAAATGGTTGCACTGAATTTGTTGACCATAGTTCTGCTACAGATGAAAAGAAATGCGCCTTGTCCGGAAAAAAATGCGAAAATAACAGCGACTGCTCCGAAGAATCTGAAGAAGATATCTGCATTGTAAATTCTGCCAATGCATATTATTTGCTGGATAATACAAATTTATCCGAACAAATGTCGCTTTGTAATGGCCAGGTTAGTGCGGCCGAAGGTTGTGTTTTGATCGATAATACCAATCAGCCGACCAAGATGTATAATACGGCACTAACCAATCAAGAATCTCTGGATAAAAAGGAAGCGTTAGTCAACCCGGTAGCCAGTAGTACTGCAAATGACGCAAATATTATTATTAAAGTTATTCATGACCGTGTTTGCGGTGAATGGGCATATTGCGATTTGAAACAAGAGTTTGAAGACGAAGAAACCGGAGAGGCTTCTTCACGCTGTTTTCATCTTGGAGTATGTAATAAAGCCGGTGCGGTTGATGCTGTTGCCGGCAAGGTGGTAAAAGATTGCGCGGAAACAGTACCGCTTTGGACAACGAAGGGCCAAATACTTTCCGCCGCACTGTACAGAAGTGTTTTTAATGCATGGAATTCATTGGATTTTTCCGGATATTCAACATATGGTTTTTATCAAGTGCCGGATTTAACCGCGAGAAAAGTGGGTGACACCTTCCGGATGGTATATGTCAACACGCAATACAGTTTTTATGGCGGCGGCGGCAGCGGAACGGAATGTATTAAGCCGACAGCTACGGACAACCACAATGGTGATTCCTGTGGCACTACCGCATACAGCGGGCATTGCTATAATGGTGAATGCCTGCGTTCGTGGGCTGGTTATTATCCGGAATATTCGAGTTCGCTGGGATGTCGTGCATATTCAGAAATGATGAGTCCGTTTCCGTATTATGTCTTTAAAGATTCCAATGCTGATATGTTGGAATTTAAAGACGGTTTTGAAGATGTAAATGTTTGTAAAACGAATAATGGCAATCAAACACAGCTCTGCGAGGCAGAATGCGGTTATAGAAAAATTAAAACCGATGGCGCTGAAGTATATGAACCGATTTCCCGGCCCATAGAAGGAAACTATATTTGTTCAACCGGACTGAAAGCCGGTCTATATTGCAGTGGTCCGGAATCAACAGGTTGTGGTGAAGGAAATTCTTGCTCCACCATAAAGAGTTTCCAGATATTAAATGGCTGGATGGGCTATTGTATGGAGCGCGACGAAACCTATCGCATCAACGGCACTAATACGGCAAACTGTATGACTTGGTGGCCGCTCGAATCGCCGCCGGGTGTGCCGAATTCCTGGGATCAGGATCCAAAGGCGGGTTACCAGATAAATGAAGGCAAAAAAGACAGGTTTATGTGCCTGAATAATTTGCCTCCGACAGATTTGCATCATTTTGGTACAGTATTTACTCCAAAAAGTCATAACGGAGCTGCTTACGATGCAACATTGTCAATGCCCAAGAACAACTCTTATTATATGTTTTTGCCGGACACTATATATGATTATGAACATAATGTGATTAATCCCGAAGGAGATGATGATTGGGTTGCTTTGTATGGCCTTGATGATAATACCTGGGTGACTGGTTGCTATGACAATAACGGTGGTACTGATTGGGAAGTAAATCAACCTACGAGCGGGTTTACTAGTTCAGCAGATTTAAATCTTTTTAAATTCGACATGCCTGGGGGAAAGAAATCCCACGGAATGTTCTGTCCGCTTAATGCCAGTACATTGGCGTACGATACTGATGTTAAGTTCTATTGTGACTATACATTAATTGATGATGCCACTGGCAGAACAATTTGCGGAACAACCGAGGGGGGTGTTCTTTATCATTCTGGGTTCAGCCAATTTCAAGACACCAGGCCTGCTTATGTAGGAAAAAATTTATTTTCCTCGGGCCATCCGACATATCTAAATCGGCGAGAAATCGAACGGATTGACGTTCATTTTGATGAAAACAGCTACATGCCAAAAAGCAAAGGTTGGGTTAGCTTTATCAGCGATATGACAGACGCTGATGAAGGGGAAAGATATTTTGTATCCGAAGAGAATTGGGCAATGAACGGCGGCGATTCTTCTTATCATTCCGTTGAATTGGAATCAACTTGCGAAGGTAAACAGTACAAAGCTTGGGAATGGAAGAGTTGGGCTGGAGATTCCACACCGCAATGGGCTAATTCAAATAAGAACAAATTAATAACTAATGGGGTTTGTACTGACCAGTTTCGCGAAGAACAATTGGAAGTTGAAGATGAAGACCAGGGAATTTCTGTCCGTGTAGTCTGGGATGATCAGTATAATTTACGCGGTATATGGATGAATTTTGAAAACCAAGTGAATACAGATGCCCATACTATTGGATTTTTCTTTGTAATTCATTTTACCAATGGAGCGTGCAAAAAATATGCTCAGGTGTCTGATACCGGCGCTGACGAGAACAACGGAAAAATGTATTTTAAACCATTTACGAACCGTTTGGCTTCCGGGGCAAGTCTTACTTTGGGCACAGACGGAACGGGCAACGACCTGAGCTCGAGACAAAGAGTGCGGACCCCGACTCTTAACGAGTCAAATTATGGTTTAATGGAAGCCGATCCAATAGCTGAAGATTTAAACGCTGTGTTTATTAACCCCTTTACTGTCGCCGATCAGTATCATACTGTTTTTTCTCAGGCCGGGAGCGATGAATACAGTTATGCCGCCTCAAAGTACGGTGTATTTGAAGCCGGCGTTCCGCTCACCGTGGTTGATAATATGATGGATAGTATCTGCGATACAGATTGCCAAAGTAAGATTTCATATACGCAATCCACTATAGAAGGCAGTGCAACTAAGCCGATTGCCTCGATGCTGAGAACTATGTTTGCAAAGGTTTATGAATTTGATAAGCTAGCTGACGGTTCGGCATCTGATGGCGGTTTCGATGGTTATGCCAAGAACGCTGGCGATGGGAAAAGTGGTTCATATGATGCCGCCAATCCAACACGGGCAGCAGAAATAAGCTTAAATATTTATCCGCCTCGCGTGGCGGCGCCATCCGCTGACAGCTGGGTATTAGACAAAATATCAGTCGATGGCAAAATCGGCGGCAATATTTATTTAATGTCCGGTTCGCAGGCGCATATAAAATTTTACGCGTGGGCGCATGGTAATCAGATGCCTATAAGAAGAATCGTTGTTGATAAAGGAGATTCTTTTGGCGATACGCAGATTGATTCATTAATATCTGACTCCCTTGGTAACCGTAAGTTTGCGTGTTCGGAAAAAATTTGTGACGATACTGACGAGGGATCGCAATTTCCATGCAACAGTGACGGCGATTGCGACCCTGCAAATACTTATTACACATGCGGTGATACTTCGAGCGACATTAAAAAATTTGGGAATACCGACGATACCGGTTGTAAAGCCAAGCCATGGGATTTTGTGACCGACTTTAATTGCCCGTTTGGCTCAATGGGAATCGTCGAATCCTCCTCTACCGGATATGTTGACATTGGTTTTGAGAGTAGCATACCGATATCTTCTCTTGGGATTGACTGGGCCTATATTCGTCAAAATTTTTACGGAGCCGAATATGTCTGTGTCGCCCATCCGCGCGTATATGTTTTGGATAATTGGGGCTGGTGTGCGGGAAGTTGTGATTATTCTTCAAATACCCATGTTAAAGGACCGGGGTGTTATAGTGAGGCAGGGAGTGGCAGTACGAATCAGTGTGATAAAACATTGTCAGAACCATGGGTAAATTATGATGGGTATGTGATAGTAGTGCCGTTACCGCAGTAGAAATAGATTGCTTACGTCGTTTTTCGTCTCACAATGACAATAATATCAAAAAACTCTCAGCCCAAGGCCGAGAGTTTTTTTGTTTTCCTCAAAAATCTTTTCACTGTCATTGCGAGTCCTGTCAGGGTGGGCGAAGCAATCAAAAAAATTTTTCAGGAAATCTCGGCAGAAGTTGCCGAGGTGGGGAAGAAGGCAGGATATGAATCAGCTGTAAACAGGTCGGTGATGAAATTATCGGGCGTAGAAAGCCTCGCCGTTTGCGAGTGAACCCCAGGCTTTCATCTGGATTCGCGGGTCGCCCTCGCCGTGATCATAGCGGTCGATCAGGTAGTTTTCATCGTATTCTTCGTCGTACCATTCAATCGGCAGCTTTTTTACAGTCTGAGGGTAAGTGAAAGCCGCGAGGCCGGTCCACCCCACCAAGCACTCGGAGCCCGTAATGGTCAGAGTGAAGGTCAGAAGGTGAGAACTATCGTGAATTTCGTCACGATACCAATCGCCCTCGATGTTGTAGCAGCCGTTATCGGGGTCTTCGGTCTTGAAACAGTCACAGGCCGTCGGGTCGTCCGTCTCGGTGTCCGTGTCCGTGTCCGAGTCGGTGTCCGTATCCGAGTCGCTGTCGGTATCGGTGTCACCACCGGCGTCACCATCCGTGTCGCCGTCGCAGGCGCCGCCGTCTGCGGAGCAGTCGTCGTCGCCGTTGTCGCAGGCGGGGATGAAGGAAGCGATGAACGCCGCACCCATGATGAAGATCATGGCCGTGAAGAAATCCTTCGTTCTCTCGTTGATTTTCATTGAAGTATCCTCCCTCAGCGTTTATGCCGAGTACTTGTCCGGAAGAGGCCGTTAGGCACTCTGTCGGATTTGGTTGCATCCGCCTCCCTCCTCTTACTAAGAGGAGGGCTGGGGGTGGAGTCAGCATTATTGTTGACTCTCCCTTAATCCCTCTCTTTGTAAAAGAGGGAAACCCTAAAATTTTTCCGTTCTTACCCCTTTCGGGGCCTCCCGGCCTATAGCCCAGGAATTTGGATGTATTTACTTTTTCTTCCCCTTCTGACATTGGTCAGAAATATATATTCTGTGGGAATCAATTTAAGATTTTCTTTCGCTACAAGCGTGTCAAAATTACTCTATTATCTTTCAATATATCCAAATTTCTGGGCTATCTATTTATCCTGCCATTATTGGCTAAAAAACAGCGTTTTCGCTATTATTAGCACTTTTGTAAAGGACATTTTTCATTATTTATTTTAGGCCACTTTCAGGCACTAAACAAGTCATATTAGCACAAATTGACGGAATTGTCAAGCCCGGCAGAATCTCTGAAGAGCTCTACCGGGTAGAGGAAGGGGGTGATGAATTTGACCGGCATTTCAAAGTGAGTGTATAATAGTGAAATAAATTAAACACTTTTTTATGATAAATAACGAACCGACAACAGGGGATATCCTTGAGGCGATTAATAATTTTGCTGAAAAAGTTGATGAACGCTTTGAGAAAATTGACGGGCGTTTTGATCGTCTCGAGCAAAAAGTTGACCAAAATCATCTTGAACTTTCCGGCCAACTCCGTATGATGGAGATTGATATTAAAGATATAAAGGAGCGCTTAACGCGTTTAGAAAAATGAACCATTGAAGACGCCGATGCAACTGTGAAAGATGTGCTTGATTTGCGCCGTAGGGTGGAAGCGCTGGAAAGCAAGATCCGCGAGTTGCAGCCGGCATAATGCTGGTTGTTTTCGATGAATATACATGTCTAGAATCGCCCTAACCGGGCGGTTTTTTGATAATCTGCCGTCTATGTCTTTGGTAGTATTCTGTGGATAAATTCGGGTAGTATTTGGCTTTGTGGCTAAAACTCTTTTGTGGTATAATATATATGTAAATTAAGCCAATAGGCTTGTATGTTTAATTCCCTTCGGGCAAAGGGAAAAATTCTTTGGAATATCGTAAAACCGCACCGGCGGCTGGGTTTGTTATCGGCCGTTTTTTTAATTACCGCCGCGTTCGTTTACATATTTGTTGTTGGTCCGCAGGTATTTGCCGTCGACCTTGGTCTTGCCGACGCAATCATGGGAAAAATTGGCGAACTGTTTTTATGGCTGGCCACAAAACTCCTTTCTTTAACTGTTTTTATACTGAAGTTTGTAATAGAAATTGCCAGCTATAACAACTACATAAATTCCGGTGCCGTGACGCTCGGCTGGATATTGGTCCGCGATGTGACCAATATGTTTTTTGTCATCATCCTCATGGTTATCGCTTTCGGCACAGTGCTCGGTATTGAACAATATGAATGGAAAAAATTATTGGTTAAATTTGTAATGGCGGCGGTGCTGGTGAATTTTTCCCGCGTTATTTGCGGAGTAATTATAGACGCGGCACAGGTTTTTATGATGACTTTTATTTCCGGCGTAGCCGCGGTGGCCGGCGGAAATTTAATCACTGCCTTGAAGCTGGAGAGTATATTGTCTTTCAGTAAAAATACCAATGCAGAGGCCATGAAGAATATGAATGTGGTGGTGACCGCATTGTTCGCGTTTATTTTTGCTTTTGCCACCGTAGTTGTGATGGGCGCATATTTGGTTGTGCTTATCGGGCGTGCCATAACATTATGGGTGCTGGTGATTCTTTCTCCATTGGCGTTTGTATTAAGCGTTATACCAAAAACACAAAGTTATGCCTCGCAGTGGTGGAGTGAATTTAGCAATCATGTAATAGTGGGGCCGGTACTAGCATTTTTCTTATGGCTGGCGTTTGCCGTTGCCGGCGGAACAAATATTCACAGCGAATTTTCCAATCCGTCAAATTCAGCGTACCCAATGACAGACCCCTCAGCAGAAGCGGCGGCTATAGTGGCGATGGGCAGTAGTCAGGCGGAAGATACAGGCACAAACTTAAACGCGGTAATGGAGTGGGATAATATGGCCGGCTTTATTATTGCTGTGGCCTTGCTACTTGCCGGTGTTAAAGTGTCACAGAAACTTGGCACGGCCGGAGCGGGTGTTCTCGGCGCGGCTGGCGGAGCAGTCACCGGCTTTGCCATGGCAGCCACCGGCGTGACCGCTGCCAAATGGGCCGCGAGAGAAGGATATGGCGCTGTGAAAAAAGCCGGAATGAAGCGTATTGAATTTGCAAAACTTAAGGCGGGTAACGCATTACGCGCTGGTTCGGCAGCGTGGAATGTCGGCTCAGCGAATCTGATAAAAAAAGTCGCCGGAGAAGGGCGCGTTGGGCAGTTTCTCACGAATGCCACGCAATTTGGCACTTTTAACTCGCGCATTGAAGAGGCGCAAAAACAAAGGGCGCTTTATGATAAATTGCATGGCTCCAGCGTTCAGGGTAATTTGTCGCAAAAACAGAAAACCGCCGATTTGGAAGCGAAGGTTAAATTGATTGAGCCGTTTAAGCAGCGGGCTATTGCCAGACGAGAAGAAAAAGCGATGAAAAATATGTCTGAAGAGGAGCGGGATTTGTACGAGAACGCTCCGCAGGCAGGGCTTGAAGCCGAAGCGATAAGGGGAAGAATGGCTGAAGAAGAGAAGCTAAGAAAAGGTGTGGCACAGGAAGAGTTGGAAACAGGAACAACAAAAGCCGGCAAGGAGTTCATCGCTATGCGTAATGATACAATGAATGCTAAGATTGAAGCTGATCAAATTCGTAATAAATTGGGTAGCGAGGAACAATTGAAAGAATTGAGAAGGATTGAAGAATTATTAAAGGATAAGGGGAGCAGTTATACTAACCGTCAGAACGCGTTATACAGCGGGCGGGCAGAAGGGGATTATCGTAAATTAAATATGTCCCGTCAGGAGCGTGATAGAATATCAGGGTCAAAAGCGGCGTACTTGGAGGGCCAGGGCCAGGACATTTTGGCTTTGCAAGAACGAACTCGCAATGGAGCCGCTCAAGTGAAAGATCTAACAGATGACTATGCAGGCATGGATCAGGCAAGCTACAAAACAGTAGCCGCGAAGTTGGGCGATCAGATGGCAAAATTGCGCAGCCAAGGATTGTCGTCTGCAGAGTTTGATGCGCAAGCCGCCCCTCTTATGGCTTCCCGCGCCGCGCTCACAGCGGCAGCTGCCAATCATGGAGCGGATACAGCCCGAGGGGTCAGGGATATTTTGCTTGATAAGGCCAATTATACGGGAGATAGAACTGCTGACGGATCTGCCGAGATGCTTTTAGCCGAACTTTCCGGAGCCGATACCGGCGCGATGACGGCAGGCGAAATGTCGCACGTTGAAGAGATGATCGGTCCGGATATCCATTCACGCAACGCTATGTTGAAAGCTATAAAGGATGCGCGTTGGAAAGCGGCAACGACGAGCGGTGATATTGGCTTGGCAATGTCTATCAGTGACGGTGTACAAGAAAATGCTAGTGGTGAAAAAATGCTTGTATATGGTATTGGCTCTAATGTCGGTACAGAAGATACAAAAGGGAATAAGCACGCGCCGGGTTCAAGAGCCCACACGGCGGCAAATGCAAAAGCGAAGGATTATCTCATGGATCACGTTAGTTTAAAAGATGCGTCCGATGCCAGCCATATAATCATTAGAACCCCGGGTGCCGCTCCTAAGATTGATTTTACTGCCGTTGAAGCGGCGGCTTCTTCTGTTGCAAGTGCGACAGCGCAGAATATTGGAACGGGGATAAGCAAACCAGTGGTAAAGGAGATGGGTGCCGCAGCTGTCGCTAATGAAATTAAACGACCGGATGCACAAAGGATAATTAAAATTTTCGCCTCCAAAATGAAAAATAACGCTGGTTTTAAACAGTGGGTCGCGCTTAATCAAGATATCTGGAAAGCAGCCCGTTATCCTGGCGGCGGAGATCCTCAAACGATATGGAAAGCTGAACACCCTTAATTATGATGTCATATCATCCAAAATTATCAGCCGGTATTGACTTTTCCGAATTGGAAAAGGATTTCTTTGAGACCCAGTGTTTTAATTCCGGCAACATGGATATTATCCGCGTGGAGTTATTCGATTTTTTTGATGGAAAAAGCTACGAGGAGATTAAGCCATACCTGAAAACTTATTGGCGCTTGTATGTGTATGGAACGTGGAAGTATCTTGGGACGACCGGAGAGGCAGTCGTGCAAAAAGCCATTGAGCAGCAAACCCCGGAGGCCATCCGGCTTGGGTTTGATGTGTTTGACCGGCTGATGTGGTATATGCAAACGAGAATGACTTTGCCTGAAGAAATTGAAAGATTTTTTTCCAAAGCAAAGGATTCATTCACGAAGTCCGAGTGGGTAATAGGACAATTAGGCGGACAGGATGTCACGATTAGAAATGTGATTGATGAAATAGCTCTTCTTGACAGCCGCAGAGGAGAGACGCTGCTCCTTGCCCAATTTTATGAACGGATGCAAAAATTGTTTTTTCCCAAGGGTCTAAATGAAGATATTTATCAGAAACAATATACTTTCGTTGAAATTGATGAGGCGGTGATGAAATTTGTTGAATTAGTGCGATTTTTTGTGAACACACCGGCTGAAGAGATGCCCGACTTGGTGTTTGTTTATACCAACCCGTCCACTTTTGTTCCGGATTCCCCGGGTGGCGATACCGTGACGACAAAAGTCACAGGCGTCCGCAATTCCACTCCGGTGGAAAAGCCCAAAATGCCAATTGAGACAAGGTCTTCTTCTGTCGCAATGCAAACCAATGCGAAGCCCCGGGAGAATGCACCGGTTATTACAAAACAAACTGCGCCGGTGCCGCCAAAATTAGAGGCGCCAAAAAAAATTGAACAAACTATTGCCGTACCAAAACCGCCGGCTCCGGCTAAACCGTCTTACGCTGAAATAAAGAAAAAAATTGAAGCCGTGTTTCCGAAAAATGCTCAAGGCGAGTATGTTGACTTGGACAGTGTGCTTACCGCTCTGCAGAGCGCGGCAATGAAATATAATGATCAGAAAATTGCCGAACTGATGTATTTTGACGAAGCGGATAATAAATTTAAATGGAGCGTTTGATATGGCGGATAACACCATGATTACTGTTAAAAAACCGGACGGAACCATTGAAAAAATTTCTTTGGCCGATTTTAAGGCGCGCAAAAATAAGCCTGCGCCCGCTCTTAAGCCGGCTATTACCCCGGTTACACCGGCGCCTGCTCCGCAGACGATGCGGACTGGCTTACCTCACCCCAACCCTCTCCTTAGTAAGGAGAGGGAGGTATCAGCTCCGCCGGTTCAGCCGTCAAGACCGGTTCTAAAAAAGTCCGTGCCGAATTTGGCTGCCATAAAATTGCTTGCGTCAGAAATCATTGAAACAGAAAATGTGCCGGCAAAGCCAGTATTACCGCCAAAAATTCAACCAATAGCGCGACCGCCAAAGTTGGCCGCGGCCAAAAAAATTGCTTTGAATCCGGGGGGAATTAAAGCCCTGGCAGCGGAAATTGTTCAGTCAAAACCTGAAATTAAACCGGCAGTAATCATTAAGCCGTCGATGCCCAAACCAGTACCTCCCGTTCTGAAAATAATTGAAGATCGTAAAACTCCGATGCCGGCAAAACCGGCGGCTCCGGCGCCTACCGCCCGTTTTGGAAAAAATGACGCTACTTCTTTATTGGAAGAAGAAATTCCGCCGGCGGCAACAGTGGGCAAGCCGTTGGTTAAACCAATGGGCATGCCGACAGCATTAATGAAAGAGAGTGAAGATGTCCTGCCTTCAACATCTTCCCCGGTAAATACATTTGTCAGAGCGCCACAGACAATGCGGACAGGTTTACCTCACCCCAGCCCTCTCCTTAGTAAGGATAGGGAAACTTCAGCTCCGCCGGTCCGACCGATTGTCCGCGATATCACGCCGGCAAGACCGTCAAATCTGGGCCCGATTGATGAAATAGAGTTCATGTCTTTAACCGATTTTCGCCGTCTATCATCGAATCCGGCCGAAGCCGCGTCTCGTCTCAAACAAAAATTTCTCAATTTGCGGGAAGAATCATATGTCTGGTATCTCGACGGCTTAGCCGCCTGGCGCCGAAGCCCGCTGTTTATTGATTATTCCGGAGCCGTTACCGAAGCGCTGAATACAAAGAAAAAATTATCAGAAATATTATCGGCCGATACCGCCAGAATACAGATACCCGAGATTCAGGCGATAATTGAGATGGAAAAAGAATTGTTGTAATATAGCTATGCAAACGCAATTTGTTGTCCCGCAATTTATTGATGTGGAGGATAAAATATTCGGTCCGATTACCGCCCGGCAGTTTGTTATTTTGCTGGTGGCCGGCCTGGTATTATTTGTCACCTTCAAATTGGCCGATTTTGCTTTATTCATTTTTTTAACCGCCGTAATCGGAGGCGGTTCGCTCATCATCGCCTTTGTAAAAATCAACGGGCAGGCATTCCACTATTTTTTATTAAACATAGTACAGACGCTGCGCCGGCCGGCTTTGCGCATTTGGAATAAAATTTATAACACCGGCGAAATAAAGCGCCTTCAGGCCGAGGGCGTGGTAACGATTCCGGAAGCGGCGAAACCGATTCCGCGCCTTTCATACAGCCGGATTCGCGATCTGTCTTTAACAGTTAATACAGGCGGTTATTATCAGGCAGAAGATTAGTTTAGTGTTTTAATGAACGTATGAAAAATAAAAAAGCATCAAATAAACGGGCGGCGATTCCAACCACGCAAAAAAATTTGTCTATCGCCGAAATTAAGAACGATACCGTTGTGATGAAAGACGGCACCCTGCGGTCTGTGCTTATGGTATCCAGTATTAATTTTTCGCTTAAAAATGAGGACGAACAGCAAGCCATTGTTTTTTCATATGTATCTTTTTTAAACGGTTTAGACCATCCTTTACAGATTGTTATTCAATCCCGTCAGCTGAATGTTAAACCGTATTTGGAAAAATTGGCGAGGAAAGAGCGCGAACAACCGAATGAATTATTAAGGATGCAGATTGCCGACTACCGCTCATTTGTTTCCGAATTGGTCAGTTTGGGGAAGATTATGAGCAAACTGTTCTATGTGATTGTGCCGTATGACCCGTTATCAAATAAAAAGCGCGGTTTTTGGTCGCGCGCTTCGGAAGTTATCAATCCGGCAATCACAGTGCGTCTGAAAGAAGAAAGGTTTATGAAAAGAAAATATGATCTGGATATGCGCGTGCGCCAGATTGAATCTGGCCTGACCAGTATGGGTTTGGAAGTGGTGCGGCTGGACACGCAGTCGCTGATTGAATTATTTTATACCACCTATAATCCGGATATCGCTTTGTCAGAACCGCTCGCTCCGCTTGAAACATTAAACGCGGAAAACGCTTAAAAATATGGCATTTAAACCATCGGCGATTAAAGAACAAAAACAGGCCACCAGCCGCCTGCAGACCGAAACCAGTGAGCTTAAGAGAAAAGCATCTGAAGAGCTGGTGACGCTTGAAGAGGAAAAAATATATCGTGAAGGCGTGGTGTCCATCCGCGATTTGGTGGCGCCTTCCGCTTTTCGCGTGGAGTCAAGTTTTGTTCAGCTTGGTGATGCTTTTTGCCGCACGCTTTTTATCACCGCCTATCCGCGCTACATTTCCATCGGCTGGGCCTCGCCCGTTATCAATCTTTCCGTCACCATGGATTTGGCCATGTTTTTCTATCCGGTAAAATCAGCCGTCATTTTAAAACAATTAAAAAATAAAGTCGGCGCCTTGGAAGCGCAGATTAATGCCGATACGGAAAAAGGCGCACCGCGCGATCCGATCCGCGAAACAGCTTTGCGCGATATTGAGCAATTGCGGGATAATTTAACGCAGGGCACCGAACATTTTTTTCAATTCTGTTTTTACGCCACAATTTATGCGCGAAAAAAAGAAGAATTGGACCAGACCACCGAGGATATTGAAAATATTTTCGGCGGCAAGCTGATTATGACCCGAAAGGTTTTGTATCAATCAGAGCAGGGCTATAATTCCACTTTGCCTTTATGTAATGATGAATTGTATGTTGCCTTCAACATGAACAGCTCTCCGATTGCCGCGTCGTTTCCTTTTATATCCGCCGAGCTGACATCTGATGACGGCATACTTTACGGCATTAACCGCCACAACAACAGCTTGATTTTATTTGAACGGTTTTCCCTGCAAAACGCCAATATGGTGGTGTTCGCCACTTCCGGCGCCGGGAAAAGTTATGCCATTAAGCTGGAAATTCTGCGTACCATGATGATGGGCGTGGATGTGATTGTTATCGACCCGGAAATGGAATATAAGCATTTAAGCGACGCTGTCGGCGGTACTTATGTTAACATTTCTCTTTCATCAGAAGCTAAAATTAATCCATTTGATCTGCCCCGGCCGATGGGTATGGAAATATCCACCGAAGACGTGATCCGCGGAGCGGTTATTACTGTGAAAGGGCTCCTGCGCATCATGCTTGGCGGTCTGACCGTTGAACAAGACGCTATTATTGACCGTGCATTGATTGAAACCTACGCCAAGAAGGATATTACGCCCGATGCCGATTTGGCCACGGTTAAGCCGCCGATTATGCAGGATTTGGTGGAGATATTGGAGGGAATGCAAGGGTCGGAAGAGCTTGTCTTAAAATTGCAAAAATATACTGAAGGCACTTTCAGCGGCTTGTTCAACTCGCCGACCAATGTTGATATGAAAAATCAGCTGGTCATTTATTCGGTGCGGGATTTGGAAGATGAACTTCGGCCGATTGCCATATATACCATTGTGAACTATATTTGGAATGTGGTGCGCTCGGAGCGCAAGAAAAGAATATTGGTGATCGACGAGGCCTGGTGGCTGATGATGCACGAAGATTCGGCGCGTTTCATTTATGCTCTGGTGAAACGCTGCCGTAAATATTATCTCGGCGTTACCACTATCACTCAGGATGTGAACGACTTTTTGAAATCGCAATATGGGCAGGCGATCGTCACCAACTCGGCCCTGCAATTATTATTGCGTCAGTCGCCGGCGTCTATTGATCTGATTCAGAAAGTATTTGTATTGACCGATAGTGAAAAATATTTGTTGCTTGAGTCCGGAGTAGGCGAAGGAATATTTTTTGCCGGCCGGAAACACGCCGCCATTAAAGTGGTGGCATCATATACCGAAGATCAGATAGTCACTACCAACCCCGAACAGCTTCTGGCCATTGAAAAAGCAAAAAAAGAATTTGTTGCAGAAAATAAATAATGGCGCCGGCGCGGACCGGCAGCATAAATATTTGAAAACATATGACCACACTTCGCTCCCGTCTGTTTATTTTTATCAGTTTGATTGTTTTGATTATACTGGGAATCAGCGTCGGTATTATTGTTTTTGTCCGCCAAAAAGCGGCGCCGCCGGTTGAACAGCCGCCGGCTGAAGACCAGACCGGTCAGATTGATTCAACTAATTTTCCTGTACAGATCACCCCGCCGCCGGTTGTCGTACCGACTGGAATACCGGTGAAACCGCTTACTACGGAAGAAGCGCTAAAAAACGGGGCGAAGCAAATGGCAAAAATATTCACCGAGCGCTATGGCACATATTCTTCGGATAGTGATTTTGCTAATATCCGCGAAGTGGAGACATTGGTGACAATGAGTTATTGGTCTGAACTTGAAAAAAAGATTGGCACAGGCAAACCGGCGGTGTTTCTCGGTGTAACCACCAATGCGGTGGCGTCTGATGTCGTTGAATACGCCAGCGGAAAAGCCATGGTAGAAGTGTCTGCCCAGCGAATAACTACCAAGGGTTCAAGCACAACGCAAACGAATGAAAAGGCAAAGGTTTGGCTGGTGGAAACAAAAGGCATTTGGCTAGTGGATAAATTTGAATGGGTTAAATAGCATAAATGATTTTTTAAGACGCCCGCAAGGGCGTCTTTGTAATATGATAATAAAGCTGGTTAAAGATATTCTATTTCCGGTTTATTGCGCCGAATGCGGAAAAGAAGGCGTCTGGTGGTGTGAAAAGTGTTTTGAAAAACAAAAAATATCTCCGGTGCTAAGATGTCCGGGCTGTGGAAAACAAAACAGCGGTGAGCTTTGCCTTGGCTGCCGCGGATTTTTCAATTTAGACGGCGTCTCGGCTTTAATGAGTTATACGGAGGCCGAGCCGTCAGCGAAATTGATACGCGATTTTAAATATAAATACGCGCATGACATTCAATCGGTCTGGCAAATGCTGATCGGGCGGTATTTATCGGGTATTCCTATTCCTGAAGAAGGTGTGATCTTGCCCGTACCGCTTTTCCCCCGCCGTGAAAGAGAGAGGGGATTTAACCAAGCCAAAATATTGGCGGATATAATTTATCAGGAAATAAAAAAAATCTTTCCGCAAAGAAAGTATGAAGTTAATGATAGTATCCTGTCACGGCTGCGCGCCACCGCTCAACAGGCAAAACTGACAAAAGAAGAAAGGGAAATAAATGTGGACGGCGCTTTTGCTGTAAAAAGCGACGCAGTGCCTAATTCCGTTATTTTAGTTGATGATGTCTATACTACCGGCGCGACATTAAATGAGTGTGCCAAAGTGCTGAAAATCGGTGGCTCAAAAACAGTTTGGGCGATTACTTTGGCCAGAGCTATTTGATAGTTTCCCTTAATAAGAGGAAACATCTGACTCTCCCCTAACCCCTCTCTTTGTAAGAGAGGGGAAGCGTCACCTCCCTCCTCTTAACAAACTCTCCCCTAACCCCTCTCTTTGTAAAAGAGGGGAAGCGTCGCCTCCCTCCTCTTAACAAGAGGAGGGTTGGGGTGGAGTTGATGACTCTCCCCTAACCCCTCTCTTTGTAAGAGAGGGGAAGCGTCACCTCCCTCTCCTTAATAAGGAGAGGGTTGGGGTGAGGTTTAATCGATGCAAAGGAGAAGGAAGCGTTGCCTCCCTCCTCTTGATAAGAGGAGGGTTGGGGTGGAGTCGGCTAGTCCTTATTTGGTAGTGGGTGAGGTTTTATTGACTCTTTTCCAAACAATCGCGATTTTATCCTCGAAAATTATCTGCCAGCTTCCGCTTTTTCTCAGCATTTTTTCCAATTGAGGCGGATCCGGCACCAACGCTTCGGCAATGCCTTTTTCTCCGAAAATAATTTTGTTAATCATATTCGGTTTTTTGTAGCTGGCATAATATTGGCTAAGTATCACATATTCTGCCGGACCCTGTTCGAGCTCATTAAAACCGCCGGCCTGGTACTTTATTTTTCTGTACCGCTCCAGGCGTGTTTCATCATTGCTGTATTTCCAGGTGGCCGTGCCGCGCCCGTCAAAATATATGAGGGTATCAGGCATCGTCCAGTTCAAGTATCCACCCCAATGAAATTCATTAAACAGATAAATTTGCCGGCCAACTGTTTCTTTGGTCAGAAATTCAACCGCATCGTATGGAAATGGATAGCGCAATAATAGTTCGCGGTCTTTCCAGATGTCGCTATTTATTCTGACTGAAGGCGCGAATAGCGCAATTAGCATTATTGCTAGTGCCGCGGAAACAAGCGCTATTCTTTCCTGCACTGTCGTTTTTAAGTTAAATGCGGAAATAATTTTTTCTTTTGCCAAGCCAAATATTATAGTCAGCGCCGGTATGCAGATTAGTACAAGATAGACATTGTTGCGTTTGTATTGCCAGGCAGAATAAAAAATGGCGAAGAAAAAAAGCAATTGCGCTAATGTTACCTTTTTAGTAAGCCAGCCCCAGACGGCGAATACCGCGGTAAATGCCGCGATAATAAGCGGCCAAACATAGACAGGATAGGCATAGCTCGGAATCCACTCGGTAATTATTGTTTTAAAATATCCGGATGTAAAATATTCGCCGACCTCTGTCCATATTTTTGTGCCATAGGGATTGAAGAGCAGAAACAGCGCCGAGATTGCCTGCCAGAAAAATGAAGCGAGAATGGTTTTACCGGTCCAACCCGTGTCTTTGCCGGCCAAGCGGGGAAATTTATTTTTTATCATTAAATATATAATATTGCCGAATGTATATATATTGATAATAATAAAACCGAGTGCCCAGCTGCCATGGAGAGCCGACCATAGCCACAGAAGCGGCGGCCAAAGAAAATATGATTTTATTTTCGGCAACTTTTCCAAAGTTAGCCAGAGAAGCGTAAACAGCATTAATACTAAGAATGCCAGACGAAGACCCAATAAAAATTTTAGGCAGGCAATGCCGGCAAGAGAAAGTATTATTCCGCTGATGCTGATTTTTTTAAAAAATATTTTTTGCGCCAGCAAAAATGCACCCCATATTGCGGCTGAGATTAGAAGCACCAGAGAAAAATAGCCGAAAGACGAATATAACAGCCAGAACAACAAATCTCCGCCCCACTCGTGGTTTGTCCATGACAGTCCGAAGTGAGGCCATGTATAGGTGTCTAAATATTGAAAATTGCCGGCAAAAGCATCGCGGCCGAAACGTAAGTGCCAGCCGAAATCGCCGTCAAAAGTATTGGAAACAAATGAAATAACCAGGAAATATCCGGCAAGGATTAAGGCAATTTTTGCGATTTTTTGAAGCATAGTATTTCTTTACCTGTTAGATAATTCGCCGGTGGTGAATAGCCCGAAGGGCGTTTAACAGGGTTGACTTTCGGCCAATTTATTGCTATAATTATAGCACAAATTTACAGGGTAAACATTGGAAGGGTGGCTGAGCTGGTCTAAAGCAACACGGTGCTAACGTGTCGTTCGGCTCTAAACCGGACCGTGGGTTCAAATCCCACCCCTTCCGCGAATGAAGTGAGTGTAAGGAGCGAGCCAATAATTTGGCTCGCGTGGTGGGTTTGAACGCCGGAGCGATGTCGCGCGACGCAGGCGGGCGAGCGCGACCGCGAGGCGGTGGCTAGTCCGAGCGAGCGGAAGCAAGCGAGAGACGAAGCCAAATCCCACCCCTTCCGCGAATGAAGTGAGTGTAAAGAGCGAGCCAATAATTTGGCTCGCGTGGTGGGTTTGAACGCCGGAGCGCCCACCCCTTCCGCTCTAAAAAAACGAGCACACGTGCTCGTTTTTAATATTTAAATGATCTATAACGCTCCCAAATCAAGAGTTTGATCAATTTTTATCTGTTCGACAAATTCGTAAGCGTGGCTAACGAGAATAATTGCTCCTTCAAATTCATTCAAAGCTTTGGCAATAATCGGAAGGTGGCGAAAGTTTATATGGTTGGTCGGTTCGTCCATTATCAGAAGGCCGGGTTTTTGCAATACAAAACGGGCATAACAGAGTAACCCTTTTTGCCCCTCGGATAATGAGCCAACCGTATTCCTTAGAGTTTCAGCGGAGAGTAAAAATTGAGCGGCGGTGGCATAGATTTCTTGGTTCCATGGTTCAGCCATTGTCTCTTCGAGCGTTTGATAAGCCGTTTTTTCAAAATTAAGTCCTGAAAAATCTTGCCGATAATAGCCAACGCGCACGTCTTTTGAAATAACCGCTCCGGCTTCGCGTCCTTCAGCTATCGCGGCCAGAAAAGTACTCTTCCCAATTCCGTTTGGGCCTTTGATAAGCAAGCGTTGCTTTTTGCGGACGCTAATAGCCGGCTTAATTTCCTTGCGCACCGGTTCGTGGCCGACCATAATGCCGACAGATTTAATTTTAACAATTGAGCCGATGACATCCGTTTGAGCAGGCAGAATAAAATCATTGATAGTTTTATCTTCTTTCCTCACATCAACCATTTCTTCTTCGGCTTCTTCCACCTGACCTTTGAGTTTGCTGGCCAGTTTGCGCATTTTTCCGCCTTTGTGGGCAAAGAAGTTTATTTTGTCTTTGCGGTCCTGGATGCTTTTTTTAAGCTGAGCATTTTTCATGCGCTCGCGTTCAATCTGGGCTTCGATTTTTCCGAGCACATCATAATAGTCGCCCAGGTACTGTTCGACTTTATGGGTGTAGGAATCAAGATATAGCACGCCGTGCGTGAAAGAATTTAAAAACGTGGCATCGTGCGAAATGACCAGACAAGTTTTCGGGTATTCAATTAAAAATTGGGTGAGATGGGCGATGCCTTGCGCGTCGAGATTGTTGGTCGGTTCATCGAGCAGTAAAATATCCGGTTCCTGAATAAGCGCATAGGCGAGAATCAGACGAGCTTGCTGTCCGCCGGAAAATTGCCTAATCTTGCGGTCGAGCGGAGCGGCCAGATTAACCACATCCAAAACATTTTTTATGCGTTTTGGCAGATCATATTTTTTTTCAGTAAAAGCGCCGGAAAAAAATGATTCAATGGTTTTATCAAGATTTTCCTGTTTCATTACCTGAGTGGCAATCGCGATGGTCGCTTTAACGCCGGTGTGCACCCCGCCCTCATTTGGTTTTAGTTCTCCGGTAATCAGTTTGAAAATAGTGCTTTTACCGGCGCCATTCTGGCCCATTATAGTGATTTTAGCGTTTTCGCGCACTGAAAAACTGGCCGTCTCCAATATGGGCTTGTTATGTCCGTAACTGAATGATGTTTCGTCAAAGCGAACGATGACGTTGCCGTGATCCATAATATAAAATATATTTGTAGTGATGTGCGAGTATATCAATTATTTTGCATTTAGTCAATGAAAATATAGTTTATTGTCGAAACAGATAGGTTGTGCTATAATTGCATTGTTATATATTTAAATATTTCTATGGCCAAAGGCAACAACTCTCAAAAGAGAGAGAAAAAGAAACCAAAGAAGAATAAGAAGTAGCTTGTACTAATCTCCCCGTCAGGGGAGATTTTTTATTTGGAAAAAAAGAAATTTTTTGCGGGGAGGGGGGCAATAAGCCATGTGGCGGTGATCGACGGCGATGATTGCCTTCCATAATTCACCGGTTGGCGGCCTTACCTTCAAATTAGACAAAATTTGTGCGATTTGTTAGTGTTATATTAAAGGAATAGCAGGCTCTTTCAGCGCTACCAGGAAATTGAGGTTTATGGTATGCTGTTATTAGCCAAGAAGCTCCAGAAGCTCAAATATATGCTGTTCTCAATATATATATATATATATATATATATGAATACATCATTTTTATACGAGCATCGGTGTAAGTGTGGAAAACTTCTATTAAAGGGTATTTTTTTTGATGGACTTTTAGAAATTAAATGCAAAAAGTGCGGGATATTTAATTCCATCGGCAGTATCAAATTGGCAGATGATGCCACTCATTATCTAATGATTATCGACGACAGAGGTATAATAACCAATGTCAGCGATTCAGCTTGTAAAATTTTGGGCTATGCGTATGGAGAATTGATTGGTAAAAACATCATACAAATCTGCCCTGTTATGCCGGAAGAGATAAGCAAAAAGTTCTTTGGGCCGGAGTCGTTGCTGAAGGAGGGGAGATTTTTTCAGTTGGACACCATTCATAAATCCAAGGATGGCCGGAATATACCAGTCTCCGTCTTTTTTAAAGCATATAGACCAACCGAAAAAGGAGAATATATATTGATATCGACATCGATAAGAGATGCCAAAATTGATGAAAATAATTTAGGCGAAAATGGAGAAAAGTTTTTGGATAACGCCTGCGACTATTATTTCAGAATAGACAAAAACGGGGTAGGTGAATATGTGAGTCCGTCAGTGGAAACACTCTTTGGATTTAAGCCGGAAATGGTTATTGGTAAAAACTACTTTGATTTTTTGCCGGAGGAAGCGAGAGTGGAAGCCAAAAAAACTTTTGACAATTTTTGTACTCGAGAATTGCCATACCGTGTAGTGCGCGTAGGAGGGAATAATGCACAAGGCAAACCTGTAGAAAGCGAACAATACTTTACTCCCAATTTTGATGACTCAGGAAAATTCGTCGGCTACCATGTTTTGGGTTGGTTGCCGAAAAATCCGTAAATCTGTGGATATTTCCTATAACCCACAACAGACAATTGTGCTATAATAAAAGATAGAAATACTCAGAGGCTCTTGAAGCCCGCAACCTTAATTGGTTCGGGTTTTTTATGTAGTATTGCAACCAATTAAATATACGGGATAAAAATTTTCAGAAGCTCTAGAAGCTCAAGCAGAATTTGTTTGAGTTTTTTATAATTACCTAAATAATGTACAGAAGTATTAGACGCGCAAACATATCACGTTTGGGTTTTACTTTTAGATTAAGTAGTTCCATGATCAGCCGCATCGTAAGAACATCCCTGGATAGGATCAGGCAAGATAGATTTCTGTCTAATATTGTGATTTTATTATGTGGTTCTCTGGCGGTTGGGGCGGTCAATTATCTTTATCAATTTTTAATGGCCAGAATGTTAACGGTAGCGGTATATGGCGAACTGCAAACTTTGTTGGCAATTTTTACCGTCACCGCTATTCCAACCGCAACTTTAGCAACGGTTTTAGTAAAATATACCGCCGATTTTAAAGCAAAGAATCAGCCGAATAAAATCTATTCCCTATTTTTAATATTAACCAAGAAAACTTCAGTCGCCGCCGTCGCATTCTTTGCATTATTTGCGATTTTTAGCGGGCAAATTGCCCGGTTTATAAATTTGGATTCCGTTTGGCCATTATTGATTTTAGGAATTGTTTTTCTATTTAGCTTTCCGAGTTCAATAAATTTAGGTATTATTCGCGGCCTGCAGAAATTTAAGGAATTATCTGTTATTTCTCTAATTTCGGCTTTGCTTAAAGTTGCATTTTCCGTTTTGCTTGTTAAGCTGGGCTTTGCCATAAATGGGGCGGTTGGGGCAATCACTTTGGCTGCCTTGGTTAGTTATCTTTTATATTTTTATCCCTTGAAATTTCTATTTAAACGGCAAAAGGAGGAAGTGCAAGTAAAAGAGATTGGGCGCTATTCATTCCCGGTTTTTTTTAGCCTTTTGTTTATTGCCCTGCTTTGCAATGTAGATATAATTTTAGTTAAGCATTTTTTTTCAGCTCAAACAGCCGGAGAATTTGGCGCTTTAGCCATGCTCGGCAATGTAATATATTTTATGGCCGGGCCGGTCGCGGGAGTAATGTTTCCAATGGCGGCTGATGCGCACAGCAGTTTAAAACACCCGGCGAAAATCCTTAAAAAAGCCATTTGCTTAACCGCCCTGATAGGTCTGGGCATTGTCATTTTTTATTTCATAATCCCTGATCTGATAATTAATATTCTAATCGGTGGCAAATTCCTGGCGATTAGCAAATATCTGGGCTGGTTTGGTTTATCAATGTTTTTGTATTCCTTAGTAGCCTTGCTGGCAAACTATTTTCTTTCCGTGGGAAAAGCCATGGGCGCATATTTAGTTGGTATTGGGTCTCTATTGCAAATAGTTTTTATATACATTTTCCATACTAGTTTATGGCAAATTATTTGGATAATGAACGGGTCGATGCTACTTGCGCTGTTCCTGCTGATTTTTTACTTTATCAGGATATATTATTTATGTCCAAAAAATTAATTTCTATAGTTATTCCGGTTTTTAATGAAGAGGAAAATATCCCCTTGATTTATGCTGGACTGCTAAAGACGTTAAATGGTTTATTAGATAATTACGATTACGAAATTATTTTCGTTGATGATGGGAGCCAGGATAATAGCGCAGTAGTTTTAGAGAATTTTGCTAATCAAAATAGTCATGTCAAATTTATTCAATTTTCGCGCAATTTTGGTAAGGAGCTTGCTCTTTCCGCGGGACTTGATGCGGCGGGGGGAGATGCGGTTATTATGATTGATGCCGATTTACAACATCCGGTTGAATTGGTGCCTAATTTTATGGAGAAATGGCAAAACGGAGCCGAAGTAGTAATTGGCGTGCGCAATAGAAATATAGGAGGGGGTATAGTAAAAAAAATCGGTTCGCTGCTATTTTATAAAATTATGGATACCATTGGCGATACGAAAATTACTCCTAATGCCACTGATTATAGACTGCTTGATAGAAAAGTAGTTTTGGCTTTTCGTCGCTTTACGGAACATGGCCGGATGACCAGGGGTCTTATTGATTGGTTGGGCTTTAAACGGGAATATATTAATTTTGATTCGAATGGCCGAAAAAACGGCTTGGCTTGTTATGACAAAATGAAGCTTGTTAAATTGGCGTTATGCACCATTGTTAACCATAGCCTTTTCCCGCTGAAGCTGGCCGGATATTTAGGCGTAGCTATCATTGTCTTGTTTGGCTTAGCCGGGTTTCTATTATTTGTTGGTAGATACATTGTTCATAATAGCTTTGCCATGAGCTTTTCCGGCCCAGCCCAGTTAGCTATTTTATTAGTTTTTTTAGTGGGGATTATTCTTTCTTGCTTAGGATTGGTCGCCCTCTATATCGCCAACATCCAAGATGAAGTCTTAAAACGTCCGACTTATGTTATCAGGAAGAGTAATTTTAACCAAATGATATGAAAATCCTATGGCTAACATGGAAAGACAGGAAAAATCCGTTAGCCGGCGGTGCGGAGTTAGTCAACGAATCTTTGGCAAAAAGGCTGGTAGAAGACGGTAATGAGCTGATACTACTCGTGGCGGGCTTTCAGGGGGCTTTAAACGAAGAAATAATCGATGGGTACAAAGTCATACGACTGGGCAATAAATGGACAGTTTATTGGCGGGCCTATAAATACTACAAAAAAAATTTAGTCGGTTGGCCGGATTTGGTAATTGACGAAGTAAATACAATCCCATTCTTTGCGAAGTTTTATGTTTGTTCCCCCTCTCCTTTGCAAGGAGAGGGTCGGGGTGAGGTAAAAAATATTCTCTTTATCCACCAACTCTGTCGAGAAATATGGTTTTATCAGATGTTCTTCCCGCTTAGTTTACTTGGATATCTGTTGGAGCCGGTCTATCTATGGTTACTCTCTGACAGAAAAGTTATTACCGTTTCCGCCAGCACCAAAAAAGATTTATTGAAATATGGCTTTAAAGATGAAAACATAAAAATAATCAGCGAAGGCATTGAGATTGAGCCAGTTAAAGAGTTAGAAAGTTATGAAGTTATAAAGTATAAAGACCCGACAATATTAAGCCTCGGGGCAATTAAGGCCATGAAAAGAACGGATCATATCATTAAGGCCTTTGAAATTGCAAAAGCAGTGATGCCTGACTTGCGACTGATTATCGCCGGCTCTAGCGAGGGTACCTATGGAGCTAAGGTATTGAAGATGATGAAGGTCAGTGCCTTTGCAGATTCCATGGAATACCTTGGTAAAGTAAGTAAAGAAAAGAAAATTGAATTATTGCAAAAATCACATCTAATCGCAGTTACTTCGGTTAAAGAGGGTTGGGGATTAGTTGTCACAGAAGCAAATAGTCAGGGTACGCCGGCCATTGTTTATAACGTTGATGGTCTGCGCGATGCAGTCATGAATAACGAAACAGGACTAATCTGCAAGGAAAATACCCCAGAAGATTTAGCGGTTAATATAGTTAATTTGTTAAGTGATGAAGAAAAATATAAGAGTCTAAGAATTAATGCCTGGGAATGGAGTAAGGAGATTAATTTTAAAAATAGTTACGAAGAGTTTATAAAGTTCATAAAGTTATAAAGTTTATAAAGTATGAGTTGTTTAGTTTCAGTGATAATTCCGACAAAAAATTCAAGTGAATTTCTTGAAAAATGTTTGGAATCTTTAAAAAATCAGACATACAAAAATATAGAAATTATTGTAGTGGATAATAATAGTGTAGACAGTACAAAAGAAATCGCCGAGGCTTTTAAACAGTCAACTTTAGAACTTTATAAACTTTATAACTTTCAACTACTCAATTGGGGACCGGAAAGATCCGCGCAAGTAAATTTTGGAGTTAAAAATTCTAACGGTGAATATGTTTATAAAGTAGATTCAGATTTTATTTTAGACAAGGAAGTCATTGATCAATGCGTAAAAAAAGCGAACGAAGGATTTGGCGCAGTGGTGGTTCACAATTCTCCTGATGTGAGAATTTCCTGGATTGCGCATATAAGAAAATTTGAGGTGGATATGTATAAGTACGACATTACCCATTCTTCCGCAAGATTCGTACGAAAAGAAGTTTACGAAAAAATCGGCGAATTTAATGAAAAAATAACGGCCGGAGAGGATTATGATTTTCAAAATAAACTAAATAGAGGCGGTTTTAAAACTGGATTTATTGAGGCGGAAGCCTTGCATTTGGGGGAGCCGACTAATTTTTGGAAGCACATGAAAAAATATTACGACTATGGAAAGGATTTTGTAAAGTACAAACAAGAAAATATAAGCGAATCAAAAAAGCAATTGGGATTTTTCAGGAGTGTGTATTTTAAAAACTGGAAAAAGTTTATCTATCATCCCATGTTAGGCAGCGGATTTATTATGTACAATTTTTTCAAATTTGCCTTTGGCGGAGCCGGGTATTTAGTAAATAAAATTAAGAAAATATGAATATAGAAGAATATTCAAAGATTGCCCCACAATATTATTCTGATTGCATCTCAGAATTATTAAAAAAGTATTTACTAAATCATAATTTCACTACTTTTTTAGATTGCGGTTGTGGCGATGGCAATTTGTTAAGTGCTTTAATTAAAAATAAATATTTGATTGATAAGAAAGTTTTTGCTATAGATTTGTCGAAAAACAGAATCGATCTTGTACGCAAAATTGACGTCGGCATAACTGCAATGGTTGATAATGCAGAAGAGATGAAAACTATTGAAAACAATAGCATTGATTTTTTTGTATCTACCATGGTAATAGAACACATAGACGACAATAAGATGATGAACAATATCCATAGAGTTGTAAAAAAAGATGGGATAATCTATATTTCGACCGTATTTAAAAAGTGGTACGGATGGTATTTTTATAGAAATAATGGGAAATGGGTTTTAGACCCAACACATTTAAGAGAATATAAAAAAGATTGCGAATTATTGGATTTATTTGACCGTAATAAATTTAAATTATTAGAAAATAAAAAAACTCTCGAAAGATTTCCTATTATCGATTTTTTTGTAAAAAGATTGGGTATTAGAAATAGAAAACTATATAATAATCTATTATTTAGAATATTAAGAAAGATAAGAATACCAATACCTGGTTATTATAGCTGGGAATTAGTATTTAAAAAAATATGAAAAAAATTGTGATTACGTATGGTACATATGACCTATTGCACGTTGGTCATATAAACTTACTCAAAAGAGCGAGAGACCTTGGTGACTATTTGATTGTGGGTTTATCAACCGACGAATTCAACAGGATGAAAAATAAAGATTGTTTCTTGCCTTATGTGCAAAGAAAGGCCGTTTTAGAGACCATTAGGTATGTAGATGAAGTCATCCCAGAAGAAAATTGGGAGCAGAAAGTAGCGGATATAAAAAATAAAAAGATTGACATCTTTGTTATGGGTAACGATTGGGAGGGAAAATTTGATGAGTTGAAAAAGTGTTGTGAGGTTGTATATCTCGAAAGAACACCCGATATATCAACGACCTGTTTAAAAGAAAATATTATCGACAAAGTTAAAAAACTAATATGATAAAAAAAATTTCGATATTATTGCAAGGAATATTCAAGCCGATGCCTCTTGATAATAATTTTAAAGATTATGATGAGTATTGGGAAAATAGAGGTTTTCATGCGCCTTCATTGGGCAGAGCCAAAATAATTTCTACATATATCGAGCCAGACAGCAAAATACTGGACATTGGTTGCGGCGACGGAACAATCATTGAATATTTAAGTAAAAACAATAAACCAAAAGAAATTGTCGGCATAGATATTTCAAAAAAAGCGGTTGAATATGTTAAAAAAAAAGGATTTGACGCTTTTGAGATGAATGTTTTAGCTGAGGATTTTACAAATTTTTTAGCCGAGAAGAAATTTGATTACATAATACTGACAGAGGTCTTGGAACATATTCAGGATCCTGAAAAAGTTATTCTAGCTATAAAGAATCATTTTGATAAATCAGTTTTTGTGTCGATTCCGAATGCGGGGTTTCTTCTTCATAGGCTAAGATTATTGTTCGGTAGATTTCCGCTTGTTATGATCCAGCAGAATGTAAAAGAGCATATCAGATTTTGGACATTGAAAGATTTTATTTATTGGTCGAATTACCATGGTTTTGAAGTTGAATTAAAAATTGTTTCGTGTGGTTTGGGCTATAAACCATTCATATTTTTAGAAAATCTTCTCCCGTCATTATTTGCAAATCAAATATTGTATAAATTGAAAATAAATGAAAAATTGCAATAATTATTTTATCAAATTATCCGCACTATTATTGAAAATTATTTTTTTGCCATTGTATCTGGTTGGTTTACTGGTTAAAAAAAATAACAAAATATGGATTTTTGGTACCGGCAACGGGACAAAATATAACGATAATTCAAGAGCATTATTTGAATATGTAAATGTTAATGAAAAAATTATCCGTCCGATATGGTTAACAAAAAGTGACTATATAGTTCAAAAATTACGAAAAGAAAATTTTGAGGTTTACAAATTCTATTCAGTAAACGGAATATATTATAGTATTGTGGCAAAAGTTTTAGTTCTCACAACATCATTTTTTGATGTTAACTCTACCTCCTATTTATTTTCTTCAAAAAGTAAAATTATTCAGTTGTGGCATGGAACGCCCCTAAAACGGCTAACTTTAGATGCAAGTATTGCTACTTATTTATTTCAATTAAAAAATAAAATTATTCAAGCGTGGTATGGAAAAACCTCCGAAGAATTACTAAAGGTTTCCAGTTTTAACAAAAGAATCATAAGCTGGATCATTCTGCAATATATAGGCAGAGAATCAGATTTGATAATTAGTGCCACCGATAAGAATAAAAAAATCTATGCAGAGCTACCCATTTTTGGACATAAAAATATTAAAACTACAGGTCAGCCAAGGAATGATGTTTTATTTGAAAAAATAGAAAGTAAAAACAAGAAAAAATTACTATTCTATCTACCGACATGGAGGGAATATGACAAAAACTTCGACTTTTTTGGTCAGTACAAATTCAATTTGGAGAAGTTCGATTCCTTTTTAGAAAGGAACAATGCTAATTTTATCATCAAATTGCACGCTTGCGATGAAAAGCAATCAAAAAAAATTGCTGATTTATTCGCAAATGCAAAAAACATATCCTTAAGTCAGATTGAAGATATCTATGAAATATTGCCCAAAACAGATATTTTATTAACTGATTATTCAAGTGTTTACTTTGACTTTCTACTATTAAATAGGCCAGTAGTATTTACTCCGTTTGATTTAGTACTATACGAAAAGTTGCGTGGGTTTTATTACGACTACAATTCGGTAACTCCCGGACCGAAGGCAAATGATTGGGACGAAGTAGTAGAATACGTGCAGGACATTTTAAATGGAGTGGATAACTATAAGCAGAGGCGATTGTTAGTTAATAGGGATTTTAATAGATATCAAGATGGAAAAAGTTCCGAAAGAGTTTTCCAAGAAATAATCAAAACTATTTCATAAATGCAAATATTATGAAAAATACAAAAGAATTTTTATCTAAACGACAGACGGCCTCGGGGATGAATATTAGATTAAAACACATTATTAATCAATATTTGGAGTATAAAAATGAACATTTCTCTCTTCCAATAAAAATATTAGACATCGGTTGCGGGCATAATTGTGAAATATTTAGACATAAGCGAAATGAAGATAAATATTATGGGTGTGATTTCTATGACAAAATCAATATTGAAATTGATGATTATCAAAAGATAAATCTAAACGAAGAAAAATTAGCAGATAAATATACGGAGGAAAAATTTGATGTAATTATTTGCGGAGAAGTACTTGAGCATTTGTTTAGTCCTGATAGTTTATTAGATGAGATAAAAGAACTTATGCATGAGAAGAGTATTATAATTATATCAACCCCAAATCTGGGATATTACCTAAATAGAATCATGTTGCTTTTTGGAATATCACCGTTCTTTCTTGAAAACTCCTCGGAAGTTAAATTGGGGAGAATGATTAAAGTCTTCGGTCAGCTAAATAAAACAGAGGGACATATCCGAATATTTACGTACGGAGCATTAAAAGATTTGTTAAAACTAAAAGGATTAAAAATAATTCGAATAAAATCGGTTCCTGTCTGGGATAATGTTTTTGATAGATTTATTTGTCTAGTATCTAAAAGCTTGTCGGCAAATAATATTTTTATATTGAGAAAATAAATATATAATGTAATCGAAGAAAATGATAACTACGATAATAATAAAGTGGTATAAGTACTTACTCAATCATCCGATTATATTTGTTGTTATATTTTTTCTAATATTGTCGATAATTCCATTTCTTAGATATCACAATGTGATTATCTCTGAGACAGACATAGGGTACGATATTAACCCTTTGAATTCATTTTTAAGAAAGACCTTTTTATGGGATAAAAATTTTATCTTTGGCGCTCCAATTTTTGCCGTAGCTAATTTTTATAATATTCTAAATGTATCTTTGTTTGAGATAAATATTTCCTCGTTTGTAGTGAAGCAAATCTGGCTCGGTTTTCTATTATTTATTGCCGGAACATCAATGTATTATTTTATTGGAGTTTTTTTTGGAAAAGAAAAACGATTGCTTAGGATCATTTCTTCAGTGACATATATGTATAGTTTTTTCCTGATAAGGATGCTGATAGTAGCGTCAACGATGGTGATAGGTTATGTAGTTTTTCCGTTATTACTTGGTTTATATATAAATGGATTTAAAAAAGAGAAAACTTATATTTACTATGCAGTTTTATTAAGCTTGTCTACAATTATTCTCTCAAATATTAATTTGACACTCATTGTTATCGATGTAATTGCTATTTCTATTTTTCTTTTAGTCTACCTGATTATGAATAAAAATATTAATTACTTACGTATTATAAAAATTAATATTCTATTATTAACTTTAACATTACTAATATCTGCATGGTGGATAATGCCACTTGCAAAAAACAGTATATCAAATCACGGCTATGTTGAAGAGGCACTGGGGGTAGAGACCACAGAAATATATAATCGGCACTCAAGCAATTTAGAAACTTTTAGATTATTGGGAGATATGGGTTTCTACGGCCAATATAAAGGCGTGCCGAATATATCATTTGCAAATTATTACAGCACAAGCCCTATTATAATATTTGGTACATTTCTTTTTGCTATTTTGTCAATTTTCGGGCTATTTTTTATACGTTCAAAAAGTGGAAGACTATATTTATTACTACTGTTGGTATTTTTCTCGGCAATGGCGGTAGGCGCCTACCCTATTACAAGTACTTCTATAACCGGCAGAATTTACTTATGGTGTTATGAGCATGTTCCATTATTTAGTATTTTTAGAAATGGATACAAATCCGTAGCGATTATTGCTTTTGTCTATTCGGTGTTGTTTGGGTGTTTTATTTCATCTATATATGCGTATCTCAAAAAGAAGTTTGAAAATGAGCGCAAAATTTTTCATAAAGCGCTACCTGTAATCTTTGTTTCTTTGGCTTTTGGTCTTATTCTATTAAATTCCTTTCCTCTGTGGAAGGGCAAGATATTTGATAATAAAAAGTTTCAAACAGTGCCATCGTATTGGTATGAAATTGGAGATTACCTGAATACCCAGCCTCAAGATTTTAGAGTTCTTATGTTTCCTGATTCATACTTTGGCGTGTTCAAATGGGGTAGCCCAAAAGGAAGTATTGCAAACGCTTTAATAAATAGGCCTAGTATAGAAACTAGGGGTGGATCTTGGGGGTATAAAAGATTGACAGAATTGGTTTATGATAGTTTTACAGATAAGAACGCATTCACTGGTATGTTATCGATAATTAATGTAAATTATATTGTTCAAAGAAATGATATAGATTGGAAATACTACGATATTATCCCTCCAGAAAAAATAAAAGAAATGCTTTTAGCAAGAGATGATTTAATTTTTGAAAATAAATTTGGTGAATTAGATCTTTATAGGGTTAAAGATAATTATTTCTTGCCACATATATATTCGTCAGAAACTATTTCGTACATAGGAAACGATGTAGAATCTATTAATCAAGCTCTTTCATTCAATAATTACCCCTTAAAGAATGGAATTCTTTTTTCTGATTTTAAATTAGATGAGTCAAATAATGCTAAATTGATTTCAGAAAAGATTAGCAGTGTTTTAATTGCCATACAAGCCAATCCAGCCAAAATAGCCGAAATGAAATTGGCGGTTGATGTGACGACCGATGCTAAAGAACAAAAAAAAATGCAAAGCGATTTGGACTTGTATGCCAACAATTTATTTTTTAAGGATTATAAATTAAATATTCCAATCAAAGCAAATTACAAAATATATTTGAAGTCGGACAGTGTTTTGGCTAATAACAAAAATATTAATATCCAAGTAGCTGATAGAATATTACAGCAAAACACCAAAGGGACAGATAAAGATGGCTGGAAATATTTTGCTCAGATAGAGTTAGAAAAAGGCGAGCATCTATTCAATCTGTATATAGGCACTACAGTAGTAGACGCCATCAACTCCGGCGATATTGTGCTTTCGGCTGAAAATTTGACCGAGCCAATCAAAACACCCCAATTGGAATACAAGCAAATCAACCCCACGAAATATATTGTTAATGTCCACGGCGCCAGCGAATCTTTTCCCTTGATATTTTCCGAGAGTTTTCATCCGGGGTGGAAAATATATATTCAGCCAGCCTTGGCTACACAGGGAACAGGAAAATTTATTAGTGAAAATAATCAAGGCACCATTCAAAATGAAAATTTAAATGGTGGCAAGTTCTATGACGTATTGTTTAGAAAACCGGTCTTGGACGAAAAGCACTTATTGATTAATGGTTTTGCCAATTCTTGGTGGATTGATGTAGGTGAATTGGAGAAACAGGGAAAGATTGCCAAGAATGTCGACGGTACCTATGACTTCTCGGTTTATATTGAATTTGAGCCCCAGAAATTCTTTTATATTGGTCTGGTAATTTCAGGTCTGACCTTGCTGGCTTGCCTATTGTATCTATTGGCAAACGCATATCATTGGTATACAATAAGGAAAGTAAATAGGGTGGACAGAATACCCCCCTTAAAGAAGCTCTAGAAGCTCAAGCAAATTTTGTTTGGGCTTTTATTTTAAAATTTATAATTTAAATTTATGGATGAAAAAAGCAATAAAAAGTATGTGACTATTTTGCTAGTAGTTTTTATTTTGGGTATAATTTTAGTAGTCATCAAATTTTTTGTGATGCCAAAATATTTTTCCGCTTCGGTAGCTGATAATGTCGTCGAGTCTGGTCAGGTGGTAGAAGTTCAGCCCATAGCTGATGCGGATTTTGCTTTAGATAGTAGTGCTTATAGTCAAAATGCTATTACTATAATTAGTAATTTTGAAAAAAGCGAAACCACGACGTGGCAAGGAAACGGCGTGCTTGATGAAAAGATATTCTACGAAGGAGCCAGAAGTATTGGTCTGATCAGTACGGACCGGAAGGCTGTGACTATTACTTTAGAAAAAAATTTGGATTTGACCAATATGAAGCAGATAGAGTTTATGCTTCACGTCACTGATACTGATGCTTTTGAAACAGCGATTATCGATTTTGGGGATTTAGATTTGAAAAGTTATTATCGCTATTCTCTGGCCAATTTAAAAAATGGTTGGAATTTGATTCAGATTCCCAGAGAGAAATTTATTTTTGCCGAAGCCAAAGACAGCACTTTTGATTGGTCGCAGGTAGCCAAAGTCAGATTTTATGCGCTCTCTCGGCCGGGTTCAATATTTCTAGCTAGATTGGATATATTGAAAAGTATCAACAATCTAGATTTTCTTAATCAATGGCGAGTTTTGAATCCCAGTATGTTTTTCAGCTTAGCCGATCAAGTGGGGAAGCCAATACTATTAGCGCGCAATATCGGCGCTAGTGTAGCCATTCTCAAAGATATAGAAAATACCGATGATTATATTTTTTCAGCCACTGTTTCACCCCAATCAGCTGGTCGTTCGGGGCTTTTTGTCCGTGGTGATTACAACAATACTTATGGCTACTATTTATTAATCGGCGGAGAAAAGAAAAGTAATTGGCAGATTTTGAAAAGAAATAAAGCCGGCTGGTCACCCAAAGAGCAAGGCTCGCTGCCCGATGCGACTTTAGCCGTCGAAGGATCACTAACTAATATGACTTTTGCTCGGGATAAGAAATACTGGCTCAGAGCCGAGTCCGGTGGCGACCTGATTGAATTTTATTTTTCTACTGATGGTCAAAAATACGAAAAATTAGGTGAGATGAGGGATGCTGAGTTTAGGGGTGGTGGTATTGGTATTGCGGTGATAGATAGTGCTCAGAGTTTATTTGATGATTTCCAGTTTAAAAAGAAGTAATAAGTAATAAAGAAAATATAAATATTTTGGCTTAAGTTTCTATGGTTAGATTTTTTTTACGTATTATCAATATAATTTGTAACGATTTCAAGGAACACATAGTAAAAACTGGTATTGCTATCACGATTTTGATAACCGTCTATCTACTTTCAGGCAATATATTTTTATCTTTTATCATTGGTTTAGCGATAGCCATTTTACTACTTGGCTGGGATAGCCGGGTGTTTGTTGGCCTGGGATTAATCTTTTTGATTACCTGTCCTTTTTTATTGGCTTATGAAAAGAAATCCTTAGCCGAAGAGATGGCTGTTTATGCTTATTATATGCTGGCCTTGGGCGTTGTCTTGCAGATCGTTCAGCATTTCAAGGATTCAATTTTTTCAAAAGATAAGACTGAAATAGTAACCATTACCAAACCAATGGAATTATGGGATAGGAAGAAAATAATTCGTTTTTCTATAGGAGCAGTTTTTTTAGTTTTGTTTGTGTTTGTGGGTTGTCTTTCATTTTTTTATCTAAAAATGGAAAAAAGAATCAGGGTTAATGACAAATTGATTAGTGATTTGGTGGATAGTCGCTTAGAGGGTGCGAACTTAGCCAAGGAAAAAATTGGCACTGATCAATTGTTGTCAACTGATAGTAGTTATCAAAACATAGAAACCAATTGGGATAGCGCTAAAGTGATAGTCCAATATACTACAGATCAAGTAAGTTTGGCAGGAATATTGGCTGAAAAATTTAGGAAAATAGGCACCCCCAATGTTGATATTAGACAAATTGATAGTGTGCCCAGTCAATTTACTTCGCTACAGTATTGTAGTACTTGCGCAAATATAGTTATGGAATTATTAGCCGCGCTGCCAAATTCAAGCGGGCTGGATAATCGGGAAGATCGGAGTTTAACGGACGAAATTATTATCACTCTGGGAGAGGATCAAATTTTGATTACCAATAGTGAAATTAGTATTTCTATTCTAAATGGTACAGCCGCCAGCGGTCTAGCTCGTAAACTGCAAGCTGACATGCAGGGTCAAGGATTTGTTGTCAGTCAAATCGGCGATGCCGATAAGAAGGATTATCAAACAACAATAATTAAATATTCGGTGAATAATCTTGCCAAAGCAAATATAGTTAAAGATTATTTAGCCCTCAGTTATAATAATCTTGAAATGCTTGAGGATCCGAATTTACCAACTGACATAGAAATTGTTTTGGGTCGATCATAGCCAAGTATGAAGCATTTACCCGATAGAAATATATTTATATTTTCAGTTGTTGCTATACTCATTCTTTGGCAGATGCTACTGCCCGGCTATATTTTGACTTTGGACATGGTCTTTACTCCGGAGATAAAAGCACTATTTTCTGGAACCAATTATAATAATGCGTTACCGTTCTACTATATATTGCACTTTGTAAGTGGCTTCATTCCCGCATGGATAATTCAAAAAATTATCCTTTTTATTTTATTTTTTGGCCTAGGCTATTTCTCATATAAGTTTTTACCTTTGTCGGAAAATAAAACAGTCCGCATATTTTCGGCTTTGCTTTATACCGTGAATCCTTTTGTTTACTCGCGTTTTTTAGCCGGCCATTGGACGCATTTGATGGCCTATGCTCTATTGCCGGTATTTGTTCATTGGCTCTTAAAGTTTACGAAATCACCAAGTTTTAAAAGTAGTATAAAATTATTTGTCTCTATTCTTTTAATCAGTCTGTTTTCGCTTCATTTTTTTACCATGCTTGCTGTGATTATGGCGGTCTGGTTTTTGGTTTATGCTATTAAATATTTAGCCATAAATAACCTTGTCCTTTTAAAATTAACTTTTAAGAATTTATTGTGCGGCGTGTCACTATTTTTAATCCTCGGCAGCTATTGGCTGATCCCCGTAATAGTGCGCGGGCAAGCTTTTGAACAACGATTTGACCGCCAACATTGGTTGGCTTTTGCCGCCAGTGGCCACGATAAAATATCTACTACGGTCAATATTTTATCTTTAAATGGTTTTTGGGCCGAGAACCAGCCTTGGTCAAGACAATTCGCCTGGCCGCAGGACTATCAAGTTTTTTGGCTAGCTCTTATTATCATTTGGTTTTTAATTTTAATCGGCGTAATTTATGGTTTTAAAAATAAGGATCTTAGGCCAAGGGTAATATTCTTTTCCACCTTAGGCATTTTGGCTTTTGTTTTTTCCACCGGAGCAGGGGATACGGTATTCAAAAATTTCAATATATCATTGTATGAGCATGTTCCTTTTTGGCGAGGATTTCGCGACAGTCAAAAGTTTGTCGGCTTATTGGCCTTAAGCTATGCGGTTCTGTCGGGAATAGGGCTTGGCATCTGTATTGAGTGGTTGCAGAAAAAAAAGGAAAAGTTCGTCGCATATTTTCCCATAGTGATTTTGTTCGTCCCTGTTTTGTTTGGCTATCTATTGTGGGGTGGATTTAGGAATCAGGTGCGGGCGGTCTGGTATCCGGAAGCTTGGTATCAGGCAAAAAATATTATTCAGGTTGATAACTCAGACTACCATGTTTTATTTTTGCCTTGGCACGGCTATTTATCGTTGAATTTCAATGCCAATCTGTTGGTTGCTAATCCGGCTAAACGATTTTTTGGAACAAAGGCCGTGGTCAGTAAAAGTGTTGAGCTTGAAGGAATCTACGATCAAGAGTTAAACGCAGCTTATCTTCAGCTTGATCAGGTTATAAAGAATGGACAATCTTTGGTTCCAAATGAAATGATCGACTATTTTGAGGTACAAGACATTAAATATATTATTTACTTTCAGGATTTGAACAGCGTGGATAACTTACACTATGAATTTTTGGCTTCTCCAAGGCTAAAGATGCTCATTAATGACGCGCAGCTTCAAATGTATCAAATCGAGGTAAAGTAAGTGTTTTTCAATATCATAACTACCATGAGTGAGTTATCCACAGGGAAATATTTCCAGATATGCAAGTGTAGTGAAGTATGCTATACTTTATTTAATAGAGAAGCTCTTGAAGCTCAAATATGTAATTTTGGGCTTTTTTTGTAAATTTTTTGTTACTAATTTAAAGAAGCTCTTGAAGCTCAGGTATACTCTACTTGGGCTTATTTGTATGAGTTTATTAAAAAGAATGGAAAAAATATTACCCAATAATTACAATTTGTTTATTGTTGCTTTTATTGTTGTGTCAATTGTATTGTTTACACCAATTATTAAACCAATATCTATTGCTTTTGGTTATGGCGGCGGTGGTGGTGGCGGTGGAGGCACGACATACAGCTCTACCAAGGTTATTACAGCTTTCGTTATCTCCGGCCAAGTAGGCGTAACAACAATAATTGAAAGTTCAAAATCCATCGTTTTAACCATGCCGTATGGAACATCGGTTACTGCACTGGTGCCAACCATTATAATGAGCGGAGTGTCAGTTAATCCAGCCAGCGGGGCAGCTAACAACTTTTCAAGTCCGCAAACATACACTGTCACTGCCGCCGATGGTTCAACCCAAAATTATATCGTTACCGTAAATGTTGCCCTCGCCACTCAAACAGATTGGTATGTAAACACTATAAAGCGCACAGACATTGTTCGAGATGGCAAAATTGACATATTAGATTTTAATGCCCTCATGGTTAATTGGGGTAAAAATATCATTGGCAATTCGGCCGATACTAATCAGGATGGATTGGTTGATATTTTGGATTTTAATTTACTGATGGTTAATTGGGGAAAAACTGAAAAATAACAATGTCTTATGAAAAAAAGTTTTATAATATTTTTGGCGGTTAGCATTGCATTTATATTTGCCGGACAGGCGCAAGCCGCTACGAATTTTTCTATTTCCCCTGTTAAAATAAATGTTAAAGAAGGAGAGTCGTTTCGCGTGAATATAAGCGTTAACCCTCATGGGGTTATGAACTATACTGTAAAATCCAGTATAAAATTTCCGGCCGACTTAGTAGTATTAAAAACGTGGTCGTATGCGGGAAATTGGATGCCGCTTAGACAAAGCGGCTATGACTATTTTAGCAATTCATCCGGCGTGCTAATTAGGACCGCCGGTTATCCGGAAGGTTTTGATAAGGTCACCAGTTTAGGATCAGCTGTTTTTGTGGCAACAAAAAGCGGTTCGGGCGTGATTGAATTTGCCGGTGACAGCATGGCTTTGGATGAGAATAGTTCCAATATGTTTGCCGGTGGCAATCAATTGGCAATAATAGTTTCTCCCATGGTTCAAATTAAACCGCCGTCGGAAGCGCCAACCCCTACGCCGGCAACTGTCATCCCGACGCCGGAGGAGCCAACCTCCACCCTGGAAATTGTCAGTTCTTCAGTTGGTGAGGTCGTTGAGCAGTTGTTTGACATTACTTTGGGCATTGATAGCCGTATTATAAATAAATCGAGCGATTTGGTTGCCCGGACGGAATTTTCGAGCTTTGGCACTGTGCCGACGCCGGTTAATATGGTTTATCGTATTGAAGATGCCGGCAGTAAAGTCGTTTATACTGATACCGGCGAAGTTACAGTTGAAACGGAAAAGATTGTGACAAAAGAGTTTATAAATCTGAATTTGAGCGACGGAAAATATACTTTGATTTTGGCAACGACCTATGGTGAAAATATTAAAGATGAATTCAAACAGGCATTTGAAGTAAAGAGCGTTCCCGTCCAAGTGAAAAAAGGATTAGCATGGGCTTGGATTGTTTCCATTTTAATCATTGGCGGTATTGGTGCGTGCATTATTATCTATCAATTTATTAAACATAAACGCAAAAAATAGGATCTATAAACTATGGAAAAATTTATAAAGAAAAATAAGCTGGCATTAGGGCTTTGCGTGATATTTGGTATTTTATTAGTTGGGCTGGTTTTTTTTGGTTTAAATGTTCAAAAACGACAGGTAATAGACGCTCATAAAGAAAGCTTGCAGATACTCGCAAATGAAAAAGCAGCGGAAGCTAATAATTTTCTTGAGTCTCAAAGGGAGAAATTAGAGATTATAGGTTCTGTTGGTGTTTTTAAGGAAGTTGTTAAAGATCCAAACAATACAGCAAAAATAGAAACAGCAAAAAAAAGAATAAATGAGCTTAGTCCGATAATTCATAGGATAGCAATTTTTACTAAAGAGGGGATAATGTTTATTGCGGAAAGTGGTCCTACGCCAATAGATTACAGTACACTTCCTTATTTTGTTTCAAAAGATAAAAAAATTATTTTCATGAGATATTATGATCCATTCCAAAAAAGAGATTACTATTCGGTTCTTGGGCCTATTTTTGATAGGATAGAAAAAGATAAAGTAATCGGTGCAATTGCCTTTGATGTTGAACTGGATAAGATAAGCAGCTTAATGAAAGAAACATTGGAGAAAGGAAAAGGTAATGAAGTTTACCTCATTGACGAAACTGGATTACTTCTGAGCGGTTCAGAATATATTGGAAAGAGTAATAAGCGTGGGGTATTGATACAGGAAATTGAAAGTGATGGAGCGATAGAATGCTTAGAACATGTAAAAAAATATGGCAATAACGAATCTGTTGAAGAACACATAGAGGAAGTTATTCAATATACAAATTACATGGGTGATGAAGTTTTTGGCGCTCATGCCTATGTTCCATCAATTATGGGTTGTGTTATTGCGGAAGAAAACGCAAACGAAATTTTTGGATTTTCAATAATTGATTATATTAAAAAAATAATAAATAATCAGAAGTAATAATATGAAGAATAATACGAAAATTTTGGGCGGATTTATCTTTCTTATTTTTTTAATATTTATTAACCTTTCTGTAAATTATTCACTTCAAAGCAAAATAATAAATAATGTTAGACACATAAAAGACGTTGAAGATCCTTTGCTACAATTGGCTTTAACAACAAAAAATTATGATACTGAAACTGCCGGGATAATCTATTCCGCCCTGCTATATGCACAAAAAGGAGATTATGAGTCGATAAAGGAGTTAAAATCATCTTACGACGAGATGCTGGGTGAGATGAATATTCGTATAGAAAAAAAGGCAGCAATCGTTTTATTAGGGCAAAGCCAAAGACCTCAATCGGTAAAAGATGTGACCGCTGTGTATTTAATGAATATGGTTAGAGCGGAGATTAAGACATCTGGTATAGAAGCTCAAGTATGGGAAGCATTGGGGAAAGGGGATATTGATACAGCTTACTCTTTGGCGGTTGGAGAGGAATACAGGAAATATAAAAATGAAATCTATTTGAATATTCAAAATTGGATAGCGGTTGAGAATGAAATGGCTCTAAGCATTCGCAAAAATATTCTCGAGGATTCGCAAAATTTGATATATCTAAACTCTGAACTTTCAGTTGTTACAATAGTAGCATTGTTTTTGGTTTTAATAATTATTCGCGCTTTTGTTGTAGAAAAGAATAAATTATACAGATTACTCTATGAAACTTCCAATGATGCTATTATGACCTTAGTGCCCCCAAATTGGAATTTTACCGCTGGAAATCCTGCGACAATTAAACTTTTCAATCTCAAAGATGAGAAGCAATTTATATCCCTTACCCCAGAAGAATTGTCCCCGGAAAAACAACCCGATGGGCAACTTTCCGGTATAAAAGCAAGGAAGATGATTGAAAAAGCGATGAAAGAAGGGTCGAATTCTTTTAAATGGGTCCATAAAACATATAGAGGACAAGTATTTAATGCCGACGTTTTATTAAGCAAAGTTAAAGAAAAGGAAAAAACCTATTTACAAGCTACGGTAAGAAAGACGGATTGAATATATCAATATTCGAAGTTTAATTATGGACCGGTGCCATATCCGATACGTTTTTTGAAAAATGGATATAAAAATGAAATTTAAATATTTTAAAATACTAATCATATTTGTGGTAGTAATGCTGCCTAATTTTGCGTCGGCTATGAGCATTACCATCGGCATACCTGAAAAATACTCGGAAGTAAAAGCGGGGGAAAAGGTTTATTTTGAAACAGAGGTAAAATGGCCGGAAAATGACAATAGAAAAGATTTGCGGATAGAATATTACATATATGATAAGAGTGGGAATGAAGTGGCGTATTTAAAAGTGCTAAAAGCGATTGAAACGCAGGCTTCATTTATGGATTCAATATCAATTCCAGAAAGCATTGCGCCGGGTATGTATAAAATTAGTGCGAATTTTAATGACTATAAGAATCTTAATCAAGAAGTGGCAGTTAGCTTCAATGTGGCAAAGAGTGGTGGGATTCCGACGTATGTGTTTATTGTTTTTGGGCTACTTGGTGCAATATTAATTTTCGTTATTTTTGAGATGTTTTTTTTGATGAAAAGAACGTAGAGACTTTACTTCCCGTGAGGCTCCTCGTTATTGAGTAAAAAATAACCTCGAGTGTTTTTTGGAAAAAGGGCCTGTATTTGGGACAGAAATATCATATATAGATGCCGCCTTCGGGTGACATTTTTTGTTGTAGCGTGGCTTGAGTGCGGATGTCTTCAATATTTGCCATTTTTCAGGTCGATGGCTATAATAACAATTGTTATTCTGAGTCCCGCCGGCTGGCGGATGAAGAATCTTTCATAAAACTTTGAAGAGATCCTTCGCTTCGTTCAGGATGACAGTTCAAATTTTAATAATAATATATGGCAAAAGTATTAGCAGGTCTGGTGGCTGCAATCGTTTTCGTCGGCGTTATTTTTTTGGTCCTAAGGTTTTCCACCCCGGAAGATACTTGGCTTTGTCAAAATGGAGCTTGGGTCAAGCACGGCAATCCCAGCGCGGCAATGCCGACAACCGGTTGTGAGTTGCGGGCGACATCGACAGAACAAAATAATGTCGGTATGGCAAATCCGGCGTCTGTAAATTGTGATGAAAAAGGTGGAAACCTTGAAATAAAAAAGGATGCAAACGGGGGCGAATATGGAATGTGCATATTCCCCGACGGTAAACAATGTGAAGAATGGGCGATGTTTCGCGGCGAGTGTCCGGTTGGAGGTGAAACACCGCGTGAAACCAGCATAATGTCTCCTACGCTCAAAGAACCGATTCTTGGATCTCTCACAATAAATGGCACAATGCCGGGCTCATGGTATTTTGAAGCGACCGCTCGCGTGGAAATATATGATGCAAACGGCAAGCAGGTTGCTATTGCACCGGCTCAGGCAAAAGGCGAGTGGATGACCACAAATAGCGTACCGTTTGAAGCCGTGTTGAAATTTGATGCGCCGGAAACAGCCACCGGCACGCTTGTATTAAAAAATGATAATCCGTCTGATCTTAGGGAAAATGATAAATCAGAAATATATCCGATTGTGTTCGGCCAGACGGTAAGTGTTTTTTTCAATAATACCGTTAAAGATCCGAATATGCTTGATTGCAGCAAGGTTTACGCTGTTGAGCGCATTATAACCAGTACACCGGCGGTAGGGCGCGCGGCGATAGAAGAGTTGCTCAAAGGTCCGACCGAGAGTGAAAAGTCCGCCGGTTATTTATCGAACATAAACATGGGTGTTGGTATTCAAAGCCTGACCATTGAAAATAACGTGGCAAAAGTTGATTTTGACAAGAAAATAGAAGAAGCCCTCGGCGGTTCTTGCCGGGTAGGGGCTATCAGAGCGCAAATAGAAGAAACACTTAAACAATTTTCAACCGTCAAATCAGTAATCATTTCTGTTGACGGCCGGACTGAAGATATTTTACAGCCATAAAAAAATGGCTAATTTAGCGGCCTTGTCACAAATAGCGCTTTTTTTCGTTATCTATCTTAGATATGCTTAAAAACGGTAGTGATCCGCGAGAATTAATACTTCGGGCAAAAGAAGGCGATTCCCAAGCATTTGCTTTGCTTTATGATGAATACTACACCCCGGTTTTCCGTTATCTCTATGGCCGGTTGCGAGACAAAGATCAGGCCAATGATTTGGCACAGACGGTTTTTCTTAAAGTATATGAAGCTAAAGACCGCCTGGAAGCGACTGCCACGCCTTTAAAATATTTTTTTACAGTGGCCAGAAATTCGCTGATTGATTACTGGCGCAAGAAAAAAACCATCCGCCTTGACGATGATGAAGACGCATGGCAAAACATACCCGATAAAAGTGCGGGCCAAATAGAAATAGTTGAGAGTTTGGAAATGTCGGTTTATGTGAGGCGAGCTTTAGACAAATTGAATGAGGATGACCAGGAAATTATCATTTTAAAATATTTTAACGGATTTTCCGCCAGAGAAATCAGCGAGCAGATTGGAATAAGAGAGGATGCTGTCCGGCAGCGCCAATCCCGAGCCCTCAAATTATTGAAAACAATATTAAACCCGGTTAAATATGGCCCAGAAGAAGCGCCGTAAAAGAAATTAAAAAGTAAAAATTTGTTTAGAATATACTTGTTGAAATAATATTTAACGGGGTAAATGAATATGGAGAACGAATTTGATAAAATTGAGCAGTTGCTTTATTCCGAAGCAAAAAAGATTAAGCCGACGGCTGAAAGTTTGCGGTCTGTGTTAAATAAAATCAATACCCCTGTCACAAAAAAATCTGACACTCGTTTAACTAATATGGGGGCAAACAAAGGTCAGGCCCTTACCAATAATCTCTTTGAACATATAAAAAATATTATGAATTCATTTTGGAAAGTCGCAGTGCCGGTCGGGCTCGCAGTCGTCGTGATTGCCGCGATCGGTTACTGGCGTTTCTCTGTTGCGCCATTAAATCAGCCGACAGTTCAGAAGCAGGCAGCGACGCAGAACGTAATCGCGCCCACGGAATTTGCTTCCGCCGAGGTCGCGCAGTCCGTTGACGAGATAATAAACGAGACAATAGACACTGAAGCGATTGCCGATGCTGAAGCTGAAGACGCCAGTATGGGTGATTATGATGCCGAGGCCTTAATGGCATTTGACAGTGTAACTACATTGTATGAATAAAAAATATATATCATTAACTTTAGCCGTTGCCGTGATTGGAACGATGGTCGCAACACCGACGTTCGCCATGGCGCGTGTCGCCGATACAGATACAACCACTTCTAAGGTTTCAGAAACATTCTGCTCCCGCCTGGCATCTTATAATGCGGCGAAAGAAACAAAAATAGCAGAACTGGAAAACAAGTTGTCAGCCAAACGGACAGAACAAGAGGGCCTCTTCGAAAAACGTCATGCCGAGAGAGATAACAAATTGATTGAAAAGCGCACTGATTTAGACAGCCGGCGCGTGACCGGATATGAAAAATTACTCGGCAAAGCCACAACTGACGAGCAGAAGGCGGCCGTAGAAAAGTTTCAATTATCTGTTGAGGCTGCTGTGGTAGTTAGACGCGCTGCGATTGATGTGGCGATAACAAATTACCGCACAGGTCTTGATAAGGCAATAACAGACCGCAAGGCAGGTATGGACGCAGCACTTGCTACATACAAAGTGACAATCAAAGCAGTCGAGAATAAGGCCGTAGCCGATTGTGCCGCCGGTGTTGAGTCCGCAACAGTGCGTACTGACCTGAAGAGCTCTATTGAAGCTGCCCGGGACAAATTTAAAACCGACCGCGCGGCAGTGGTGAAAGTAAGCGATCAGGTGAAAGCGCTTAATGCTGTAAGAAAGGCCGCATTCGACAAGGCGATCGCCGATTTTAAAATGGCGGTTGAATCAGCGAAAAATGAATTAAAAACAGTTTTCCCGGTAAAGCCGTCGGCGACTTCTACGCCATCTGCTACGGTTGAATAATTATTTTTGAAGACAGGCAAATCCGTCCCATCAAATATTCCAGGGGCGGATTTTTGTTTTTAGTTGATACTTGACAAAATCAGTATTTTTAAGTAGCATAATATATTGTTCATTTTACAAACAAATATGCCGCTTTTTGCGGTAGGAAGAGGGAGGGGAAGATGGGAAGTTCCGAGGTCCATCGCGTAGACCCCTCGTTATTGAGGGATTTCAATTCGCTGACAGCGGAGATTCAGGATCAGTTGATGAGGGCGGATTCGGAAGAGGCTGTGCGGATCATAAAAAATCTGCGCAGCATTGCTGAGGGGCAGTTTGTCGCTCAGCACGACCGGATCACCTTGCCTCCGCAGATGCTGAATTTCAATTCAGAATATTTCGTCAGTCCGACTAATCAGTTTGTTAATGTGCTCGAGTGGAATGAGCGCTTTTTCTGGAAGATTCCTGAATCGGTATTTTCGGCATTCAACCACGACCCGCCAAAATGGCCGTCAAAGAAGTTGTCGGCCGTGGTGCTGGTGGTTTATCTCGAAACCGTGCAAGGGACTTACCAGTCTCTCTGGGAAGTGATCGCCCGCAATATGCGCGAGAAGAACATTCACGCGTATAGAAATGATAAGGGACTTCCCTCATTGCTTCCGGGCGCACGCCATCCGGGTGTTTGTCTGCGCTGGGAAACCATCGATTTTTCTCCGCGTCACATCGGCGCAAAGCCGGTTAATGTTCGGAGTGCCGAGGAGTCGCCTCACGCCGCGATAATGTCGGCGGCGGCGCATTTTCCTAATTGGCTTGTGGCCATGGATGGTAGTGAAGTTCCGTTCGTTTGGCTTCACGGCTATACAGCCAATCTGGGTGAGAATGAACCGTGGCCCAAGCGAGTGCCTCTTCTTGGTTGGGATAAAGACCATGTGGAGTTGTCACTCGAACTTTGCGCCGAGAACCGAGATATCGGCCAGACCGCTTTTCCTTGGCGCATGGATTGATTTTCGTCGTTTTTTCGCAGTTTTCCGGCCGGGCAGGACGTAGTTCCTTCCCGGCCTTTTATATTTCCTTTTTTCTCAGAATGTACTATAATAATATGGAATGACATTCTTTTATGCAGCCCGCTAATACCAAAAAATATTCATTACCGGTGGAAATGCCAGAGGATCTAAATGGCGATTTATCTTTTTTTTCGTCCCTGCAAAATGCTTCTGAAATTGAAGATCACCACGAGGGTCAATTATCCGTTGATGTGGCGGAAACAGACAACGAACTGCTTATTGTCGCGCCAATGGCCGGCGCGCCAAAAGGCAATATAGAATTACATCTAAACAATGACCTGCTCACTATCCGTGGTGACAGAAAATCGCCGGTGCCGGATGGCGCTTACTATCATTTTAGCGAATGCTATTGGGGTAAATTTTCGCGCAGCATTGTTTTACCGGTGGATGTTTATTTGGAGGCAGCTAAGGCCGAATACTATTTTGGTTTGCTGACCGTGCGTTTGCCAAAAGTTAAGGTTGACCAAACGATACCGATTACAATTGTTGAAGAGTAAGCAAATATGAAAGAAGAAGAAAAAATTGGTCAGGGTTCGGTAATACTCGGCACAGTCACCGAGCAGCCGCGGCGCCATATATTTTGGGCCGTGTTTTATTTTATTGCCGTATTTATATTTATATCATTGGTATTTTGCGGTTCGGTTTTCGGTTATACAAAAAAATACGCCGGCAAGGTTTATCCGGGCGTATACTTAGGCGATTATCCCTTGGGCGGGATGGATGAAGAATCAATAAGAGTATTTATAGACGGCATAAATGACAGATTAAACAAGGAGGGGATTGTGTATATTTATAATGATGCCGGCGCTGAAAAGCGTTTTCAAATTGACACAACAATCCGCGAAAGCGATGCCGTAATTGAGCTGGTTTCACTTGGTCATGACAGTATTGAAAAAGTGGCGTTTGATGCCGGACGAAGCGGCACAAACGCGTGGAGGAAATATATTGACCCGCTTCTTTTGAGGATGAAAAATTCGCGTATTTTTTTACCGGTTAATATTCAAAAAGATAAATTTATTGAAATAATAAAAAGTGAGCTGTCTTCAATGGAAAAAATACCGCAAAACGCCGGAATTAAAATTACATCCCGCGACCCGTTAAAGTATGAGGTGATTAAAGAGCGGGCCGGAGAAGTTTTTAATTATGACAAAATCGTTGTTGATACCGCAATGCGTTTGTCCGCTCTGAATTTGGAGCCGCAAATAATAGCAAAAGAAATTGTCACGCCAAAAACCGAGTCGAAATATCTGGAGGGGCTTGAAGAAAAAATTACAAAAGTTCTCGGATATGGCGATATTATTCTTACCTATGCGGATCCGGAAACGGCTGAAACAAAAACCGGGCGGATTTCCTCCGAAGATATTGGCGCATCGCTTGCTCCGCAAGTAGATGACGCGGGGAATGTTTGGCTGGCTCTGGATGATGAAAAAGCAAGAAAGTTTTTGGATAATTATAAATATGTGCTGGACAAACCGGCCGAGGAATCAAAGTTCGTAATGGAAAATGGAAAGGTGCAGGAGTTCAGAAGCGGCAGTGTCGGTCAAGCATTAAATATTGATAAAACATTAACGGCGATAAATGGTTTAATGCAGGGCCGGAATAACGGGTCGGCCAGTGCCAGCGCCACGATTTCTCTGATCGTGGATTCGGCTGAGCCGAAAATCAAGATGGCTGATGTAAATAATTTGGGCATAACCTCAGTAATCGGTTCCGGCTTTTCCACATTTTATGACAGCCATACAAACAGAATTAAAAATATCGCTCACGCCGTGGCAAGATTGAATGGCACTATTATCGCTCCGGGTGAAGTATTTTCTTCAATTCGTTATGCCGGCCCGTTTACGTCAGAGAACGGATATTTGCCGGAAGAAGTGATAAAAGGGAATCAGATAAAAAAGGAAATCGGCGGAGGTATGTGTCAGATCGGCACCACGCTGTTTCGTATGGCTATGAATTCCGGGATGCCGATAACCGAGCGCACCAATCACTCGCTGGTGGTAGGTTATTATGCCGATCCGGTAAATGGCAACCCGGGCACCGACGCGACTCTATATGAACCGATACTTGATTTTAAGTTTTTAAATGATACGGGAAGCTATCTTCTTTTGGAAACGATAATAGATTACAAGAAACAGCGCCTCACTTTTACTCTTTGGGGAAAGCCGGATGGCAGGTCGGGTTCATTTACTCATCCATTGGTAAGCAAATGGATTCCGGCAGGAGTGCCGCAGGAAACATATACGACCACCTTGAAACCCGGTGAGAAAATATGCCAGAATGCTTTCCGCGGAGCTGTCGCCAGTTTTACCTATACCCGCTTTACTTCTACCACGGAAAAGATTGAACGCGTTTTTTCCAGCTATTACCGGCCGCTGCCAAAAATTTGCATGGTGGGCGTTGATCCGGCGGCATGTCCTGATTTAACAAATTGCGCGCCAATGGCGAGCAGTACTGTTTCAAGTTCGCCCACGCCCGTTGCCTCGAGCACGGCAAGCACCACACCATAACTATTAAATACAAAACTCCTCCCCGAATGGGGAGGAGGTTGTTTTTGCAGGGGGAAAATAGCCCCCCCTATTGTTTCCGTATTCAAGAAGATGTGATAAGGGCGAAGGCGAGCCGAAGCCTGCGCTTGCCGTTACCACATCCCCATGCTTGTGTGAATACGGGAAAGTATCCGCCTCTCTCGAGGGCTTATTAGGCCCGCGGGCACTTTTCCGCATTTCAAGCTAGAATTTTTAGGAACTAAGAAGTATACCACATATCAGCGGTTTTGTCAAGGGCACTCCGTAAATATATCAAAAAATCCGCTTAGATTAGCGGATTTTCTTTTGTTATTGGGCTTATTACAGCACTTTATCCACTAAACCGTATTTTTTTGCGTCAATCGCCGCCATAAAATTATCTCTATCGGTATCCTTTTCCACGGTAGCGATTGGCTGGCCGGTGTGTTTGGCTAAAATTTTGTTCAGTCGTTCCTTCATATTCAATATTCTCTCGGCGTGAATCTTGATATCGCTGGCCTGGCCTTCCATACCTCCCATAACCTGGTGGATCATAATTTCGGAATTGGGCAGTGCAAATCGTTTACCTTTTTGACCGGCGGCTAAAAGCACTGCCGCCATGCTTGCCGCCATGCCAATACAGATGGTTGAGACATCCGATTTTACATATTGCATGGTGTCGTAGATTGCCATGCCGGCTGTGACAGAGCCGCCCGGAGAATTGATGTATATTTTTATATCTTTGTCGGAATTTTGATTATCCAGAAATAGTATTTGAGCGATAATGGTGTTCGCCACCGCATCATCAATAGGTCCGCCCAGAAATACGATTCTGTCCTGAAGCAGGCGGGAGTAGATGTCGTATGAGCGTTCGCCAAATGATGTTTTCTCGACAACAATCGGTATGAGGTGCTGCGAAGAAGGGTTTTGCATGATATTTTTTGTCATATTGATTAAAGTTATCTTTATTGAATTATTATACATTATTCTATTTCATATTCAAAATGCGGTCCAAGACTTCCTCAACTGTCCCTTCAGTATTAAATCCAGCCGCTTTTTTGTGGCCTCCGCCGCCGAGTTTTTTTGCCAGGGCTGAAACATCCGTATCTTCCATGGTTGTGCGGAAACTGCCCTTCACTTTTCCGTTCGCGGTCTCTATCAGGATGAGGGAGATATTGCTTCCATCAATGTTATTCATAAAATTAGCCAGGCCGTCGCCGTCATTTTCCGTTAGACCCGCTGATTCAAAATCTGCGAGTTTTAAATATGTATAAGTTAGATTCAGGCCGCTGTGTTTGCTAAGCCGGCTAAGAGCCGCTCCCCAAAGGCGTAAAATGTTCAGCGTCTTATCTTTCTGGGTGAAGAAATTAATCATTTTGAAGTTTGCTCCCAAACGGACAAGTTCGCCGGCGATGGCAAGCGAGGCCGGAGAGGTGGCGGAGTTTGTAAAATTGTCAGTATCGGTAATCAGACCGGAGAGCAGGTTGGTGGCCATATGCCGGCTAACTGCCACGCGGTTTATTTCAAAGTAGCGGTAAAGTATCTCCGTGGTTGACGAAGCATTTGTTTTAACAAGATTAAAATGCCCATAGTTTTCATTGGTGGCATGATGGTCAATGTTAATGATATACGCCGGATGATTTTTCATCAGTCCGGCAATGCCGGCATAGCGCAAATCGCCGGAATCAAGCACGACCACCGTATCAACCATATGGTCTGAAAAAATATTTTCGCCGGTATGAATTTGAGGGACATTCGGCAGATAATTCAATTTCGAATTAATCGGCGTGGGGCAATATACCAAAAAATCCCGTCCGATATTATTCAAATATTCGGCCAAAGCGCTAACTGAGCCCAAAGCATCACCATCCGGGTTGGGGTGAGGAACAATGACGATTTTTCTCGCATTGGTCAGGTGATTATGAATTTGTTCGGCAATAGCTTGCATAGTACTTTTTTCGTTGAACATAGCAGTATATTCCTCTTGCCCACGCTTGTCAAGATATGATATAATTACCTAAAATTACGGCTGGAAATTATGTATTTGAAGCGATTGGAACTTGCGGGTTTCAAATCATTTGCCAATAAAACAGTAGTGGATTTTTTGCCGCCCAAAGACGGCCGTTTTAGCGTTACGGCCATTGTCGGTCCAAATGGTTCGGGCAAATCAAATATCGTTGATGCGATCCGCTGGGTGATGGGAGAGCAGAGCTTAAAGGCGGTGCGCGGCAAAAAAAGCGAGGATGTGATATTTAACGGTTCGGAAACCAAGGGGCAGATGAGCGCCGCCGAAATCGTTATGACGCTGGATAACAGCGACGGGAAAATACTTAAAGATTATCCGGAAATTGTGATTTGCCGGCGGCTCTACCGCTCAGGCGAAAGCGAATATATTATCAATAATAATCCGGTTAGGCTTTTTGACATTCATTTGGTGCTGGCGCAGGCGCAATTTGCCGAGGGGTCATATGGCATTGTTGGGCAGGGCATGATTGACCGCATGCTTTTGCTTAGCCCGAGCGAGCGAAAAGATTTTTTAGATGAGGCGGCCGGCATAAAGGAATTTAAAATAAAACGGCATCAGGCGGAATTGAAGCTTGATCGTACGACCGACAACATGACGCAGGCTGAGCGTTTAATGCAAGAGGTTGAACCGCGCCTGAAGATTCTTCAGAGGCAGGTGAGGAAGTTGGAAAAGCGGCAGGTGGTGGAAATGGAACTTCGCGACACGCAGGAAAAATATTATTCCACATTGTATTGGCGCAATAAAAATGAACTTGATGAGATAGTATCTGCGTTAAAGTCTTCCGATGAACAATATGCGTTTTTGCATAAAGATTTAAGCGCGGTTCAAAACGAACTGGCTGATTTTGCGCGTTCGGCTAGCCGTCAGGAAGTATTTGCTGATTTGCAAAAAAGACATGAGGAAGCGCTAAGATCCAGAAATGAAATAGAACGGCAGGCGGCGATTATCGACGGTCAGATGCATGCTGAATACGGCCGTGAAGGAAAGCAGAATATTACCTGGCTGGAAAATAAATTTAATGAACTTACATTTCAAAAAGATAAATTGGAATCCGAGATTGGCATCCTAATTTCATCGGAGGAAAAAACAAACGAAGAAATTTGGAAGCAAAAAAAGAAAATTGACGACCGCACGGCGGAAAAAGCCGAGCGGATGGTAAAAATTTCCCGTTTGCAAAGCGAGATGATTGAGGGACAGTCGGAGCAGAGCTATCTTCAGGTATCGGGCTTATCAACCGTAAAGGCGGTGCTCGATGCACGCTCACAGCTCGGTAAAATTTACGGCATTGTGGCGGAGCTCGGTGAGACCGAAGAGCGCTACCGAATGGCTCTGGATGTTGCCGCCGGAGGCAATTTATCTTCAGTAGTGGTGGAATCCGACGAGGTTGCCAGAGCGTCAATAAATTATTTGCGGGAAAAGCGTTTGGGCATCGCCACTTTTTTACCGTTGAATAAAATTATGGAGCGTCCGGAAGACGCGGAAATTTCCGCCCTGATAGGCGAGCAGGATGTTATCGGACGGGCGACCGATTTAATTCGTTTTGACTCCAAATTTTCCAATATTTTTTCATACGCTCTCGGTAATACTCTGGTTGTTAAAGACTTAAAAACGGCTCAACGCATCGGCATTGGAAGAGCGCGAATGGTGACACTCGATGGCGACTTAATCGAAAAGCGGGGGGTGATGAAGGGCGGCTGGAGGCGCGACCGTTCCAATGCGCTCAGCTTTTCGGCGAAAGTGGCGATGAGCGCCGGAGACAGGCTGAAAGATTGCCAGCAGGAATTGCTGGTAGAACAACAAAATCTTGTAGACATTGAACAGGCGCTTGATGCGGTAAAACGAGAACTGCAGTCGCTTGAAGTAAGAAGAGAGTCCAATACTGCGAAAAGGCAGATGATTGAGAGCGAAAAGCAAAACGTGGAGAAAGAATCGGCCCAGATTGAGCGCGAACTCTCGTTTTTCAAAATGAGCCCGGAGGAATTCGGGGTGAAATTGTCGGATCTAAATCGTGAAAAAGAGAAACTGGTTTTGGAAATGAGCGCGAAAGCCGAAGCGGTCGCGGCGCTGGAGCGGGAGATGCGGGAGTTTAATGAGCGTGAAGAAGAAAAAAAGCAAAGGGTTTTTTCCTTGCAGGAAGAAATGCAAAAAAAGCAAAATGAATTGAATGCTGTTTCAGCGGAGCGCAATGACAGGCGAGTACAAATGGCGCGTTTGGAAACTCGCGCCGAATCGCTTACTGAGGAGGTACAAAATGATATGAACGTGTCGCTCGAATCAATTGTTAACCGGCGGTCAGATGCTGTGGCGCCGGAAGAACTTGAGAGGGTGGCGGCAGAAATTCAGAAATTGAAATATCAATTGAATTTAATAGGCGGAATCGACGAGGAAGTGGTGAGCGAATATGAGACCACTAAAGAGCGCTTCAACTTTTTATATAATCAATTGAATGATTTGCGCCAGGCGACCGACGACCTGAAAAAAATGGTTGTTGAACTTGATGATCTGATGAAAACAAAACGCGCCGTCGCTTTCCGCAACATACGCAGGGAGTTTAGCCGGTTTTTCAAGATTTTGTTTGAAGGAGGATCCGCGGATTTAATTGAAATGTATGAAGAAGAATCACCGGAAGACGAAATGATTTTAGAGGCCGGAGGAGGGACAGCGGTTGAAATGCCGGTAGTGGAAAATGTTGAAACAGTTAAAAAGAAAAAAGGTGAAAAGATTTTGGCCGGTATTGAAGTGATTGCCAACCCGCCCGGGAAAAAAATAAAGAGTCTGAATTCTTTGTCCGGCGGAGAGCGCACCCTGACATCGATTGCTTTGATTTGCGCCGTGTTAAATTACAACCCGTCGCCGTTTGTTGTACTCGATGAAGTGGAAGCGGCCCTTGATGAGGCCAATACTGTGCGTTTCACTAAAATTATCGAAGAACTTTCCCGCCACGCTCAGTTTGTTCTTATCACTCACAACCGCGTGACCATGCATTCGGTTGATGCGCTCTACGGCGTGGCTATGGCCGCTGATGGCGTTTCGCGGTTACTCAGTGTAAATATGGAGGACGCGCCAAAGGAGGCTGAATAGCGCCTGTTGACAAGAAAGCGCTTTTATTGTATATTTATCACGCTCTCTGAGCCTGCGGTCCACGAAACCCGGGCTGAAATTGCCAATTATATATAAAGATATTGATTATTTATGTTGATTATCCGTTTACAGCGCGTGGGCAAGAAGAAATATCCGACCTACCGCATTATTATTTCGGAAAAGACCAAAGACACTCACGGCGATTACCTTGAGCAACTGGGTACTTTTAATCCGCACTTAAAAGAAAACCAATTGAATATTGATGCCGAGAAAGTTAAACATTGGATTTCTAAAGGGGCGCAAATGTCCGAAACAGTGAATAATTTACTGGTGACGAACAAAATCATTGAGGGTAAGAAAATGAAATCGGTTTATTTATCAAAAAAACGTAAAGCAAAACTGGAAGAAAAAGATAAAGCGAAAGTTGAGACAGCAGCCAAAGCAAAAGCCGACGCTGAAGCCAAGGCGAAAGCCGAAGCAGAAGCGAAAGCGGCCGCAGAAGAAGCGGCAAAAGTGCAGGCGGAAGCACCGGTTGAGACGCCCGCACCGGTAGCGGTTGAAGAAACAAAAACAGAGCCTGCGCCGGTTGAGGAAGTGAAGTCGGTTGAAGCACCTGTTGAAGAAAAATCCGAGGCAGAAATACCGGTCCCGGTGGCTGAAGAACCGAAAGTAGAAGTTGCACCGGTTGAGGAAGTAAAACCGGCAGAGCCAATTCCGACCTCTGAAGCTCCGACGGCATAAAAAACTGAAACTTGACGCAGATACAGAGCGTTGATATAATCCAAAAAGAATCGTGGCGGCTTGCGCCGGTTTGCCAATTTAGGCAAATCGCATGTCGAACAAGTTGCCCGTTCATTAAAAATTAAGTTATTCTCTATGAATAGCGATCAGCAATTTCTAGAACTCGTCGTTAAAGCGATTGTCAACAATCCGAACGATGTGAAGGTAGAGCGCGTGATTGACGAAAGAGGAGTTCTCCTCACTTTAGATGTCAATCCGAGCGACATGGGCTATGTGATCGGCAGAAGCGGACAGACCGCCCGTTCCATTCGTACTTTGCTCAAAATCGTTGGAGCAAAGAACAACGCCCGCGTGAATCTGAAGATCAATGAACCGGTCGGCGGCCGTGGTCCGAGAGTGGCTCGAACCGATGAACAGCAACCGATTGATACCAGCGCGGTAGATAACTTGGATATATAAAAACTTAAAACCATCCCGATTCTATCGGGATGGTTTTGTATAATGCGTTGTGATAAAATGATAAAAAAAGAAGCCACCGACTCCGGACCAAAGGGTACCGGGGGAACGAGCACCCTCGTAGGAGGTTGACCGTGTCGGTGGCTAGGCAAAAAGGTACTTTCACTAGCTCGTCTCGCCACAAGGAGAATGAGAGCTTGCACCGGACCATTCCGGCGACTTGGCGGGCTTTTGCCCAGTTACCCGCGGTAGAGTCAACCTAACATGCGTGGTCATTTATGTCAATGATGGTTGGTGTTAAAATGAAATTATGAAATTTGATATTCTAACTTTATTTCCCGACATTATTTATAGCTACTCTGCAGAGAGTATTTTAAAGCGGGGGCAAAAAGCCGGCCTAATTAAAATTGCGGCGCATAATTTTCGCGACTATACCAAAGACAAACAGCGGCATGTGGATGATAAGCCGTACGGCGGCGGCGCAGGCATGGTGCTTCAGGTTCAGCCGATTTATGATTGTCTGAAAAAAATAAATGCCAAGAAAGGAAAGAGTAAAACAAAAATACTAATTATGGATCCGGCCGGAAAAAAATTTGATCAGCGCATGGCGGAAAAATTTTCAAAATTGGATCGTTTGGTTTTAGTCTGCGGACGCTATGAAGGATTCGATGAGCGGATATATAAGCTGGCTGATGAAAAAATTTCGGCAGGGGATTATGTATTGTCGGGCGGTGAATTGCCGGCCCTTACGATTGTTGAGGCAGTGGCCCGGCTCATCCCCGGAGTGCTTGGCAATGACGAATCGCTTCTGGAAGAAACTCATGGTGGGAAGTCAAAAATTATGCGCGAATACCCCCAATTTACAAGACCTGAAAATTTTTTGGGTTCAAAAGTACCGAAAGTTCTCTTGTCCGGAAATCATAAAAAAATTGCCGAATGGCGTAAAAAACATAGTAAATAAGCCAAAAAGACGCTATTTCGGTTTCATAAACAAAACATATATTGCTATCCACAGGGCGGTGGATATCGCTATCTCTTGACAAAAAATGGCCATTAGTGTACTTTTAACACACTAAAAACTATTGTTACGACCTTCACCTTTCAAATCAAAAAATTTTTCTAAGTCCCGCCGGATACTGGAAAGAGAAAAGAGCAAGTCAGTTTGGCTTTCTCTTTTTTCTTTCCGCTTAAGCGGTTCGCCGATGGCGAGCTGTTCGGGAAGATGAACTTTGACAACACAAGTGTGACAAAAACCACACAAGAACCCCGGTAGCAGAACCTCCCGGTTCACTACGGGGTAAATCGTTTATTCCAAAAAAACAATTACAATTTCTCTTTATTGAGAAATCTTCAAATTCTTATTTAAGAGTTTGATCCTAGCTCAGGATGAACGCTGGCGGCGTGTTTAAGGCATGCAAGTCGCGGGATCGGCCTTGTAGCAATACGAGGCACGGACCGGCAAACGGGTGAGTAACACATTGGTAACCCACCTCCGAGACGGGGATAGCCTGCCGAAAGGCGGATTAATACCCGATAGCAATGCGGGGACATAAGTCATTCGCATTTAAAGCTACGGCACTCGGAGAGGGGCCTATGTCTGATTAGCTAGTTGGTGAGGTAACGGCCCACCAAGGCTTTGATCAGTAGCAGGCGTGAGAGCGTGACCTGCCTCACTGGGACTGAGACACTGCCCAGACACCTACGGGTGGCTGCAGTCGAGAATATTCCCCAATGGACGAAAGTCTGAGGGAGCGACGCCGCGTGCAGGATGAAGGGCTTCGGCTCGTAAACTGCTTTTTTCAGGGAAGAATTCGTGACGGTACCTGAAGAATAAGAGGTTGCTAACTCTGTGCCAGCAGCAGCGGTAATACAGAGACCTCAAGCGTTATCCGGATTTACTGGGCATAAAGGGTCCGTAGGTGGAACGGCGGGTCAAGGGTTAAAACTTCGCGCTCAACGCGAAGGCTGCCCTTGAAACTACCATTCTAGAGGATGGAAGAGGTAAGCGGAATTGCGGGTGTAGTCGTAATAAGCGTTGATATCCGCAAGAACACCAAATGCGAAGGCAGCTTACTGGTACATTCCTGACACTAAGGGACGAAAGCGTGGGGAGCAAACAGGATTAGATACCCTGGTAGTCCACGCCCTAAACTATGCGCACTAGGTATTGGCAGTATCGACCCTGTCAGTGCCGTTTAAAAAAGCAAATGCGTTAAGTGCGCCGCCTGGGGAGTACGATCGCAAGATTAAAACTCAAAGGAATAGACGGGGACCCGCACAAGCGGTGGAGCATGTGGTTTAATTCGACGCTAAGCGAAGAACCTTACCGAGGTTTGACATCCCAGGAAATCAAGCGAAAGCTAGATGTGCCTTCGGGAACCAAGAGACAGGTGCTGCATGGCTGTCGTCAGCTCGTGTCGTGAGATGTTGGGTTAAGTCCCGTAACGAGCGCAACCCTCGCCCTTAGTTGCCATCCGAAAGGGGAACTCTAAGGGGACTGCCAGTGATAAACTGGAGGAAGGTGGGGATGACGTCAAGTCATCATGGCCCTTACGAGTAGGGCTACACACGTGTTACAATGGGGAGTACAAAGGGTTGCCAAGCCGTGAGGCGGAGCTAATCTCACAAAACTTCTCGTAGTCCGGATTGAAGTCTGCAACTCGACTTCATGAAGTTGGAATCGCTAGTAATCGTGAATCAGAATGTCGCGGTGAATACGTTCTCGGGTCTTGTACACACCGCCCGTCACACCATGGGAGTGTATTGTACCAGAAGCAGGTTG